>JBGRQB010000024.1:0-34758 GCA_041725875.1 Rhodothermaceae bacterium
AATCACAATTGCAAAACGAGTCCCTTCATTAGCGGCAATTTTTAATTAAAAAGAGGAGAATTTAATATGCAAAAAGATATGCATTATTATGGAATTTATGTATTAGCAAGAGCTGCTGGTATTAAAAAAGAAACAGCTCAAATTATAGCTTCATCATCTCAATTCGTAGATGATTCAGTTGAAAAGATTGATTATGATCATATTGATGGAAGTAAAATTAAATCGGTTGCAACAGCACACCATTCAATCGATATTAAGAATGTTGACCCAGTTGATCAAAGATACGTTTGGGTTCCTTTTCATTTTTTACCAGGAGGAAAAGGAGAGACTTTTACTGAAAAATTAATTTGTGTAAAAAATAGTAATATAGCAATTGAAATGAGAGATAATGCAATAGCAAATTATGACAAAGAATTTTCAGCTGAGTTGATGGGTGTTACAGCTCATGTTTATGCTGATACTTTTGCACACTATGGATTTTCGGGTGTAAGTTCAACAAAAAACCAAATTATTAATGATTCTATAAATGTTGAGGTAGTGAATCCAGATGTTAAAGATTATATAGAAGGAAAGTTTAAAGCGTTTTTTGATGATTTCAATCCTATCTATGAAAATATAAGATCGATAATATCAACTGCTGCGGAAACATTTTCAGGAGCGTTAGGACACGGTGCTGTGGCAACTTATCCTGATAGGCCATATTTGAAATGGAATTTTAAATATGAATATGATAGGATTGATGATTTAAAACTCGATACAAGAGATAACAAAGTAACATTTATGGAAGCTTGCGAACAGTTATTTAATATGTTCAAGGAATATGCAAATAATAAAATAGATGTTAAAGATGTAAACATAAATCAGACTTTTGAAGATATTAAAGAGAATATTTCAGATATTATTTCTTTTGAAGGGAATAAAAAAGATCGTTCAGAACAATGGTCTAAATCTTTAAGAGAAAACTTATTCTTTGAATCTGATGAAACTGAAGTCCCCAAATATCTAGGTCTTGATTGGTTAGAAGAGTTGGAAAATTTAGATAATTCTGATATTGAAGATTTATCAAGCTTAGAGGTATATAAATATTTCCAAGCAGCAGAATATCATTTAAATTACGTGTTAAGGGAGCTGTTACCGAAAAACGAAATCTACGTAATTTAATAACTCCTCTTCGATTTACAGCCCTTTCTTTTACAAGCGAGGGCTTGTATTTTATTAGATTCAATAAAATTGAAACTCCTAAAATGTTATATTTCTATTATGGAAATGAAAGAGAACTAAAATAAATTTCAACCCCCGGCTTTGAGTCGGGGTTTTTGATTGAGATTTATTTTCGTTTATTGTTAATCTACTATCAGTTCTGTTACTTCTGTGCAAGTAAAAATATTTTACATCCAAATTGGAATACCTATCACCCCATTAACGAAAAAGTGAATTGTAAAAATCAGGTTGAATAAAGATATCAATGCTGAATAGAAGTAGAAAAATCTGGACATTTTTACATTACGGTTTTTGAAGATATAAAAAATATTCCAAACAGAAGCCAGCGCGTAACAAATACCACATAGATATAATAAAATTGAATAAACGTTTACCGTTCCATACAATTTATACCAATCAGCTCTTGTATCACCATTTGTTACCATTATATAGTAAACGAGAAAAATTATTGCGCTATTAAGTATTGGACCTAAACTTATTTTTACGGCCACTTTGTTTTTCTTGATCAAATACACAACTAACCAAATTAAACCCAAAGTTGGTGCAACATATAAAATTACAAGAAAGGAGTAGATTATAGTTAGCAACGTATAAGCCCGAAACGGTGATATCTTCTTTAAAAAATTGTGTGAAAAGATTATCTGCCCCTCAACAGGATCATCCAGTATTGCCAATCCTACTCTGTCTTTTCCGGCGTAGCAAAATTCATTATTACTAATTTGCACATACTTTACAGTTGAGTTTCCCCGCATCATAGATTTGGAATAGAGAGTGTCATTTTTTACCCATACCTTTTGTATATTCTTTGCAGGTTCTATAAAAGAAAGAATATCAAGTTTTGGTTCTATACAAGTGTAATATCCTGTTGGATCAATAGATAAAGAACGCTTTTCATATTTTCTTTTGACAGGCTTTTTTAATCCTTTGGTTTGATAATCTTTAATTAGTGAAGTGATCTTTTCAAGTATAAAATCGTCACCATTGTTAATCATAGCAACGTAACCAAGTTTGTGATTGGACAAGTATCCAATTGCTGCAAAAGCACCCGGAACGCTTCCGATTGTGTCGTAATATAAAAACCCCTTATGTTCAGACCCATAGCTGAACATACCGAAATTTTTAAACAACTCTAACTTTGTTAATTTTTCCATACTTTCTGCTTTTTTGAATCTTGCCATCGAGCTTTCAGAAAGAATTTGCACTCCGTTAACTTTTCCTTTATTCATAAACAGTTCAAGGAGTTTCATCATCTCTTTGGGAGAAGCATTCAAAGCAGCAGCCGGACGATAAAGCAGATGTAAATAATTTAATTTTTTCCCGTTCTCATATAGTTGAGCAGCTCTTTTTTTATAATGGGCAGTTTGAAAAAAACTCATATTTTTAATGCCCATTGGTTTAAACAAATGCATCTCAACATATTCATCAAAACTCATTTGAGATAACTTTTCAACTATATAAGCAGCTGTAGCCGAACCAACGTTACTCTCGTTTATTCTTGTTCCGGGGACAAAGCGTGATTTTCTTGATTTTGGACAAAATTCAAGAACCTCTTTCAAAGTTTTTGGAGTCGGGTCATCATAACCAAGTTCTTATATATGCCAGTAACTCCACCCGGAAGTATGATCAAGCAAATGTTCTATTCTAACAGGGTTTGAATCTTCCCACGGATTTTCAAACTCAATTTCCGGAATTATATCTCTGATTTTATCTTTAAGTGATAGTTTACCTTCTTCCTGAAGCTTTAATATCGCACACGAAACAATTAATTTAGAAATTGAACCTACTCTGAAGATTGTAGATTCATTCACATCTATATTGTTTTCTACATCTGCTTTGCCAAGACCTCCAACCCATACAGTTGAATCCCCTTTTATCATAACAACCCCAACACCCGGAGTTTTAGTTTTTTCTAATACTTCATTAATCGATTTTTTTAATTCAAACAAACTTTTATCAGACTCGTCTTGGGCAGTCAGTGTTGAAATACTAATAAAGCATATCAAAATTCCAATTATTATGTTTCTGACATTCAGCATTGATTTTTCTCCGTATATAGTGTAGATAATTCTGGAATCAATTTTATGATTGTAAAATGAATTACAAGCTTTTCGACGTTCCCTGACAAATGGAGTTCCCTGAAAATCTAAAAAAATACTTAAAGCTCTTATTTTGTTTATTATCTATAATGATATTTAATTGAGTTGATGTAGTTGGGAATCTTGAAACGAGTCTCGTCATCTCATTCAGAGATATTTAAGAAGAAAGTTAACGAGATTATAGATTATCGAGATAAAAAAATTAAGATAAAATTACGGTTTTGAACTAAACTGGTTAGATAGAATTGTATACAATTTTTGATCATGCATTAATTTATGAACTAAATTCTATAAATAATGAAGCAATCCTTTTACCTCTCAAAATTCTTTTTTTCTCATTAAATATACACAATATGCTAGTAGAGGGAAATATGATATAATTAAAAATGATAAAGTCGTTAATTGCTCACCACTAATATCGTTCCCCTTTGCCGCTAGATTTATAAACTTAAGGGTCTGTGGCAGCAACTCATATAAAACATTAAGAATATTTAATAAGATCTCAGAAAAATCTGAAAAAAGTTTTTCTCTTAATTCGAGCATAGGTGAAAAAACTAAAATATAAAAGAATCCGACTGCTACACTCATTGAATAATTTTCAAAAACAAGTATGGCTATATACTGAATGATAAAAATCCCAAACAGTATGATTGGAATATAGAGACAGGTAAGTAAAAAACTAAATGACAATATTCCGTTAGATATATATAATCCAAGTAATATTAAAACTCCCGTCAATAAGGAAAAAATATAATATGAAGTAATAATACCAATTGATGTGTGAGTTAATAAATCAATTCTTGAAAAAGATTTACCAAGCACAAAGTGAACACTTTTTTTATGCATTAAATCTAATAACAACTTTGGAGTAGTAATAATAGTTAAGAAGCAGATAACATATATTAAATAGGAAATCCAAATTTCACCATTGTTGGCAATCATACGATTCATTTTGATACTAAAAATTGTTATCTCAGTTATATTATTTTCAGAAACTATATTCATTCCAAAAAACAATAAGGAGATTGCAAAGGATAAGATTACCCAAACTTTGTGAGTTGATTGCCTTAGAGATGAATTTAGAATATTCTTATACAACATACTTTTTAATTCTCCTCTATATAATTGCGATAAAAACTTTCCAAATTAGTATGTTGTTTTAACGCTTCATTTTTAGTGCATTTAATAATAAACTTACCCGCTTTAATAATTGCAATTTCATCACTAATATCCTCAACATCACTTAAGATATGGGTTGTAATAATTATTGTTACCCCATTATTTTTAAGATCATTTAAATAATTAATCATATTGCTTCTTTGTATCGGATCCAAACCATTAAAAGGCTCATCAAATATTAATATATTCGGATTTCCTAACAACGAATATATTAAAGCTACTTTTTGTTTATTTCCTTTTGAGAGTGCAGATATTTTCTTTTCCACATCAATTTGAAAATCTAATGAATTAATTAAATAATCAATTTGATTTAATAATGTCTTTTTCGAAAGTGATGAAACATTGCTAAAGCTTAATAAAAAATCTTTTACAATAAGATCATTCGGTAATTCGAATTCTTCGGGCAAATAGCCAATTGTTTTTCTAACAGTTTTATCTTTATGAGATTTTTCTAAAATTGTAATTTGTCCGTTATCTGGAAAAATTAAATCAAGTAGTAATTTTATCAGTGTTGTTTTACCTGCTCCGTTTGGACCCAATAAGGTCAATATTTTACCGGAGTACACGTTCAGTTCGTCAACATCTAAATTAAACTCACTATTTTTAAAAGATTTTTTAACCTTTTGAAACTTAATAACTTCCAAATTATTCCTTTATCTTAATTTTATTAAATCACTTGCCAAATGTTTCCATTTGGTAAGCTATATTTGTCAGATTAACAGCCTAAATAACCAATTCCACAACCAATCCATAAAAATGGTGCTAAAAAAAGTACTTCAGGAGTAGTAGCTCAATCTTTTAATGCTTCTTCACAATATCCTGCATTTGTTGGGGCTGAAAAACTACCTGCCATAACTACAGCTAAAGTTATACCTGATAATATTTTTTTTACTTTTTTCATTTCTAATCTCTTTTGTTTAATGTTTGTTTTGATAATTCGGGGGAAGATCACTATTTATCTTAGTAAGTTTCATAAAATTTGTTTTTAGCAAGGCTCCTTATTATTAATCTTTATGTATTATCACTTAGTAAGTAACATTTTAATAGTTTTATTAAAATTTGTGGAAACAATTTTACAATAATATATACCACTTGGTAAACTTGATCCATCAAAATTTACACTATGCGTTCCAGCTGATTTTTCACTATTCACAAGTGTCTTAATTTCCTGTCCCAGCATATCGTAAACTACAATTTTCACATTAGAACTCTCTTTAATTGAGTACTCAATTTTAGTCGTTGGATTAAAAGGATTAGGATAATTTGAAATTTCATTACTAATCTTTGTTTTTGCAATTTCTAGATTTTCTATAACTTCTTCCTTGTTACTTCTATCTGGTACCCCAATTTTCCCAGTAAACTTAATTTTATCTGTAAAAATTGATCTATATTGAGTGTTATTTCTTGCTCTTACTTTATAATAGACGTTTTTTTCCCAAACCGGCTTGGTAAAAACAATTTGATTATCTATTATAAGTGGTTATAGAAGGCCACACAATACTTCTTAATATCCAATTTTCATTACCATATTTACGATAAATTTCGTAACCAATTATATTAGGATCTGTACTCACTTCCCAAGAAATTTGTGGATGATCACTATTAGCAACAAATCTAAAATTGTTTGGAGTTGTTGGGGCACCTGTAGCTAAAGTAATTGCCACAGCCGCATCAATTCTTCCATTTCCCAATTGACCAACATAAGAAGGGTTTGTATTATCAATATTTACACAAGTTTGTGCAATGATATTTCTAACTTCTTGATTGGTAAAACTAATATTGACTGATTTAATTAATGCTGCCAAAGCACTAATTATTGATGTAGCAGAAGAGGTTGCTCCACCTCCAACTCCTTCGAAATGACTATCACTAGGAGGGTAATAACCACAAACTGCTAAGCCTTCAGTATTAGCGAATACTTCCAATGTTGAGCCATAATTTGAGTCAAACCTTTTTGTATCATCTATATCACATGCTCCCACACTTATAACTTCAGGCCACCCTGCAGGATAAACTGCTGATGATGAATTATAATTCTGAGCACAAGCCACTAAAACTATTCCAGCATTTACAGCCTTTCCACATGCACTTCGAATATCGGTTCGACTTGCCCACCAAGATGTTCCATAACTCATATTGATTACTGAAATATTATTCTCGATACAATAGTCAATAGCCTCTATTGTATTAGCTGCCCAATCCTCGGATACCTTTAAACCAATTACTTTTACTTTTGGTGCCATTCCAATTGCAAATCGGTCGTTTGCTACACAAAAAGGTCCTGTTACTTGAGAACCATGGTCTCTGGCATTTGAACCAGGCTCTATCATTTCGTGAATAGGATTATTATCTCCAGCTCTAAAATCCCACCCTACTATATCGTCTACATATCCGTTCCCGTCATTATCAATTCCATCACCTGTTATTGTTCCATTTATCCAATCAATTGTTGTAGAAGAATTCATCTCTTCTTGGTTAATATAAATATTATCTCTTAAATCAGGATGAAACCAATCTAACCCCGTATCCAGAACTGCAACAATAATTTCATCTCTGCCTGCTTCAAGTTCCCAAGCTTTATGAAAATTCATTCTTAAAAGTGATAGTAAATTGCTAAACTCTGGATCTGTAGGGATAGTTGTTATTGTTCCTCCCGTCATATTAATGTCATTATCTAATTTTTGCTTTGCTACATAACTAAAAATCCCCGTATCATAAAGTTCTTTTTCTGATACTTCAGTTGAAAATTCTATAAGATATACATCCACATCTTGTAAAACATTTTTTAGTTTCAGTTTTCTAATTTTTTTAATTTGCTTGGATTTTGCTAATTCCTTAAACCCTGAATTACTACTTATCACTATTTTATTTTTCATTTCTAAGTTAATGTTTTTATTCTTGTTAATTTGCACCAAAAATTTTGGTTGTGCTGTTAACGAACAACATATAAAAAAAGAAACAAACAACAGCTTTAATAGTTTCATGTAAATTTTCCTCTTTATTTAATTAGAACAACTTTGATAATTTTGGATATATTCTTTGCTCTTACGTTTATAAAATATACTCCCGAAGGTTGATTGTTAAAGTTCAAGTCAATTTTATTCCTACCGGCCATTAATTCTTGCTTGCTCTTCAAACTACTAATTTCTTCTCCAACAGAATTTACTACATTCAGAGAAACAATTTCATTATTCGGTAGATTAATGTAAAAACTAGTCGAAGGATTAAATGGGTTAGGAAAAGCATTTTCAAGATAGAATGTAATAGGTATTTCAAGAATATCTTTGATATCTAAATACTTCGGATAATATAATGAACTAACAAAGAATTTTCCACAATTAAGAAAGTTATTATATCTAATTCCTGTGCTAGAGTTCACAGAGGAAAACTTGTTTAAACTAGCAGACCAAGGTATAAAATTAAAACTTGAAAAGTTATACCAATCAGGCATATTTGGATCATAATGAGTTGTATTGTCTTTAATTTTACTAGCAATAGAACTACTATCGGTTAGTTCAAAATAATTATAGCTGCAATCAATATTTAATAATTTTAAACTATCTTCATTGTTTACACTAAATTTGTGTAATGATTTTTTACCTAAAATCCCTCCTAATTCAAAAACAATTGCTTCCCCTTTTTCTTCAAATGTGCAATTAAATATTCCAATTGAATTAGCTAATGTATCGACTAACTCTGTTGCTGCAAAATCCTCAAAGTTAACATAAATCCAAATGCCTCTTCCTTCTCCCGGATATTTTGGATGAACTTCGAAATAACAATTATTGATAAATAATTTAGGAACTTTTTGGTAAATTTTATATAACTCGTAATTTTTTACAGCTATTGCTGAATGCCTGAATCTAATATTTTGAATTTCACAATCTTTTGGAGTGTTAAATAATATAGACCAACCTTTGCCATTTATAATAGTACTATCTTTTGATTCACCTATAATTTTTAATTCTTTATTTTCTAATATAAAGTAATCGTAAATACCATTCTTAACAAAAATAGTATCTTTATCATTTGCTGAGTTTATTGCACTTTGTATATCTTGAAAATCACCTGATTCATTTACACTAACTACCAATTTTGTTTGAGCCAGATTTATTGTAACAAACACCATAAAAAACAACAGATACGATTTCATTTTTACCTCACGTATAATATTTTATTAGTGGAAATGATTGCTATCAACATTACATTTATAATTAGTTTAAATGTAATACCTACCTCTATATTAAAATATACTGATATTTCTTTATTTTTCGATTAGTGCTTATCCCGTAATTTGTCTTTTTTATCAATCCCGTTACATTATCCGATTACTTAATTACATCATTTTAGAATCTTATCTTCCCTCAAATAATTCTTTATAATTGATTTTATACAAAATAATTTCACTATCTTTCTTCTCAATATTCTTATAACCTAAAATCCCAATTTCACCATTTTCTACGTATTGAGGGAATTTTTCTGAATCAACTGTTACTATATGTCTTATCTCTTTTTTTCCTTATCAATAAACACAAGTTTGAAAATATCTTCTTTCAAATTAGTACTATATTCACCTATATAACAAATTAAGTATTGCTCATCGCAAAACAGATCAATCAATCTGCTTCCACTATTAAACCATACATCAGAATTGTCAGTTGAATAATCTTGATATTTTATGAAAGGCATTTCTATATGTTTTTTGAAAACTTCATCTGGTAAAACAAAACTGCCTAAATCAGTAAATTTATAATTATCTATTTCAAATTGAATTATTTCACCGGAACAGATATCAAATTGATAATAAATATTATCATTTTTTTTATTTCTTGTGCATTCATTTGAGGATGGAAGTTTACATCATCTCTTTTATAGCGTGCTAAACTTGCTTGAAATAAAGACTGCTGCCAATGAAGTTTATTGTTTTTAACATCAATCAAAAACAAATTCGGGTACGAAATCCCATTCCTGAAATTTTCCCATCCTCTATAATTTATTCCGGTAACTAAAATCAAAGAATCAACAGCGACTGCACTGTTAATGCTGTACGGGAATTCAGTGTTTTCATTAGTTCTTCCATAGATATAATTTCCTCGAAAATCATACTCCAAGAACTTCCGCCAAGCTGAATCATATATTACAAAAGAAGAATCTAAAACAGTAAATCCGTCAATTTGACTACAATATTTATATCCCTTTCCCTTAAATGAAAATCCGTTCACACTGTTATTTTTGAGATTTTGAATACTTATTGTAGCCCCTCTTTTATTTATATAAAACCTGTAATCAGAGTTTTTTTTCATCTAATACTAAGTTATCTGATTTAGAAAACATATTTTCAGTTAGATTAGTTTCCTTAACCAAGCTAAAAGATATTTTCTGACTGGTAAATTCTTTAATGCTGCTTTCAATTGAAGAATTGCTTTTTACTTTTCTCTTTTTTATTAACCCATTTTTTACTACCCCTAAAAAGCATACACCGAAATAACGATATAGAATTTTATAATTTAGAAAAATTGTTTTTGAAAATAAATACTCTAAAAATGGACTTGTTTTGCCTTTAAAAAAAACATTAAAAACAATTATTCTTATTCTCTGGACAATAAGTCCTCACCTTTAATCGAATTTTATTTCCGCTCATAGTTAATTCCCTTTCATAATCTTTTACTTTCCTTTTATATTTGTCTGTATAATAAAAGGAGGAAGAATGAAATTTTTATCCTGTTTAATATTTTTAACTTTAGCTCTTTCCGGATGCGCACAACCGGTTCAGGAAGATGTTTTAAAAGGAGCTTATCTCGGACAAAAACTTCCCGGAACAGAACCGGTTCTTTTTGCTCCCGGAATTGTTTCAACAGGAATGAACGAACGTGATCTGACTGTCTCACCAGCAATGGATGAAATCTATTTTTCAGTCAGATACAAAACCAGATTTGCAATTGCAGTCTCGAAAATTAAAAATGGTGTTTGGACAAAACCGGAAGTCGCCCCGTTTTCAGGTGAGCATAATGATATAGAACCTTACATTCAGCCTGACGGAAAAAAAATGTACTTTGTATCTAAGCGTCCCGTAACACCGGGTGAAAAAAATAAATTTGAATACAACATGTGGGTAATGGATAAAACCGACTCTGACTGGGGAAAACCAAAACCTGTTGAAGAACCGATTAATGGTTTCGGCAGTGTGTTTTATCCTTCAATCACAAAAACCGGTACGCTCTATTTTACACGACGATTTGAAGACAACTCAGAATATATTTTCAGAAGCAGACTTGTAAACGGAAAATATACCGAACCGGAAAAACTTCCCGATAATGTAAACACAACAAAATCACAGTTTAACACTTTCATTTCTCCAGATGAAGATTTTCTGATCATCCCTGTTTGGGGAAGAAAAGATACAAAAGGAAGTTCCGATTATTTTGTTTCATTCAGAGATAAAAATGACAACTGGAGCGATTTGATTAATCTGGGAGATAAAATTAATACAAAGTTTGATGAATATACTCCGTCACTTTCACCCGACGGCAAATATTTTTTCTTTCAAAGAAAAGTTATTAGTGAAGATAGTTCCAAGGCTGTTAAGTATTCAGATATTGTTAAAACTTATAATAGTCCTGAAAACAGCAACTCCGATATTTACTGGGTTGATGCAAAAGTAATCAGGGATCTGAATCCTATCAAAAAGTAGAAATTAAAAGGAATCTTTTCAGATTCCTTTTTTTATATACAATTTAAGTTCTTTACCTGTATAAGAATTTTCACAACTTATCAACTCTTCCGGTGTTCCTTCAAAAATAATTTCACCACCTTCTTTGCCTGCTTCCGGACCAACATCAATTACCCGATCACAATTTTTTATTATATCCAGATTATGTTCAACAACAATTACCGAATGACCTTCATCCACAAGTTTATTAAACAGAATCAGAAGTTTTTTTACATCAAGTTTATGCAATCCGGTTGTCGGTTCATCAAACAGGTATAAGTTTTTAGAACCGGAGTTGTTTATAATTTCATTTGCAAGTTTTAAACGCTGAATTTCACCACCCGACATTGTGTTTGTGGGCTGACCAAGTTTTATGTAATTTAACCCGACTTCATTTAATATTTTTAATCCGCTGAAAATTTTCTTTTCACTTTCAAAAACTTTTTCAGCTTCACCAACATTCAATTCAAGAATTTCAAAAATATTATAACCATTGTAGTTAAATTTTAATACTTCCTCTTTATAACGTTTTCCTTTGCAAACATCACAGAGAGTCCAGACATCCGCAAGAAAATCCATTCCTGTTTTTACACTCCCCATTCCTGAACATTCTTCACATCGTCCTTCTTTAGAATTAAAACTGAAATGATTCTTCTTCATTCCCGCTTCTTTGCTTTCCGGCAGTCCGGCAAAAAGATCTCTAATCTTATCAAACATCCCTGTGTAAGTTAAAATATTACTCAGCGGAGTTGTTCCTATCGGATTTTGATTTATCTCAACCAGATTCTCTATCTTTTCAAAACCGGTTATTTCAGAACAGTTTATTGCTCTGCCTGACTTTATTGATTTTGCGATCACCTCATAAACTAAACTGGTTTTTCCTGAACCGGAAACTCCTGTTACAGTCACAAAATTTCCCAGAGGAATTTTAACATTCACATTCTTCAAATTATTAGCAGAAGCATTTTTTATTTCAAGATAATCATCAGCGCTTCTCTCTTTTCTGAAATTTAATTCTTCATTAAAAGCTTTAGCCGTTACAGAATTTTCGTTTGAGAAAACTTCTTCACTTTTTCCCTGTGCAATAATTTCACCGCCAAAATTTCCTGCGCCCGGACCAACATCAATAATGTAATCAGCAGATTTAATTACCTCTTCGTCGTGCTCAACTATTACAACTGTGTTTTTATTTTTCTGAATCTCTTTAATATGCTCTATAAGTTTTTTTGTGTCGCGAGGGTGCAGACCAATTGAAGGTTCATCCAGCACATAAGTTACACCGCTCAATTCTGCATTAAGCTGATTTGCAAGTTTTAATCTTTGCAACTCCCCGCCTGATAAAGTTGATGTTCGTCTCTCTGCTGAAAGATAACCCAGCCCGAGTTTATTAATTGTAGCCAGTTGATGTAAAACTTCTGATACAAGTTTTTTTGTTATCTCAACAGAGCGGGAATCTGTAGCCTGATTAAAATTTTGGAAAAACTCTATTGATTCACAAATAGTTAACTGTGATAATTCAAAAATATTTTTCTCCCCAATAACCACATTCAGAATTTGTTCTTTAAATCTTTTTCCTTTGCAAACCGGACAAGCAATCTCTTCCATTAAAAGTTCAAGTGCTTCACCTCTTTTACTTCCCTGTTTTCGTTCATACTCATCATTAACAAGATTTACAAAACCGATCCATTTTGTTTTTAGTTTATGAACTCCGGTTCGTTCTTTTCTTTTAAATTCCCATTCAACTTCATACTCTTTTTCACCTGTACCATACATTGCAATATCAATTTCTTCTTTGTTTAATTCATTAAAAGAATTTGAGAAATCGACTCCTCTATATTTTCCTGCTTCTTTTAGTGTGGCTGTGTATTGTCCGAACTCGTCACCGTAAAACTTCCCTGTTTTTGTCCCGTCAAGCGCACCTTTTAAAAGTGAACGCCCCGGGTATGTTACCAGTTTTTCAGGTGATGCTGAAATCTTTATTCCTAATCCTTTACACTCTTCACAGGCAGCACTATGATTATTAAATGAAAACATCGATGCCGGAAGTTTTGCTTTTTCAGAAGTTTTTTTATCAATCCCAATGCGCGAAAAAAGTAATCTGTAGTTATCAAATAAATCTGTTGAAGTCCCGACTGTAGAGCGCGGGTTACTTCTTGATGTTTTCTGATTAACAGCAATTGCCGGAGTAATTCCGTAACACTCCTCTATTCCGGCTTCCTTTATCTTCCCGATCATTCTTCTTGCATTTGGAGAAAAACTTTCGGTAAATCTGTTTCGTGCTTCTGCATATAATGTATCAAATGCAATGGAAGACTTACCACTTCCCGAAACACCTGTAATTACCGTTGTTTTATTTACAGGTATTTCAACATCAATGTTTTTAAGATTATTTGCTTTTGCATTTTTTATCAAAATATTTTCAGGAACAATCTCTTTGTCAGTATCAGCATTTGTTCTCTGCGAAAACATTTTTCTTAATGCTTCACCTGTATAAGATTTTTCTGTCTGCGCAATCTCTTCCGGTGTGCCACTTGCAACAACTTCGCCACCTTTGTTTCCGCCGTCGGGACCAAGATCAACTATCCAATCGGCAGTCTTTATAAAGTCGATATTATGCTCAATTACAATTATTGTATTTCCTTTTTTAATCAGATCGGCAAATGCCTTAAGTAAAATTTTTATGTCGGCAGAATGTAATCCGTTTGTTGGTTCATCAAGGATGTAAAGAGTTTTCCCTTTTGATTGCTTTTGCAATTCAGAAGCAAGTTTCACTCTTTGTGCTTCTCCTCCTGAAAGAGTTGTAGAGGGCTGACCCAGTTTCAGGTAGCCAATTCCAAGATCATTCATTGTGTGAAGAATTTTCAAAATTTTCTCTTCTTCATTAAAAAACCGAATTGCTTCTTCAATTGATAATTCTAAAACTTCATAAATATTTTTCTCTTTATATTTTATTTCCAGAGTTTCTTCATTAAATCTTTTTCCGTTACATTCCTCACAAATTACTTCACTGTTTGCAAGAAAGTGCATTCCTATCTCTTCTACTCCGGCTCCCTGACAAGTTTCACATCGCCCGCCTTTATTGTTAAAAGAGAATCTCCCCTTTTTATATTTTCTCTCTTTTGATTCAGGAAGTGATGCAAATAAATCTCTGATTAAATCAAACAGCTTTGTGTAAGTCGCAGGATTACTTCTTGGCGTTCTCCCGATTGGAGATTGATCAATCTCAATCAGCTTACTGAAATTTTCCAGACCTTCAATCGAACTGTGTTCACCCGGAATCTCTTTTGTGCTGCCGAGTTGTTGTCGTAAAGCTTTACCAAGAATAGAATGAACCAAAGTTGATTTGCCTGCTCCGGAAACACCTGTAACCAGGTTTAACATTCCAACCTTAAACTCAACATCAATCTTTTTAAGATTAAACTGAGAAGCTCCTTTTATCAAAATCGATTTCTTTGATTTTTGTACTTCCCAGCATTTATCAATTTTCTCTTTTCCTGTTAAAAACTTTCCTGTAATACTCTCTTCATTAATTTCGGCGGCTTTACCGTTAAAAATTAACTCGCCACCATTTATTCCTGCGTACGGACCAATATCAATCACATAATCTGCTGCTCTGATTGTCTCTTCATCGTGCTCAACAACCACAACCGTGTTTCCGTTGTCTCTTATCTTCTTCATCAGGTTTATCAGACGATGATTATCTTTGCTGTGCAGCCCGACAGATGGTTCATCAAAAATGTAAAGAACTCCCTGCAGACCCGTACCAACCTGAGTTGCCAGACGAATTCTCTGTGCTTCTCCTCCGGAAAGACTTACCGCTTCTCTATCGGTGGTCAGATAATCGAGTCCGAGCTCAATTAAACTCTCAATTCTGTTCTGAAGTTTTTTTACAATTGGTTTTGTAACTTCTGTCAACTCTATGCATGAAAGAAACTCTTTCAAATCAGCAATTGGCATTGCAGCAATTTCAGAAATATTTTTATCATTTATAAAAACTGAACGGGCTTCCTTTCTTAATCGTGTTCCGTTGCAGTGAGGACAAGTTACAGAACTCACAAAACGTAAAATATTATCATTACGATCTCGCTTTAATATTTCCTCCATTATAGGAAGCATTCCTTTGTAATAACCAAGCTCTCTCGGTTTTGCTGTTATACCTGACCATTTTAATCTGGACTCCAGCGAATGTTTTCCAAAAGGGATTTGAACCTTTTCACTTCCATACCAGATAACATTTTGCTGTTCCTCTGAAAGCTGGTTCCAGGGAGTCTCAACATCAAAACCGTGAGCATTGCAAACCTCGTTAAGCGCATCAACTGTCACCTGCGAATAAACAATATATCCGGTAGGTGTTGTGGGAACCAACGCCCCTTCGCGTAAAGTTTTTGTTTTATCGGCAAGTAAAAGTTCAGGGTCAATTCTCTCCTTTAATCCGAGTCCGTTACACTCGGAACAAGCACCATATTTTGAATTAAAACTGAATAAACGGGAACCGATTTCAGGAATTTCAGAATTACAATTAGTACAATGATGTTTTAGCGATACTCTTTCAAACTCACCGCCAGATTCAATTTTTACAACTCCCTTTCCCAAGTCAAAAGCCTCTTTAACCAGTTTGTTAAACTCTTCCGATGCTTCAACTTTTACTCTTTGAGTCAAAGCCCAGATTGAATGCCGCATCGACTTATCCAAATCGGGCATTGTGGAAAGATCAGTTAATTGATCATCTATTAAAACTTTTTCTATCCCTTTTGATTTTAGCTCTGCGAGTTTTGATTTGTAAGTCCCGGTATGTCCGTCAACAATCTGCGCAAACAAATTAACTTCTCTATTCTGATATCTGTTTTGAACCGATTTTATTACATTCTCAACTCTCTTTTCAGTTACCTCTTCTCCGCAGTTGGAGCAAATTACTTTTCCTGACTTTGCAAAAAGAATTCGTAAAAAGTCGTAAATCTGACTCATCGTCCCGACTGTAGATCTCGGATTATAAGTAACTGTTTTCTGATCTATTGCCAGTGCAGGTTTTAATCCGGAAATCTTTTCAACATCCGGTCTGTTAAGCTTGCCAATATATTGCCGGGAATAGTTGGAAAAAGATTCAAGATATCGTCTCTGACTCTCTTTATACAAAACATCATAGGCAAGTGATGATTTACCTGAGCCTGACACTCCGGTTATAACTGTAAGTGAATTATGAGGTATTTCAACATCAATCGATTTAAGATTGTGTTCTGCTGCTTTTAGAATTTTAATTTTATCAGACATAGAAAACTGCAATAATTGTAAAATGTTCCTTTGGAACATATCAAAATTAAAGAATATTTGCAGTATTGATTAAAAAGAAGTTCTGTTTTAATATCAACCCAACTCTCTTACCCTTTGATTTCAGTCTGCAAATAAAGTTTTAGATAAAAAGGATTGACATTTTTTCAAAAAAGGATTAATTTCACGACTCATTTGAAATATTTACAGCCGGATGGTGTAATGGTAGCACTACGCCCTTTGGAGGCGTCTGTATAGGTTCGAATCCTATTCCGGCTGCAAAAACCTTGCAATTTTATTGTGAGGTTTTTTGTTTTTAAACAGTAATATATCACTCATCTTTGGAATAAGAAAAACAAATTCCTTTTTCTTTTCGTTCATCTTGTAGTTGTTTCCAAGATTCCCACCCTTTCTCTTTCAAGAGAAGATTATCTTGCTGTAATGTAGGATAGCCCTCAAAGAGTTCTGTAAAAAATTCACAAGGATAATCTGCACAAAAGGCGCACGTTTCAACATCTTTTTCCTTTGCACATAGTTTTACTTTACAGTTTGGATTTCCGCTTCCTGCTTTACACGAAACACATACTCCTTTGTCAGATATATTTCCCAGAAACGACCAGAAACTTTCACCATCCGGGAAAAATGATATAATCTCTCCAAACCCTAATTTTTCCATTTCGTCATGCAAAACTTCTGCCGCAGGCTCAACTTTTACTTTAACTGCACAGTTTTTACAATCAAGACCACAATAACAAGTATATTTTGTTTCCATAACATTCTATTAATTTGGTGATAATTAGATATAATATTTATTGTAAGAAAAACGTCTGAAGATAATACTAATTTTACGCCCTTTTGTGCGGGTCTATTTTTGATTCTTTAATAAGGGTTATAAATAAAATTCCTTATCTAAATCCTCAACTACCATTCTTTGGGTTTCTATACAAGATTCTGCCACAAATTCGATAAATCGATTTAAGTTACCATTATCTGCTGCTGTAAGTACCTCAATATACTGCCTTCTTTTTTCATTCTTAATTATTGCCGGCGGAAATCCTTTTTTGATAAGAATCAGATTCATTAAAATTCTGGCTCCTCTGCCATTTCCGTCATCAAAAGGATGAATTCTTACAAAATTATAATGAGCAACAGCCGCTACTATTAGAGGATTAATTTTTTCAATATTCTCTTTTATCCACTCACAAAGGTTTTCTATTTCCGGCTGAACCTGTAAAGGCTCAACATACCTGTGAATTGTTCCGTCAGCCTGCAGCACATGATTAGGTAATTTTTTATACTCTCCGGGAGTAGCCTTTTTCTTAATCTTATTACCCTGATTATCAACAGCTTCAGTATCTTTAATTCCTGAAAGCAGGAAAGCATTAAATTCCTTTATAAGTCCCTCTGTAATAGATCTGTTATTTTTAATTACATCATAAAGAAAATCTATAGCTTCAGCGTGATTTTTTGCATCAACAAAATCTTTAAAAGGTTTTCCTTCTACTGTTAACCCATTCTGAAGAAAAAACAGAGTTTCTCCCTGAGTAAGAGTACTACCTTCAATTGCATTTGAGTTATAAGTCCAGGAAACTTTTAATTTCTCCTGAATAGTTTCCCACAAATCCCCTTCCAAAGGTTTCTTTTTTTCAATTTGATCCTTCAAATTATCGGATAGATCTAACAACTTACAAAGTTTTTGATCCTCTTCAAATTTATAATATTTATTAACTTGGTTTCTCAAATTTTCAATATTCTCAGGCATTTTTATTCACAATTTTTTAATTCAACTAACCCATTATATCAAAGAAGTTACTTAAGTGCAATTTCTATATGTTACAATAAAAAAAACTAAATAATTTCTTTTAGAAACCCCAAAATGTAATTCGAGTTTTCTCTATTGAAAGAAAATATTTCACATAAAATAACTCTACTGATAAATTATTTCAAAAGTGAAAGGGGCTCTATGAATCAGACAACTTTGAGCCAGCTTCTCAATAAAAAGTAATTTCTACATCAAATAATCCAGATAATTATTTTTATTAATAACATTAAATTCTGATTCTTGATAATTATTTATCCAACCACCGGGTACTTTTACTTTCTCTTTATTAAACTTAATCTCGAATGCATTTAATTTGTCTCCTTCTTCAACTATTAAATCAATCTCCTGTTGATCATAAGTTCTCCAGAAATAGTTATTAACAATTTTTCTTTCATTACTTTGCTTTTTGATCAATTCAGAAATAACATAACTCTCCCATAATTCTCCAATATCATTTCGGTTTGAAATCGGTTTGAAATTGGAGATAATCGCATTCCTGATTCCATTATCATAAAAATACCATTTTGGTTTCTTAGTAATTTCTTTCCTTAAGTTTCTGCTAAATCCGGTTAACTTAAAAAGAATATAATTTTTAGTTAACAAATCGAGATACTTATCGACTGTGTTTTTACTTATTCCTAATTGTTTTCCTATTTCTTCATACGATACTTCACTACCAACCTGATGAGCTATTAAACTTAAAAGTTTGAATATTTTATCTGAATTCCTAATTCCTTCAAATGCAATTATATCCTTTAACAAATAGGAATTTACAAGATCTCGTAAGTATTCTATTTTTTCTTCATTATCTTCTATATGCATTAATTCAGGATAGCCGCCATAAATCAACCTTGACTCAAGATTACTTACTTGTTCAATCCTGGTTTCTTTTTCTGCATACTCCTCTTCTGAAAATGGAAATAGAAAAAACTCTGTTTTTCTGCCTGTTAATGGTTCACCGGTTTTATTTGATAAATCAAAAGCAGATGATCCTGTCACAAGTATTTTTATTCCTTCAATTTCATCAACCATCAATTTTAAAATTTTACCAATTTCCGGAATTACCTGAGCTTCATCAATTACCAGTAATTCATTTTTACCAATTATGTTTTTATAATTCTTAACGGTTCTCGTTTTTAGTAACTCCTGTACTGTAAAATCTTCTGCGTTTAGATATAGAGTTTTCAGGTTAAGCTTTTGCACTATTTCTTTTGTCAGGAAAGTTTTTCCTACTCTTCTGGCCCCAATTAATATAACAACTTTACCCGGATTTAATCTTTCAATTATCTTATTTTCAATCTTTCTATTAACCTTCATACTATCTCCGTCTCTATACTGACGCTTTTAACGTTAATTCAGTCATTTTAATGACTCAATTTACTTTTTATTAATCATAAAGGCAAAAGTATTTTATGAAAATTTATTTGTTCCTATCCAAACCCTGATCCGAATTAAAAATGATGATTTATTAAAATAAAGTAATTTTGTGCAGATTTTATTCTTTTGTGTAAGTGACGAGTAGTTAATAATAGCAGGCTAAGAATTTTTGGCGGGTCAAAATTAAGTCTGTTTTTTGCCTTTTTAGAATTAGAGTATTTCAACTCTAAGGAATCATTATATGCCCAAGTTTTCCCATTTTTTGTGCAAACACATAATACTATGCTCAAATTTGTGTAAAAATTGTTATGGGATTTAAAGTCACATAAAGAAAACTATGTGTGAAAATACTACTTCTCCGCTACCTAATAATAAATTGATCAACTAGTTATAGACAAAATTGAAACTCAATCCGGGCATCTGCTTAAAAGGCAGAATAAACTATTCGATTCTGCGATTTAAGACCATATTCTAAGTTTTAATTGCTCTATATTGATCTAAGTTGATCTGAGATTTAGTTCTTTTTTGGTACTGAAGAAATAATTTCAAACTCAAGATTCAATATTTTATTCAATTTGACCGCCTTCGTGACAGGCAGGTTTAATACTACATTTATTGTGTTTTTAGCCTGTTTTTTTTAATTCTAATTGATCTAAATTGATCCGAGATTTACTCCCTTTTTATAATTTAATAGTTTACTTTTTTGAAGAGGAGATTTAGTTAACAATTATTTTCATTCATCAAGAAGAAAAAGTTAAATGTGATAGAAGGCAAATATTTTGATTAAGATTCTTTTTTTGAATAATCTCTTATAAACTCAATTATCTTATGAATTCCATCACTACCTCCTGATATTAATCCACCAGTTAGTAAAATATCTGTAAATCTCATAAATGAGATTTGCCAGCTAAGATGATTTTCTTTTAAAATAATTAAATTTTCTAATGTTCTTATACCAAAAGAACTAATTACTAAACCGATTATTAATGAAAAGAATAAGGCCAACATTCTTGTTTTTTGTTTCCTAAGCTGCAATTTTTCAGCCAT
Source organism: Rhodothermaceae bacterium (assembly GCA_041725875.1). GTDB lineage: Bacteria > Bacteroidota > Ignavibacteria > Ignavibacteriales > Melioribacteraceae > JBGRQB01. The sequence continues at coordinate 20,717 of JBGRQB010000024.1, forward strand.
TTTTTTTACTTTATCTTTGTTTTCAGGCGTAACATTATTCTTAAGTTCTAAAATATCAGCTTCAATTTTTTCTGAGATAGGAGCTCTCAATGTTGTAAGAAATACATCAAGAAATCTTTCAGCTATTATTGCGATAACTAAGAAGGAAGAGAGTATTTGCAAAATATTTGAATCTTCAATTGATTTTAATTCAAATGGTTCAACTGCCCAATGAGAAGCTATTAACAAAAAAATTAATATTCCAATAATAAAAACCAAATTTAAGAAAGTAATTTTTTTCTCACTCATAATACCCCTATAAATATTAATTTTGTTTTATTTTTAATTCATTTTGCCTTATTTTGTAAAATATTAAAAAAAAAATTCTAACTAAAGCATTATTTATTTTACCTTAAATTAATTGAGAGATAATTTGTCTACCTTAATAGAAGTTCAAAATCTAAATGTTCAATTCAAATCGAATAGAAATATAATTTATGCAGTTAATAATTTATCTTTCTCATTACAAAAAAATGAAATATTGGCCATAATAGGAGAATCTGGTTGTGGTAAATCAGTAACTTGTAAATCATTACTTAGGCTTAATAATGCTTATAAAGAATCGGGTGATATTTATTTGAATGACCAACTGATTTCAAACTATTCAGATAAAGAGTTTTTTGAAATCAGAGGAAGAAAAATTTCTATGATTTTTCAAGATCCTGGTTCTTCATTAAATCCATTAATAAAAATTGGTCATCAAATTTCAGAGGTTATCCAACTCCATTCTAATTTAAACAAAAATGATGCTTATGAAAAAGGAATTGAGGTTCTCAAACAACTTGGGATACCAAATCCTTCGTTAAAAATGCAAGAGTATCCTCATCAACAAAGTGGTGGTATTAATCAGAGAATTTTAATCGCTTTAGCTTGTTCGTGTAATCCAGATGTACTTATTGCAGATGAACCAACTGCATCTTTGGATGTAACTATACAAAAACAAATATTGGAAATTTTTATAAATCTAAAGAAACAACGAAGTCTTATTTTTGTTACGCATGATTTGGGTGTAGTAAAAGAAATCGCTGATAGAGTGATTATACTATATCAAGGTATGTTAATGGAAGAAGGAAATAAATCCGAGATTTTTAGTAAGTCCAATCACCCATATACTAAAGCTTTATTAGATTCTACACCTCTCTTTAATGAAAGTAAATATATTTTAGAAGGCGAACCAACAACAAACACTAAATTAATACCTGGATGTCCATTTGAAAATAGATGTCCGAATAAAATTGGTGAAATATGCGAAAAATCAATACCATCTTTAACTAAAAAAAACACTAATGTTAGATGTCATTTATACACGTAGAGGGTAAAATGAAAAAAATATTTTATTTGTTTTTAGTAATTTCGATACTTTTTATAGGCTGCGATGAGGAAAAAAGTTTTGACAAACGAATTAATGATGTGATGTTTTTAAATCAATCACAGTTTAACTCTTTTGATCCTATTGATGCTTACCATGCCGGGCATATTCAAATTGTGAAACAACTTTTTAATACTTTAACTGATATAAATTCTAAAGGTGAAACAATACCATCTATTGCGAAATCTTGGAACTCTAGCAACGGATCTATCTGGGAGTTTAATCTTCGATCAGATATTTATTTTATTAAAGATTCTTGTTTTAGTAATGACGAGCAGAGGAAATTAAACGCAAATGATGTTAAGTATTCATTTGAAAGATTATTAAATAAAAATTCTAAATCTCTTGGTGTTTCTTATTTTTCTAATATTAAGGGATTTGAGGCTTTTAGAAATGGATCAGCAAATCATATAGAAGGAGTTTCAGTTTCTAATGACAGTACAATATTTTTCTATCTTAATGATATAGATTTTAACTTTCCAAATCTTCTTACTCTCCCTTATTGTTCAATAGTAAAAAAACAAGCAATAGAATTTTATGAAAGTGACGTAAAATTACATCCTGTGGGAACTGGACCTTTTATTTTATCAAATTATACTGCTGATCAGAAAATAGTTTTGAATAAAAACACAAATTACTGGGAAAGTAAAAATAATATTTCAATTCCCGAAGTAGATCTAGTCAACATAAATTTAGTTAAGGATGAAAATCTTGCTTTTTTACAGTTTAAGAATCAGCAACTCAATTTCTTGGAATTAAATTATTCTATTGGACATCAGTTAAAAAATTCAAAGCTAAACTTTGACTATGATATTGAGTCTTGGCCAGGAACACAATTAAATTTTTATCTATTCAATTTAGAGAAAATTGATCAATCAATAAGAAAAGGAATTAATTTTGCAATAAATCGAAATGAACTTCAAACAATTATTGCTGATCAAGGTAGTATAGCGAAATCCATCTTCCCCTCTATTTTCTCAAATCTTGATAATAAAATTAACACGCTGGATTATAATCCTAAATTAGCTAAACAGTTATTGATGAAAGACAGAAAAATAAAATTAGTTTGTTTCGAAGATATATTATCTAGGAATTTGGCTAGTTTTATCAAAACAAGTTTGATTAGTTACAAAATTAATGTCGAAATAGAAGCTGTTCCATTCCAAGTATTAGTTGACAGGCTGATGAAAGGTAATTATGATATGATTCAACTTTATTGGGGCCCTTTTTATGCTGATATAAATCATTACCTTACACCATTTTTATCTACTTCTTTTCCACCAGTTGGGAACAATTTTAATAAATATAGCAACTCAAACTTTGATCAATTAGTAAATAGCTGCCAGAAAAGTGAAAAAGAAGATCAAATGGAAAAATATTTGGAAGCCCAAAATATTATCCTTGATGATATGCCTTTTTTACTATTTTATTTTGGAAATATGAATAGAGCAACTAATAATAATTTTCAGCTTGAAAAGCACCCGCTTGGTTATAGAATGTATAAAAATTCAAAAATAGTAAGTAATGATTAAGAATAATTTAGTTATTCGATTAGGATTGGTTTTAATATTTATACTTTTAATTCCAATTTTACCAATTATAATCATATTTAGTGGACGTACATCTCCAGAATATGTGATGTACGGAACATTAAATGTGAATGTAAAGGGTTCACTTTCTTTTTTTGAAGTATATTACAGATTTCTAAATAATTTGATATCTTTTGATTTAGGCAACTCTATTTCAACTAATCAACCGGTAATTGATGAAATTAACATTGCGTTGAATAATTCATTTCTAATAATAGTAATTGCTATTATCTTTACTCTTGTTTTGGGGCCACTCTTTTCGTATCTAAAAACCAACTTTAAAATATTTAATAATTACATAAAAAAAATTGAATTTATTTTTTACATACCAATAATTGTTTTTACGTACTTATTTATATTTTTTCTTGATAATTTAGGATTAAATATTTTGGGTAATCTAAAATTCATCTTGGCTGGAATTATTCTTTCTATATATCCAACTTTTGTAGTATTTTCATCTTTGACTGATTTAACAATAAAGCTAAAAAAAACTAACATTTTTAATAATTATGTAAGCCTTGGTTTTCATCCCAATAAAATTTTAATGAAATATTTTAGAAAGTTTTATTTAATTGAAATATTAAGTTACCTTGAAAACTTAATTGTTTATATGTTCGGATTTATTTTTTTTGTTGAAACTCCACTAGGTATTAATGGATTTGGATATAAATTTGTTTTAGCAATACAAAGATACGATTATCCATTGATCATTGGATTATGTATCTTCAGTTTCTTGTTTTTTTCAATTCTCAACTTATTAATTGAATCGATTAAATCAGTAATAGATCCGAGAACATTAAAGAATGAATAAAATCAAACGTATTCTGCCGATACTAATCGTTATACTATTTGTTTATATTTATTATCAATTTATCACAATCGATAAAAATGATATCTTAATGTCCCCTTCGGTTACAAATTGGTTTGGTACCGATTCAGAGGGTAATGATATATTGATAGTAATTATAGAATCACTATTTTATGAATTATTAACTGTGATAATTTGTTTACCAATAATATATTTTTTGTCTATTTTTATAGGCCACCTACTATCAAAAAGTAAAAAACAAATTATAAATGATCTGATTCAAAATATTCTGCATTTTTGGATAACTTTACCCATTATATTAATTGCCTTATTTTTGCTAATAATAATTGGCTCATCACAATTAAACGCTATAAGTGTAATAATTTTTATTTTTATTCCAAGTCAATCATTATACATATATAATCAGATTTTTGATGCTAAAAAAGAACCTTTTGTTTTGGCTAAACTTAGTTATGGATTTTCTCAAAACCATATTTTTTGGAAACACATTTTCCCATTTATAAGATCCTCTTCAATAAACTATAGTCTTTCAAGAATTCCCGAAATAATCATGTTGAATATATCTCTAAACTTTATGGGATTAGCGACACAACCACCACACCATAGTTTTGGTCGAGTTTTATTTGATGGATTATCATTTATGTTTTCTGCTTGGTGGATTTGGTTGTTTCCAGTTCTATTTATATCATTACTGTATTTATTACTAATTAATAAAATCAAATATTGGACAAAAGATGTTTAATTTTAAGGAAGAAGAACAATATAATAAAGAAATATTGAAAATCATGTGTGATTCTTATTTTGAATCAAAATTAATCCCTTTTATTGGAGCAGGATTTTCTAAGAATGCTTTGTCTACGTATCCTGAATGGACCGAACTAATAGAAAACATTTCTCAAAAGCACTTTGCTAATAAGTATTTTTTGAAAGAAAAATTTCCAGGCACTGAGTACTTAGTTCGATCTGCTGATTATGCATCAGTTAAATTTACAATAGGATCTTCTTTTAATAAACGTATAAAAGATAAAAAAAACACTATAAAGACCAAATTATTTGGTATGATAAAAACCGAACTTCAGGAAGCAGAGAAGAAAGCGAATGGTAAATTTAATTTAAATGTGCACAAAAAATTAGTATCCCTTAAAAATTTCAATTTATTTTTTACTACTAATTGGGATGATTTATTAGAAAAAGCTTGTGATGAAAAAAATATTTCATACAAAAAAGCATCAACTACACTTGACCTTTCAAATCAATTAACAAATAAAGATAAATATATTGTTAAAATGCATGGTTGTTTAAATGAAGATTCTGAAAATATTGTTGTTACTGAAACAGATTATTTCCAATTAGTGAGTAATAGAAATCATCCATTAAATGTGAAGTTTTTCAATGAACTATTTCACAGAGATATTTTATGCTTAGGATTTAGTTTTAATGATCCAAATATATTAAATTTAGCTTTTCCAGCCTTTCTTGAAAAATCAAATAGTGATTATAATGAATATCAGGAACCAAAAATATTTTTAGTTAGTTTTTCTGAATATGACCCAATCATAGCTAAATTATTTATAGAATTAAGAGGGGTTTATATTCTGTTTCTTGATGTTCCGAATACCGAAAAAACAAACACAATCCGCTCTCTATTAGATTATATTTCATATTATCATAAGAATGAAAGACCAAGAAATGATGAATCACATAAGATATTCAGTGTAATTAACAAATCTTGTACAAAGTGTAATTCTAATCGAGCTAAAGAGCTTGAAAATAACTTAATTGAAACCGAATTAAAGCTTGAAATGTATAAAACAAAATTAGGTGATCCTAAATACAATAAGATAAAGAACATAAAATATTATCTAGAAGAAAAAATTAATTTTCTTGAACATAAACACGGATGTATAATGGATAAATATGAACAAATAAAAATTCTGATGGAGGATAAATAATGGCAGTACCAGGTCTTTCCGGAAGTAATGGTGGAGTTAGTTCAAATCAAGTTGAATTACCGACTAGCGAATTAAATTATCTAAGTTTGAAAAATAAATATTCTATTCCCCTCGATGTTTCCTACTTTATTAACAATGAATGTAATTTAAAGTGTAAACACTGCTATGTAGGATACAATAACATTGAAAATCATCTTACTCTAGCAGAATGGGAAAAATTATTTGAGGAGTTAATTGATTTAGGCGCTTTAACTTTTGGAAATGTTGGGAAAGAACCAACTTTAGCATGGGATAAGACCATCCATTTACTGAAATTTCTTAGAGCTAAAAGAAAACAATTAGAAAAAATCCGATTTGGGTTAGTTACGAATGGTATTTTATTAGATAATAATAAAATAAACGTGTTGAATGAAATTGAACCAGATTATGTTGACATCAGCTTAGATGGAGATCGTGAAACACATGATATTGTAAGAGGTAAGGGAACTTTTGATAAATTAATTAAGAATTTAGATATTATATCTAATACAAAATTATTGGATAATATTTTTATCATTTTTACAATAAATAAACTAACTATCAATAATATTTCTAATACTATTAAATTTTTGGATGATTTAGGTATTAAAAATATTTTATTATCTCCATACATAACGATAAAAAAAAATGACCCTCTATACATATCTAATAGTGAATTTTGTAATTTATTTAGATCCATTAAAAATGGTTCACTTATTGATTTTAATAAATATTCGAATCTCACAATTTATATAAAAAATGATTTTTCAACTACTTCTCAATTAATGAGTGATATGGTGAGTAGTAAAATTATAGAATTAGATAATTTATTAATTGATGATTATGGGGTAATTTTCAACAAATTTAGAATGGGAAGCAATAATTTGATCTTTAGTTACATTCCATTCAACAATAACTATAAACAACTATTAAGGTTTAGTCATGATGGCTATTTGAGTACTTGTTTAGATATGTTTTATTGTAATTATTCTGAGAGAGCAATTGGAAATGTAAGATCTTCCTCCATTAGTAATCTTCTGAATAATATTAACTTAAAGCCAATAGGGCTCAAAGAGATCGAGACTACCTGTTTTTAGAAACAATGTTTAACAATAAAGATCTTCACTTTAGTTGTGTAGATCTTTGTTTTCAAACATTTAATCCTGAGTTTTAATATTTAGATATTGAAAATATAAAGCCTTGGCATACTCTAGTTGTTTCATTCACCAATAACAATTTCATTAAAGAATTAACATTTCTCAAAATTTAATTGGATTAATATCATCAATGATTTTATTTGCTAATTTCAGCCATTCTGAGAAATCTAAATCATCTTCTATTGAATTATGGGTTTTAAAATAAGCTTCTTTCTTAGCTTCAATATACACTTTCATTCTTTTTACTTCGAAAAACACTTCTACCTCTTTCTTGAAATTAGCAACTTTTTCTATTTCGATTCGTTCATTTTCTGCCACCTTATCCCTTTCATTTTTCTCTTCTTGATATTTCTTTCTTCAATTTCTATTTTTTTCTTTCTCTCATACTCAGAAGCCTTTATGAGACATATGATAAAATCATTTAGTCTCTCCTCAACAGTATACTTGGTTGTGTCTTTTATAGAAAGCTTCAGAATATCTCCAGTATGATAAATTCGCTCGATCTTCAGGTTAAAGATACCTGTTGGCTCCAAAAAAAATTTATTCTCAATCCAGTTTTTATCATTGTACTTTGGATTTTTTATTTGCTTATTTTTTTCAACCAGCCTAATCTCAAGTGTCTGTCCAAGTAAATTGACAAATGTTTTTGGATTCCAACCCGCCATATTTATTTCAACCGTATGTCCTCTTTTTTCTAGTTCAATTATCAGAGTATGGAAAATCTTGATTGCCCTCGCTAATTTTTGTTCACTAACATTAATATTCAGATATTCCTTGCCAATATTATGCTTAAAATAGTCTAGAGTCTTTTTTACTAATCTGTGATATTTGTGGATTCTTTTGGGGATGGCGATGTTATTTTCTGGTAAATTTTCTGCTGCTATTAATTCATCAATATTTGTGTGATTTTCCATTCCTAACTCATAAATTGTTTTTAGATGCTATCGAATGAAAAATTCATTCCTTAATTCTATTCCTTTATGGAATAAAAATCTAAGTGCTTAACTTCCTTAAATCTAACAACTTAAAAACCCAATTTTCAGATATCCTTTATGGAATTGAACTTGTATTTGTGAAAAATACAATAATATCAAGTATTATAATCATTTCCCATTAATCTTATATTTTTTATTGATCTTCCAATATTTCAAATCTAATCCCAGATTTTAACTCAACTTCTCACTCACCCCTTAACAAAAACGCAAACTTGATTTTTCTGTTATTTTGTTCCTGAAAATCCTTCTGAAGTTAACCTCTGTTTTCTTGTTTTTTGTCGGGAATTATGAAAAGTCTGTCATTTTGTCATACCGGAATTTTAAGTCAGGAACTGAAAATTTAAGAAGTTTTAAGAATGTTTTTTTGCTTTGGAGAACGGTTTAATGAGAAGCACTGCACAAAAATGTAAACCATAAGTGAGCAGTGGTTTTAGAAGAATTCTCCGAAAGAGATTACTCTTCCGGAGAATCTTTTTTCTATTTTCTGAAAATCAGTTTGTAGTCTTTTGCTTTTAGTTCTTTATATAAATCTTCAGGTATAACTTTCCAGTTTCCTTTTATTTCCGGTTCTACAATTCCTTTTTTCTCAATCCATTTCATTAGGTAGAAACGCAGATCTTTATCAGTTGATGTAATTAAACGATCCGCCAGCTGATCTTTATCTATTTTTGCACCCTTTGTCAGGTGTCCGCCTCCGCCATTACCGCGGTATGAGTTAATGGCAACTTTATATGTTTTGGACAAATCAAATTTTTCACCATTTGTTAAAGCGGTGATATTAATTTTTTCACCTGTCGGTTTGGTGATATCAACTGTGTAGTTAATTCCGGAAGCAGAGCTGAAATTGTAGAAACGTGCTTTCAGCAGCGGAGCACCGCTTCTGTCACTCTTTTTAAGGTTCCCTTCTTTATCTTTTTCAAACAGCATAAGATGATCATTTTTATCTTTTGCCTGAGCCATCCAGGAGGCGTATGAGTATTCAAGAAAATCTTTTATTTCTTTTCCGCTTAGCTTCATTGTGTATAAGAAGTTTTCATATTTATAGAGATTAAACATATCCCGTACAAATATTTCTCCTTTTTTAACTTTTGAGTCAAACGCAAGTGGAGCAGCCAGAGAGATATCAGCATCAGCTTGTTCAATCTGGAATGAATGAATTACATCCATAAATGCGGAGGGACCTAAAATTGCTTCGCGGGTTGTAATCTCACTTAAAAATTTCCCCACTGGTTTATTTACATATTTGTTTGTGGCAATTCTTGCATAGTCAAACTTTTCAAGGTATTCAGGATCAGGTTTACGATCGAACATTTCAACTATTTCACCTTTAATTTTTTTATCCCACTCACCTGTTTGCGGATTATAAGTAAATGTAATGTTTGCCTGACTAACAGTCTGGGCGCTTGCAAGCGGACCCAAAATCAATACATCTTTTCCTGATTTATTTTTTACGGTAAAATTCCATCTTTTGTGATCGTGACCAACAAAAATCAGATCAAATCCGTCAACCTCTTCAGCAACTATCTGCGAAGCATTTTCATTTCTGTGAAGCTTGGCTGCCTGTCCGCCATAAGTATGATCGATTCCTGAGTGAAAAACACCCACAATCATATCGGGATTTTCTTTTTCTTTAATGATCTTCACCCATTTTCCAGCAGATTTTTTCATATCCTGAAAATCTATTCCGCTCCATAAAACTTCTGGCAGCCACATTGGAATTCCCGGAGTAATTAAGCCTAAAACAGCAATCTTAATTCCCTTACGCTTAATAATTGTATACGGCTGAAAATATGGTTTATCTTTTTCTGTATCCCGGGCATTTGCCGCAAGCCAGGGGAAGTTCAACTCAGAGTTAAACTTATCATAAACTTTATGTCCTGTTTCAATATCGTGATTTCCAACTGTTCCGGCATCATATTTCATATAGTTCATTATTTGCGAATAGATATTTTTCTGATCAGGTCTCTCATAATTGTAATAATAAATTAACGGCGTTCCCTGCAAAATATCTCCGTTATCCACAAGAATAACTTCCTGATTCACATCTGCGCGCAATTCTTTTACATATTGCGAAACCTGCGCCAGTGAATAGTTTTTCTCTTTTGCGTTTTTGAAATCGTACGGCAGCAGACTCCCGTGAACATCACTTGTTTCTACTATTTTTATGTTTACTGTCTGAGCCGATAAACTCAACCCGAGCAGTAAAATCAGTAACAAAGTAAATTTGATTTTTTCCATTTTATAGTCCTTTTATTTATTGCATAGCACCGCGTGCTTTTAAAATATATTTTGCTCTTTCCAACGGACTAATTCCTCTAAACGGAATTGTTTCTCCAAGTTCAAGCGGGCATTCGCGGTAACTGTGGAAACGGGTAGATATTTTCCCTTTTCCGCCTGTTATTGAACTTAAAGTTGTTGAATAATCCATTGAAGTTGCAACGGGGATAATTCCTTTTATTCTAAATTGTGAATTTTCTATTTCAGGGTTTCCTGTTTCGGCACGAAGAATACTTAATCCGCTTATAACCTTTCCGCAAAATTCTTCGGGCGCGGTAATTGTAAATTCCAGCATTGGTTCAAGCAGTTTTGTGCCTGTGTTTACAAGTCCGTTCATAATTGCCATCGGAGTTGCAATTACAAAATCACCTGCCCGCGAGTGAACATTATGATCTTCGCCGTCAACAAGTGTAATTTTGATATCTGTTACTTCCCAGCCGAGCGGACCCTGTTTAAGTGCAGTGGAGATTGTTCGTTTAACTTCCTGCTGATATCTGTGGGCAATATCATTAACCCCTACTTCAGATTCAAATAAAACCCCGCTGCCCGGTTCACCCGGTTCTATAATAAATTTTACAACTGCCCAGCAAGGTTTAGGCATAGTGTAAGCTTCAAAGCCTTCCCCTTTCCGAACCGGAGTTTCTTTATAAATTACAATCGGTTTTCCAAATTCTACTTCAATATCAAAGCGTTTCAGTAAAATGTTTTCCAGAATTTCCAACTGAATTTTACCCATCACTTTTATATGAAGTTCACGTTCATCTTTAAGCCACAGTAAATCCAAAGCAGGATCTTCATCTGCAAGCTGCTGCATTGCAGATACAAGAGCGGCATAATCACTTTCGTTTTTAGGTTCGGCTTTTACGGTAAGGAATGGTTCAACAATGTTGTGAGCAGAAAGATCTTCAGCTCTGCCAATTATATTTCCGGGACGAACATCTTCAATACCGCAAATTATTGCTGTATCACCAGCCTTAACTTCACCTGTATCTTCAATTTTTGATGAATATATTTTCTTTATCTGCGTAATTTTAGCTTCTTTCTTATTTATCAAAACTGTATCACGGTTTTTAAGAACCCCGCTGAAAAGCCTGATACTTGCAAGTCTGCCAAGTGTTTTATCCTGCTCAACCTTATAAACTATTCCGGTCGGCTCAGAACCGATATCAATCTTAGCAGCAGGCATAAACTCAGTTATAAAGTTAAGAAGAGTTTCTATTCCTTTTCCAAATTTTGCACTCCCTAAAAGGAGCGGAAAAATTTCTGATTCAGCAATTTTGTTTTTTAATGCAGAAGAGAGTTCTTCATATTTAATGCTTTGTTCATCTAAAAATTTTTCAGTCAGATTTTCATCCAGAGAAACCAGATTTTCAAAAATATCTTCGGGAATTTCATTTACAGGTTTACCAAAAAACTGTTCTGATATTTCTGCATTGTCTGTCTCGGCATTAACTACAGACTGCAATTCTATAACATCACCTGTCAGTTCTTTTTTAATTTCATCTGTAACCCGGTTAACATCTGCACCTATACGGTCAACTTTATTTATAAAAAAGAGTACAGGAATGTTCAGATTTTTTAATCCCTGCCAGATATTTTCCGTATGCGCCTGCACACCTTCCACGGCAGATAAAACCACAACAGCACAGTCAAGCGCCAGCAGACTCCGGCTGACTTCGGCTGCAAAATCTATATGTCCGGGAGTATCAATAAGATTAATCTGAGTACCCTGCCATTCAACAGATGCAGAGGAAAGTTTTACAGAGATTCCTCTCTCTTTTTCTATATCAAGGGAGTCGGTCTGCGAAGTTCCTTTATCAACACTTCCGAGCGAGCGTATTCGTCCGGTATGATGAAGAATTCTTTCGGTGATAGTTGTTTTTCCGGCATCTACGTGAGCTACAATACCGATATTTATAATTTTGTTTTCTTTCATAAATAAGAGATAGTTTTTAATGTAAAATGCGTGATAAACAGTTTTATCGGGTCTATATAAAAGAATCGACGACTAATGTCGCCGACCACCAATAAATAGTGAAATTTATGAACCTGAATATTTCAAACTTTTTTTATAAACACTTTACATTTTTCATTTTACATTATCTAACGTATTTCCACCAGTAATAATATTTGTCTTCTAAATCTGCAACGCAGGGCATTGGGAAAAACTTGGTTTCATCGCCATCAATAAACCAGAAACCGTGGCGTAATAATTTATAGGAGATGTCGCCTAAAATTCCACCCAGACTAATAGTTTTTGTGCGTTTACCCGGGTTGTTTTTAAGTTCCATAATACAATCGTAAAAGCGATAAGGGTTAACATTAGGAAGTTCAATATTAAAGATGTCTTTATTTTTATGGACTTCCAGAAACTTATCCAGATCAAAATCTATTTGAGTAAAACATATTTTAGGAGCGCCTTTTGATTTGGTTTCTCTGGTAATATATCTTCCAAACTCAATATGTTCCAGATTACAGGCAACAAAATTTTCAAGGGGAGTAACTTCCTGGTAAAGTCTTATTGTTGAAGGTTTTTTCACCTGCTCAAATTCAGCAGCAGTAAGAGGAAGAACTTTTCCGTTAGTTGTGCAGAGATAAAGTTTATCAATTGCATCCAGTGTAATATGCTCAAGTACATTATAAGAACAGATAAATTTGGTTTTCTTTGGAGAACCATCTTCGTGAGGCACGGTTCTGTTGAGATAATCCTGAATATCAATACCTTCGGTTCTGTAATTGATATCAAGTTCGGCAAAAATTACTTTTCCGCTAAAATGTTTTGCGCTTCCTATGGTGTAATGTTCGCCAAATTTATCCGGTTCAAGCTGCGAAGCAACAAGAGCGTTAATTGGAGAAACAATCATATATAAATGTTTCGGGTAATCCTGCATTTTTATCTCCATTGTGAATAATAATTATTCAAATTTAAGATTATTCATTGCTACTCGCAACCATTTGAGAAAATGGTGAAACTTTTTTGCATAATTGTTGTCTTATCTGAGAAAAATTGGAGATTTTGTGAAAAAGAAAAAGTTTTGCTCCTTACTTGTTGGTGATATCCACAGAGGTGATATAGAGGATCGTTGACCCATGGTGAGATCTTGATAACCGAAACGCCATTGTAAAACGGGAGAAAATGGCACCACCAGCGAAGGTCAGCCTTGTTGTCAGCGGTCAAAGGGCAAACTCGCGAAGAACGATGCTCGCGCAAGGTGTTAAGAAGGGTGGACATGAAGATCCTCGCGGGACGTACGCATGCTGTCACGAAAGACATCACACCAAGCAAAGACTGGAGATCTTGGTGGGACACCTGATCGGCTTCCAACAAAGAGGAACAGCGATGCGTAAGTTCAAGAAGGCGATCGGGGGTAACCGAGATTGTCATGTCATCCGTGTTAATCAAAATCCCAAGGAAAACCATAGAAGTGCTCGGTGGCGACTCTTTTTCAGGCGACGATTCCAAACCAAGAGATGCCAAAAGACTGCCTAGGGTATGAAAGGCCTCGCTAGATTTTTCCGGAATTTCAGCGCCGCCAAATTCATCAATGTAATTAGTACAATGAAAACCAAGAGCGTCATACATGTGCGTGACAGCGGAAGTGGTGCGTTGACACATCATGGCCGAAGAGCGAAGCCCGAAAGGTGGAGCAACATCAAAATAAAGGAAACCATTGTGACGGTAGCCGAGCAGATTGTAATCGCGCGGGTCAATACGGAGCTGTTGATAGGCGCGGCTGAGGTCCATTTTGAAAACGTGACAATGGTGGCCTTTGCGGCAGATGATCTCCAATAATGCATCTACCCCGGGAAGGCGCAG
>JBGRQB010000025.1:0-34277 GCA_041725875.1 Rhodothermaceae bacterium
TTACGTATTTTCCCAACTGGTAATTTATTTTTTTCAGAACCGAATATGACATTTCAAAATATCGGTTTGGAATCATACTTATTAATCCTTTGGAAATTTGTGTGTGATCTTTTACAAGGAAAAAAGTGATAAAAGGAATAATTACCGATATAGATAAAACAGAAAATATTTCTGACACAAGATTACTTACATCGTCAAAGGAGTTAAATAAAATATTGGAAATACCTGTGCTGAGCTGTTCTGTAAGTTTGGATGAATCGAGAAACGGAATATAGTTTTTAATTCCGTCGCCTATTTGTACAAGAACCTGACTAACATTTTCCTGGGTTAAAGTACCGGCAATTGTGTTCATCTGGGAGATAATCATCGGGATGAAAAAAGACATTCCTAAAATGAAAATAACTCCAAGAAGTAGAAACACAATAACAACGGAAAATAATCTTCCAATTCCTCTTCTTTCCAGAATATTTACAAGAGGATTTATAATCATCCCTAGCAGGATTGATAAAATTAAAATCAAGATTATATCAATGAAGAAATAACAAAGATATAAACCTCCTGCAACAGCGGAAGATATTACAAGATATTTTCCAATGGTTTTAAGTGTCTGGTCTGTAATAGACATATAAATTCCTGTAATTAAGCAAGTGACAGATTAAAAAACTAATATTTTTAATTATTAGAAAACAATCAAATAAAATTTTTATTAAACCAATATAAAATTAAAAACTTTGTAAATATTATTGGCAGAATTTTCCTATTTTTAAAACTGGTATTTTAATTTAAATTGAGAGAAAAATGGCAGAAATTCAATTATTGGAAGATATTAAGAGAAAGGCTTCTGAGAGAAAAAAAACTATTGTTTTACCCGAATCACACGATGAAAGAGTGTTAAGAGCAGCTGAAATATTGGTTTCAAATAATATAGTAAGTGTTATAACTCTTGGTAACGAAGAAAAAGTAAGAAAAGATGCTGAAGAACTTGGTGTTAACTTACAGGGTGTTAGAATTATTGATCCGGTTAAATCGGAAAAATTAAGTGACTTTGCTAACGTTTTTTACAATAAAAGAAAACATAAAGGTGTTACAATTGAACAGGCGCGCGAAATTATGCAGAGAGATTTATTTTTTGGCGCAATGATGGTTAACGAAGGAATGGCTGATGGTTATGTTGCCGGTTCTATTGCTTCAACCGGTGATGTTTTGAAATCTTGTATTCAGTGTGTTGGAATGCCTGAAGGTGGTTCAATTGTTTCAAGTTTCTTTATTATGATTAAAGACGATATTGCAAGAGCATTTGGTGATTGCGCTGTTGTTCCTAATCCGGATGCAGTTCAGCTTGCTGATATTGCAACTACCACTGCAGCAAACTTCCAGAAAATAACAGGGGAAGATCCTAAGGTTGCAATGCTTTCTTTCTCAACAAAAGGAAGTGCAAAACATGAATTAGTTGATAAGGTATCTGAAGCAACAAAACTTGCACAGGAAAAACGCCCTGATTTAATGATTGACGGTGAAATGCAGTTTGATGCTGCCATAGTTGAAAAAATTGGAAAGAAAAAAGCTCCTGAAAGTAAAGTTGCGGGACAAGCAAATGTTTTAATTTTCCCTGATCTTCAGGCTGGAAATATAGGATATAAAATTGCAGAAAGAATCGGCGGTGCCGAAGCTGTGGGTCCGGTTGTACAAGGTTTAAGAAAACCATTGTTTGATTTGAGTCGCGGCTGCAGCGTTAATGACATTGTTAACACATCTGCAATCTCAGCTTTAATGGCTGACTAAAAATTTTTTAAGTCCGGTTCTGCCGGACTTTTTTTTTACCCCGGGGCATTATTTTTACATATCATTCCTGATGAAAAATTTCTTATCTTTCTTTATCTTATGTAGCACGGATTCAGATTTTATACTCTCTAAAGGATTTTTATGAAAAAGCAATTTTTTCCTGCTTTGGTTATACTGGCTTTTTTAACGCTGTTTTGTACCGAAGAACTTTTAATGCCCCTTAATAATAAACCATCTGTAAGTCTGCAACTGGATAAATCAGTTGTTGTTTCAAATGATTCGGTTACAGTTACCTGTTCGGCAACTGATGCAGAGGGAGACACATTGTTTTTTGACTGGTCTTCAAAATTTGGAGCTTTTACAGAAAAAAGTAAAACAGATACTCTTCACAATAAAATAAACTGGCAGGCAAAAAATTTATCAGACGGAAGTTATTATGTAACTGTAACAGTTACTGATAAAATAAATGAAGCAGTTGTAGATTCTGTAAAAATTATTGTTCATAATAATTCCGAGTTTCCTATAAAACCGGAAATGATTTCTCCTGAAAACGGGAAGAAAGAAGTTGCAAATAGTATAGAGTTAATTTGGAAAGGAACATCTGTTGAAGGTAAAACTTTAAAGTATGATCTGTTCTGGGGAAAAGATATTAATTCAATGAATACTGAATCTGACCTTACAAATACAACTCATAAAATTAATAACCTTGAATACAACACTCAATATTTTTGGTTTGTCCGCGCAAAATATGATGCAGATAAATTTACAATTAGTGATACACTCAGTTTTACAACAAGAGAATTACTGACTGCAGATCTTGATCCTTCTGTAGAATTTGTTGATGTTGCTGCCGGGTCATTCAAGCAGGGCCCGGGTGATACTCCCGCAGATATAAGTTACGATTACAAAATAATGAAACACGAAGTAACAAATAAAACATATATAAGTTTTCTTAATGCATTGTTTACCGCCGGGAAAGTTTATTTTAACACTGCCGATGCTGAACAGACAGAAGTATTAGGTGTTTACGATGGTGATGCGCATATAGCTGCTGATACAAATTTTGTTTACTTCAATCTTACTAAATCAGAAATTAGTTTTGATGGTTCTCAGTTTAGTACGGTTGCTGATTCAATGGATTATCCGGTAAGAGGCGTTACCTGGTTTGGCGCCAAAGCTTTTGCAAAGTATTATAAACTTGAACTGCCGACTCAGCAGGAATGGGAAAAAGCTGCCAGAGGAGATACTGGTAACGATTACCCTGCTTCTGATACATTAACTTTTGCAATGGCAAACATTATGGATTCATTAGATACAAATAATGACTCAAAACCTGATACCGTACTTAATATATTTGGCGGTTCCACAAAAGTTGGTTTTTACAATGGCGTAAACACCATACAGCAGGGAACAGTTACAATAGATTATAAATCTCCATACGGAGCTTACGATATGGCCGGAAATGTACTTGAATGGATTAACGATGTTTATGCAGGTTACAGAAGAACAGCCGGTGGATCTTTTATGCTGAGAGCAGAAACAAGCAAAAGCTGGAAATATCATAATTACGCTCCTTCAGCTGCGGTGAATCACATTGGCTTCAGGTGTGTAAAAAAATAAAATTGCTAACAGAGAATAAACTAATTTAAATAATATAAATTGGGTTATTCTCTGTTAAACAAATTTAAATTCCCAATTCCTCTTTTACCTGAAGTTTTGTTTCAATAAAATCCTGATGATACAAATTCAAAGTTTTGGAAATTTTTCTTACAAAATACTCTTCATACTCGTGTAAATGATTATCAGCAAAAATTAAACGCCAGATATTTTTCAATATTTCTTTTTTTTCAGAATGATCGAAATTATTATTTAGAATATCTGTAAATTCATATAGACTTATACTGTCTTCTAATGATTGATCAGCCAGAATCATTAATTCGGAAACCTGTTCTTTAGTTAAATTGAAACTGCTCTGCATTATTTCAATTATTTTCTCTTTTTCTGCATCAGTAAACTCGTCATCTGCATTTGCAACTTCCAGCAAAAGAGCACAAGTTGCAATTTGATGTTTTGAGATATCTGAAAATTGATTATTTGCTTTATTAATGTCTGGGAGGAAAATTTCTTTTAATATTTTTAACATTTTTTATTCCGGAACATTGCATGTGAAAAATTTAAATCTATGTATCAATTTAAAGAAAAAATGCAACATTTTATTATAGATTTATTTCGCTAAATTTAAATCCACGAGAGAACTTCTAGTTTAGCAATTATATTAAAAACTTCTTGATTTAATTAAGTAATTGCTTTAATTTGAGTCAATTTTCCTGAGGTTTTGGACTAATTTTAGTTCAAAACTAATTTTTTATTAAGTCTAAATAAAAAGATATATATAACTTGTTTTATTCAATTTTTTAAAAGTTAGGGGTAATAAATGAGGATAAAACGCTACTTTACTATAGCTGGAGAGGATCCGTTATCCTCAATAAAGTTTGTAAAACGCACGTCGGAGATTAAAAATCCCGACGGATCCATTGTGTTTAATATGGAAGATGTGGCTGTACCTGAAAGCTGGTCGCAGGTTGCTACAGATATTATAGCGCAAAAATATTTTAGAAAAGCCGGAGTTCCAAGATTACTGAAGAAAAAGCAGCTAAAAGGAATTCCAAGATGGTTGCAGCCATCAGTGCCAGATAGCGAAAAACTTGAAAATCTGCCTGAAAAAGAGAGATTTTCTTCTGAAACTGATTCCAGACAAGTATTTAACCGTCTTGCAGGATGCTGGACATTCTGGGGATGGCAAAACAACTACTTTGAAACCGAAGATGATGCAAAAGCATTTTACGATGAATTAATGTATATGCTTGCTAATCAGATGGTTGCGCCAAATAGTCCGCAATGGTTTAACACAGGATTAAACTGGGCTTATGGAATTAACGGTCCGGCTCAGGGACATCATTATGTTGATCCTAAAACCGGTGAATTAAAAGTATCTGAAGATGCTTACACACACCCTCAGCCGCATGCTTGTTTTATACAATCTGTAGATGACGATCTTGTGAATGAAGGCGGAATTATGGATTTATGGGTTCGTGAAGGCCGTTTGTTTAAATATGGCTCAGGAACCGGAACCAACTTCTCAAACATTCGCGGATCAAATGAGCCTTTAAGTGGTGGTGGAAAATCATCAGGTTTGATGTCATTTTTGAAAATTGGTGACAGATCTGCCGGCGCAATTAAATCAGGCGGTACAACAAGAAGAGCTGCAAAAATGGTTACTCTTGATATTGATCATCCTGATATTGAAGAATATATCAACTGGAAAGTGATTGAAGAACAGAAAGTTGCCGCGCTTGTGGCCGGTTCTCAATTGTGCAATTTTCATTTGAACAATATTATTAGCGCCTGTTATGAAGAACATCCTGAAAATGACAGATTTAATAAGAAAACCAACAAAAAGCTGCGTTTGGCAATTATGGATGCCAGAAAAGCTTTTGTACCTGAAAATTACATCGAAAGAGTTATTCACTTTGCTAAATTAGGTTTTAAATCTGTTGAATTTCCTACTTACGATACTGACTGGAACTCAGAAGCTTATGCCACAGTTTCAGGTCAGAATTCAAATAATTCAGTCAGGGTTACAAATGAATTTATGACAGCGGTTCATAATGATGACGACTGGAATCTGTATTTCCGTACTGAATTGATTGAATCTGCTCTTAAAGAAAGAGAGCCAAGAGCATATAAAACAATTAAAGCAAGAAATCTTTGGGGTGATATAGCCAATGCTGCCTGGTCTTGTGCAGATCCGGGTCTGCAATATCATTCAACAATTAACGAATGGCATACTTGTCCTGAAAGCGGAGCAATCAGAGCATCAAACCCTTGTTCTGAATATATGTTTTTAGATGATACTGCCTGTAATCTTGCTTCACTTAACCTTGTTAAATTTTACAGCAATAAAGAACAGAAATTTGAAATTGAAGCTTTCAGACATTCTGTAACTTTGTGGACAATTGTTCTTGAAATTAGTGTAATGATGGCACAATATCCGAGTCCGGAAATTGCACAAAACAGTTACGATTTCAGAACTCTCGGACTAGGTTTTGCAAATATCGGATCACTTCTTATGCAGCAGGGAATTCCATACGACAGTAAAGAAGCCCTTGCAATTTGCGGTGCAATTACCGGTATTATGCATATGAGAGCTTATGCAACTTCTGCTGAAATGGCTGGTGATCTTGGTACATTTGCCAAATATGAAGAAAATAAAGAACATATGCTTCGCGTATTAAGAAATCATCGTCGTGCTGCATATAATGTACCAAAAGAAGAATATGAAGGCATTACAATTTATCCTATGGGAATAAAATCAAAATATTGTCCTTCAGATTTACTTGCTGCTGCGCAGGAAGATGCTGACAGAGCAGTTGCCTTAGGTAAAAAACATGGTTACAGAAATGCTCAGGTTACTGTAATTGCTCCTACCGGAACTATTGGTCTGGTGATGGATTGCGACACAACCGGTATTGAACCAGATTTTTCACTTGTGAAATTCAAGAAACTTGCCGGCGGCGGTTATTTCAAAATAATTAATCAGTCAATTCCACGTGCACTTGAAAAACTTGGATACAATTCAGAGCAAATAAATGAAATTGTAAAATATGCAAAAGGTGCAGGATCACTTGAAGGTTGTCCGCACATCAACACCGAAGCATTAAAATCACTTGGATTTACATCTGAAGCAATAAACAAAATAGAAACTCAACTGCCGGGTGCTTTTGATCTGAAATTTGCATTTACCAAATTTACACTTGGCGAAGAATTTTGTACCGGAGTATTGGGAATTGATCCTGAAGTGATGAATGATTTCTCATTTGATCTTCTTTCTGAACTTGGTTTTACAAAAGAGCAAATTTCAAAAGCAAATGATTATGTTTGCGGTACAATGACAGTTGAAGGAGCGCCATTCCTTAAGCATGAACATTATGCAGTATTTGATTGCGCCAATAAATGTGGTAAAATTGGTACAAGATATATTTCTGCTGATGCCCATATAAAAATGATGGCAGCTGCCCAGCCGTTTATTTCCGGTGCAATTTCAAAAACAATTAATCTGCCAAATGACGCTTCAATTCAAGATATAAAAGATGCTTATATGTCAAGCTGGCAGCTCGGACTTAAAGCAAATGCTCTTTATCGTGATGGTTCAAAACTTTCACAGCCGCTTAACTCAACTGCTGATGATGATTTTGAAGAAATTCAGGAAGCAAAAGAAGAAAACGATATTGTTAAAATTGCCGAAAGAATTATTCACAGATATATTGCAAAAAGAAGAAAACTTCCTAACAGAAGAACCGGTTATACGCAAAAAGTTAAAATTAATGGCCAGTCAGTTTACCTGAGAACAGGTGAATATGAAAACGGACAGCTTGGTGAAATCTTTATTGATATGCACCGCGAAGGAGCAGCGTTTAGAAGTCTGATGAACTGTTTTGCTATTTCCATTTCTCTTGGTCTGCAGCACGGAGTACCATTGGAAGAATTTGTTGATGCATTTGTTTTCACCAAATTTGAACCAAGTGGTGTAATAATGGGGCATAACAGAATTAAAATGTCTTCATCCATTATCGATTACATTTTCCGTGAACTTGCTGTTACTTATCTCGGACGCGATGATCTTGCTCATACTGAAGAGGAAGATGAAGCTCAAACAAAAAGAGGATTAAAAGCAACTGTTGAGCCTGATTTTGTGAGCGAAGAGATAATTAGTGAAAGAATGATTGAACTTGACAGCAGAAAACACAGAAAAGATGATGTTTTCCCAAAAGCCAAACCTTCTAATGGTACGGGAACTCAGGTTTTTGCTGTGAAACAAAAAATTCAGGATGCACGCGAAAAAGGTTACACAGGTGATGTTTGTCCGGAATGCGGCAGTATGACTATGGTTCGTAACGGAACCTGTCTGAAATGCAACACTTGCGGAGCAACAACCGGATGTAGTTAATCCAAAGTTGGTAATAAAAAAAATATGATAAATATAGAAAGTCCCCGGCTTAGCCGCGGGACTTTTTTTATGGGCAATTGAGTAAAATCCAAATTAGTTTTTCACTTCAGGTATAAATAAATCTCCTCTGAGTACCCCGCAAAAAATACCCGTATAACATTCAAAATAAAGAGGGATTGATTTCTCTATTTAATCCAAACAGTTATACAGAAATTAAAGCAAAGAATTTTATGCGGACAAACATTAAGAATACAAGATTTGGTCTTCTGGCTATTTTTTTATTTATACTCTCAATTGAAGTTTTTTTCAAACTGCAATTGTTACAAGATACAACTTTCAAAGTTGCAACTTTTTTTATTATTTCAACTGTTTTTGAAGTCTGTACGATATATTTATTACTGAGTATTTTTTCTCTTAAAAAATCTAAAACGTTAGTGTTAAATATGATTTTAGCTTTTTTATTCGCAGTTATATACCTGGCAAACTATTCTCATTATTATTATTTCGGAGTTTTACCAAATAATATTTCTGTCAATTTTTTGATGACTAACACGACTTATGCTTTTTCGCTTATTCTGGACAGTTTTCATTTTATACATTTTATCGGACTTTTATTCTTTATAGCGCTGTTTCTGATTTTGCTTCAATTATATCACAAAAAAATAGCTCCGCCCGGAAACAAAAAGAAGGTAGCATTTCTGTTTTCTTTTTGTGTTCTTCTCTTATTTGTGAGTAACAATAACATTAAAATTGACAGCAGACCATTTACCAATCTTTCTACAACGCTGGTTAATTTTGCAAACTACACATACAAATCTTTAGGAGGAAAAGTTGAAATTAAACGTGAAATGTTCACTAAGAGAATTCCTGAAATTAAAGTAGAAGAGAAAAAAGAACCAGCAAAAATTAATTTTCTTCTGTTTGTAAGTGAAAGTGTGAGAGACGGAAGCACATACTCTGAAGAGGTTTATAAAAAGATTAATCCGTTTGTAAATAAGCTTACGCAAAGTAATAAAATTATCAGGTTCAAAAATTATTATGCTAACTCAAACTCGACACTGAAATGTCTCTATTCGATTACATCCGGGAGAATTGGTAATTATTGTCCGAGAACAGTTCTATATTACGATTATCTAAAAGCCAGTAAGGATATAAGAACATTTTTCATAACTTCCCAAACTATCCATTATAGCAATATGGATAAATTTTATGGCGAAAATATTGATCTTATGACGAGCAGAAAAGATTTTGATCAGGAAGAATTTAGCGATACAGGAGTAAACGATTTTGAGGTTTTAGATTATTTTAAGACATACATAGATACTTTAACTTCAAACTTTGCAGGAATAATTCAGTTTAACAACACACATTATCCGTATAAAACTACAGATCCGAAAAATAATATTATCAAAGGAGATAACTCCTTGTTTGAAAGTTATCTTAACACAATTTATGAACAAGATCAGATTGTGAAAAAATATTTTGAAGTCCTGAAAAATAAGAACCTTCTCGATTCTACCATAATTATTTTTATTTCAGATCACGGTGAATCATTCAACGAACATAATATAAGCTTTCACAATAATTCTCTTTATAATGAGCAGACAAAGGTCCCTTTCTGGATTTATATTCCTGAAAAGATGAAAAATTTGCATCAAAAAGCGCAGTTAAATCAAAATAATTATTTCAGTCATCTTGATATATTTCCGACAGTATTAGATATTTTTGATATAACTCCCGATAAATCAAAAAGTTTGACTGAAGGAATTTCAATTTTCAGAAAGATACCTGAAGAAAGAATGATTCCTCTGAAAGGGGAAGATATGGTGCCCTGTTACGGATATATCAGGAATAATTTAAAATATGTTAATATGGGAAGAACCAAAGGAAATGAGATGCTGGTTTTTAATTTATCGGATGATCCAAAGGAAAAAAAGAATATCTATTCCGGTTTTAGCACTAAAAAACAGACAAAAATCAAAAATACTTTGGATTCGCTTAAAACATTCTACAAAATCAAATAACGCATTATTAAAACTCTGTAGTAATCCTTTATTTCTGCAGAGTCCCTTTCAAACAAATCTGATTCTATCAATAAAAACAAAAGAAGTTGTTTCCGCACAAATTCTCTTCTTAATTAAATTTATTTAACAGGTGAAATCTTAAAGAATATTTGTTATTTTTCGTTGCAATTTTAGAAGAAAAACGATACTTTCTCTATCTTAATTAAAAGTATGATAAAAGAAAATCTGGAAATACTACAGCAGAGAATTTCTGCAAAGTGTAAAGAAACAGGCAGAAATTTAAGCGAAGTCAAATTAATTGCCGTTTCCAAATACAATCCTGTTAAATCTATACAGGAAGTTTTTAATTCAGGTTATGTTAATCTGGGCGAAAACAAGGCGCAGGAATTCAGTGAAAAAGCTCAAATTGTTAAAGAAGATGTTACCTGGCATTTTATCGGGCATCTTCAGACAAACAAAGTCAAACTGGTTGTTCCTTATGCAGAATATATTCATTCAGTTGAAACTACCAAACTGGCAAATGAAATTAACAAAAGAGCGGCGTTAATAGATAAAACACAAAAAATATTTCTTGAAGTAAATACTTCGGGAGAAGAATCTAAGTTTGGTTTACAGGCCGAAGATAAAATATTGGAATTTGCAGAATTTTGTAAAACGCTTTCCAGTGTTGATTTTTGCGGATTAATGACAATGGCTCCTTATACCGATGATGAACAGGTTATCAGAAATTGCTTTAGAAAAGTAAGGGAATTAAAAGATATGCTTAGCGGCAGAGGATTTAAAATTACCGAACTTTCTATGGGAATGACAAATGATCTTGAATTAGCAATTGAAGAAGGTGCTACAATGTTAAGAATTGGAACTGCCATTTTTGGCCAGCGTGATTACAGCAAAACCTGGAAAGATTTATGAGAGATTTTGTAACTAACATAAAGAATCAGGAATTTACAAAATCGTTCCGGGGATATAATACGGAAGAGATCGATTCGTATCTTGATCAACTCTCTTACGAATGCGAGAAGCTTGTAACCAAAAATAAAAAGCTTGAAACGGGTCTGGCAGAAGCAAATGCCGAACTTGAAGCAACAAAAATAAAAGTTGAAGAGCTGCAAATAGAACGTGAACAGCTTAAATCGGATGCGGTTGCAGTTATTGAAGCAACAAAAGCCGAATCTGCTGTGGTTCTTAAAGATGCTCAGTCAAAAGCTGAACAGCTGGTTGAAAATGCAAAACAGGATGCTGACAGAATAAGACGAGCAGTAATAAATTTACGTGAAGAAAAACATCTTTTAATTGCCAGATTAAAGGCAATTATAGAAACACAAAATGAAGTTCTGGAAAACCGGACAGGAAGTAAAAGTCTGCGGACCGTTGAAACAGAAGAAAAGAAATCAGCGGCTGAGACAAATATAAATGTAGAAGATATAGTGGAGAAACTTCTATGAGCAAATTAATTGAAATGATTAATGAAACACTTGAAGTTATTAAAAAAACAACTACTGAAAAATATGAAGTAGGAATTATTCTTGGAACCGGACTTGGTGGTTTGGTATCCGAAATTGAAATTGAACACGAAATCGATTACGATCAGTTACCGCATTTTCCTCTTTCAACTGTTGAATCTCACAAAGGCAAGCTGATTTTTGGAAGGCTTGGCGGAAAAAATGTTGTGGCAATGCAGGGAAGATTTCATTTTTACGAAGGATATACAATGCAGCAAATTACATATCCTGTAAGAGTGATGAAAATGATGGGTATTGAAACTCTTATTGTTTCAAATGCCTGTGGCGGGATGAACCCTATTTACAGCCGCGGCGATATTATGATTATGATCGATCACATTAATTTGCTCGGAGATAATCCTTTAATCGGAGCCAACGAAGATAAATTTGGTCCGAGATTTCCTGATATGAGTGAACCTTACGATCTTAAATTAATTGAACTGGCAGAAAATGTTGCGCTGGAAAACAACATTAAAGTGCAAAAAGGTGTTTATGTTGCTGTTTCCGGTCCAAACCTTGAAACAAAAGCCGAGTACAGGTTTTTAAGAACAATCGGTGCAGATGTTGTTGGTATGTCAACAGTGCCGGAAAATATTGTTGCAAATCATATGGGAATGAAAGTTTTGGGAATAAGCATTATTACCGATGAATGTTTCCCAGAAGCTCTTAAAGCAGTTGACGTTGCAGAAATTATTGAAACTGCAAATGCAACTGAACCAAAAATGACATTAATTATGAAAGAAGTTGTTTCCAGATTGTGAAAAAACAAACAACTAAATATATAACCCTTGCAATATTGCTGCTGATAATGTTTTCGGCAAATTTTGTTAGTACAGATCTTTTTGAGCCTGGTTTTCAGACTTTCACAGTCTGGTTTGTACTATCTTTATTTGCATTTGCCGCCGGATGGTTAACTGATAAAGTTGCCGGATGGAAAAAAGGCGGAATCATTATTTTTACAGTTACGGCAGCTTCTGCAATAATCAGTTTGTTTCTTGTATCATTTTTCGGCGGATATTTTTCTGCTCAAAATCTGATAATGGAAGAACTGATTTTATATTCTTTGCGCAGTTTTACACTTGGTGCTTTTGGATTTTTCGGAATGTCTGTTGCAGAAGTTTTTGTTCTGCAGAACCTTACTGAAAAATGTCGCGCAAATGAAGAAGCAATGGAAAAAATGTTTTCAACAGCTCAAAAAGAATCGGAGCTGATTGTAAAAGAAGCTGAAATAAAAGCAGAAAAAATTGTTTTTGATGCAGAAAAAAAAGCAAAGGTTATGAAATACAAGTCCGACGAAGTTGAAGCAAAACTTCGCGAGCTTATCCGAATCGAAAGAGAATTGATCCAAAAGTATGAATCTGAGAGTGAGTAAAAAAGTAAATAAAAGAAATAAAAAAAGGTAAACGAAACGATGTTTAAACAGTATTCAGACAAAGTAAAATATCCTGAGATTGAAGAACGGGTACTCAAGTTCTGGAAGGAAAATAAAGTCTTTGAAAAAAGTATTTCCACCAGAAGCGATGCGAAACCATACACTTTTTATGAAGGTCCGCCAACAGCAAATGGTAAACCCGGTATTCATCACGTAATGGCGCGTACGTTAAAAGATTTGGTTTGTCGTTACAAAACACTTCAGGGATATCAGGTTAAAAGACAAGGTGGCTGGGATACTCACGGTCTGCCGGTTGAAATTGAAGTTGAAAAACAATTAGGCATTAAAAACAAAAGTGAAATTCCTGAATTTGGAGTAGCAAAATATAACAAAGCTTGTCGCGAATCTGTATTTACTTACAAAGATTTGTGGGAGCAGATGACTGACAGAATGGGTTACTGGCTTGATCTTGATACAGCTTATGTGACCTGTACAAATAACTACATTGAATCAGTCTGGTGGGCATTAAAAACAATGTTCGATAAAGGATTGATTTACAAAGATTACAAAATTGTTCCTCAGTGTCCAAGATCGGAAACAGTACTTTCTTCACACGAACTTGCACTTGGATATAAAGAAACAAAAGATCCTTCAGTTTACATAAAACTGAAAGTTACTTCAGAAGAACTTAAAAGTGACGATGGCGATACTTTCTTTTTAGTCTGGACTACAACTCCCTGGACGCTTCTTTCAAATGTGGCGCTGGCTGTTGGTGATGAAGTAGATTATGTAAAAATTAAAATAGATGATCATTACTTAATTCTTGCAGAAGCAAGATTATCAGTAATTACAGAAGAATATGAAGTAGTTGCAAAATATAAAGGTGCAGATCTTGCAGATAAAGAATATGAGCAGCTTTTCGATTTCTGCAAAGTTGATAAAAGAGGATTTTTCCTTGTAACAGGCGACTTTGTAAGTACCGAAGATGGTTCCGGTATTGTTCATATTGCTCCTGCATTTGGTGCGGATGACTACGAGTTATCAAAACAGTTTGATCTTCCGTTCTTGCAACCGGTAAAACGTAACGGTACTTTTGTAGAAGATATTCCTGAAATAGGAGGCAAATTTGTTAAAGATGCCGATCCTGATATCATCTATATGTTAAAGCAGAAAGGACAGCTTTACAGAAAAGAAACTATTGTGCATAGTTATCCTTTCAGCTGGAGATTTGATGATGTGCCGATAATTTATTATGCAAGAGAAAGCTGGTTTATTAAAACCACTGAAATTGCTGACAGAATGGTTGAATTGAATAAAACAATTAACTGGTGTCCGCCTGAAGTTGGTGCCGGACGTTTTGGAAACTGGCTTGAAGATAACAAAGACTGGGCTCTTTCCCGCGACCGTTACTGGGCTACTCCTTTACCAATTTGGGTTAGCGAAGATGGCGATCAGCATTGTGTTGGTTCAATTGAAGACCTTAAAAAAGGTTATGTTGAAAGAGATGGTAAAAGAGTAAGCGTTGCTGATTTACCGGAAGAAGAAATCGATTTACACAAACCGTTTGTAGATGATGTTAAATTTGAAATTAACGGTAAAGAATATTTAAGAACTCCGGAACTTATTGATGTTTGGTTTGATTCCGGTGCAATGCCTTTTGCTCAGTTGCATTATCCTTTTGAAAATAAAGAATATTTCGAAAACAGATATCCTGCTGATTTTATTTGCGAAGGTATAGATCAGACAAGAGGATGGTTCTACACTCTTCACGCAATTGGTGCAATGTTGTTCGACAATGTAACATACAAAAACGTTGTTGTTAACGAGTTGATTCTTGATAAAAACGGACTGAAAATGTCTAAGTCAAAAGGAAACACAGTTAATCCGTTTGACTTATTTGATAAATATGGTGCCGATGCCACAAGATGGTATCTTGTTACAACATCTCCGCCTTGGAGACCAACATTGTTTGATGAAGAAGGTATTGTAGAAGTTCAGAGAAAATTCTTTGGTACTTTGATGAACACATATTCATTCTTCACATTATATGCAAATCTTGATAATTTCGATTTTTCAGCAGAAATGGTTCCTTATGAAAAACGTCCTGAAATTGACAGATGGATTATTTCAAAAGTAAGTTCACTTGTAAAAGAATATGAATCGTTAATGGACAATTACGAGTTAACAAAAGCTGCAAGAGCGGTTCAGGATTTTACAATTGAAGAATTATCAAACTGGTATGTCAGAAGATGTAGAAGAAGATTCTGGAAATCAGAAGTAAATGAAAATAAAATTGCAGCTTACCAGACATTGTATGAATGTCTTGAAGTAATTGCAAAACTTACAGCTCCTTTTGCTCCGTTTGTTGCAGAAGAATTATATCAGAATCTTAACTCTGTAACAAAAAGAAATGCTTCAGAGTCAGTACATTTGGTAGAATTCCCTAAACCATTGTATATTGATAAAGACCTTGAAGAAAAGATGGACATTGCACAAAAAGTAGTTTATATTACCAGATCAATGCGTGCAAAAGCAAACCTTAAAGTACGTCAGCCGCTTGCAAAAATTATGATTGCTGTTGACAAAGCAAAAAGAGATGCTGTTAAAAAAATGGAAGATGTTATACTGGAAGAAGTTAATATTAAAGAACTTGTTGTTCTTGAAGATGATGCCGGTATAGTTAATAAATCAGCAAAACCAAACTTTAAATCAATTGGTCCGAAATATGGTAAAATTGTTAAAGTAGTTGCAAATGCAATTCGAGAATTGGATAATGATACCGTTGTTAAGCTTGAAGCAGAAGGTTCACTTCCGCTTGATATAGATGGTGAAAATGTAACAATTACCATTGACGATGTTGAAATTATCAGCACAGAAATTGAAGGATGGGTTGTTGAAACTGAAGAAGCTGTAACTGTTGCTATTGACAGTGAGCTTACTGACGAACTTATTGCTGAAGGTTATTCACGCGAGTTTGTTAATCGCGTTCAGAATATGAGAAAAGATTTTGGTCTGGATCTTATGGACAGAATCTCTATCGGATTTTCTGGTGATGAAAAATTAATTAAGAGCATAGAAATGTTTACCGATTATATTTCAAACGAAACTTTAGCCACAACTATTACATCAAAAGAGATGTTTAATGGTTTGAAACAGGATTGGAAAGTTGGTGAATATGACTGTACAATTTCTATTGAAAAAGCAGGATAATATTTATCCTCATTACAGGAGGTACTACTATGGCTAAAAAAGGTGAAGCAACAGGAACTAAAAAAGTTTCCGCTGCAAAAAAGAGTACGGCTACTAAAAAAGCAGCCGCAAAAACCACTGCCGGAGCAAAAAAAACTTCGGGTGAGGTTGAAGTAGTAACTAAAACAAAAAAAGTAAAAAAGGTAAAAGGATATCCTAAAAGAGAACTAAATGAGTTCAAAAAAATCATTCTTGAAAAACGTCAGGAAATTTTGGAACAACTCCAAAACCTGAAAGATCAGATGATGGATCCTACTACCGGTCAGTACGTTAATGAAAATTCGCCATATTCTTTGCATATGGCAGAACAGGGAACTGACTCTCAGGAACGCGAAAAATTATATTTGTGGGCGCAGAGAGAAAACAAATTCCTTGGCTATCTGGAAGATGCTTTGTTGAGAATTGAAAATGGTACATACGGAATCTGTATTGCCAGTCTCGATGATCCTGAGCCTCATCTTGTTCCAAAGCCAAGATTACTTGCAGTACCACATACACAATTATGTGTTGCCTGTAAAGAAAAACAAAATAAAAGATAATATTGATGATGCGAATATCTGGAGAATAATTTGAGATTAATTTATTTGTCTGTGTTTGTTGTTGTATTTGATCAGGTTACAAAATTACTTGTAAAAGGTTTGATGAAATATGGAGAAAGTATTGAACTGATTGGTGATTTTTTGAAACTGACTTATGTTGAAAATCCCGGTATGGCGTTTGGGTTGGATTTTGGCCCTACGTCAAAAATGTTTCTTTCACTTTTTTCCGTTATTGCGAGCATAGGACTTGTTTATTATCTGTATAAAATTAAAGATCAGATATTTGTCTACAGATTATCTATAGCCCTTATTTTGGGCGGTGCTTTTGGTAACTTAATCGACCGTGTATTTTACGGCGTTATATTTGGCGATGCACCCTTACTGTATGGAAAGGTTGTCGATTTTCTAAATGTGGAGTTTTTCGATTTTACAATTTTCGGACATACTTACACAAGATGGCCAATCTTTAACATTGCAGATGCTTCGGTTACCATTGGTGTTTTATTATTGATCTTTTTTAACCATAAAATACAAGCTTCAGAGTCTGAGGAAAAAGACTCTGAAGCAGTTTTAGCTGCTGATAATGATATTGCAATTGCTGATACAGATGTTGATGACAAAAGAAATGATAAAGATGAAAGTAAGGTAAATTCAGAAAATGACGAAGATAATAACCGAGAAGAAGTACAGGTTTGAAATTCCTGAAGGGCAGGGAAGAGAACGTATAGATGTTTACCTAGCCAATAATCTTGAATATGCAACACGTAACAGAATGCAGCAGCTTATAAAAGCTGAATTTTGTACTGTTAACGGGAAAATTGTTAAAACCAATTACAAAATTACTCCGGGAGATGATGTACTTTTAAGAATTCCTTGTTCTCCCAGACCCGAAAAACTTCAGGCAGAAGATATTCCTTTGGATGTTGTTTACGAAGATGACGACCTTCTTATTGTAAACAAACCTGCAAATATGTGTGTTCATCCCTCAATTGGAAATCATACAGGTACACTTGTTAATGCACTTATGCACTACACAAGTAAACTCAGTCATGTTAAAGATGAGGGAAGACCCGGAATTGTACATCGTATTGATAAAGATACAAGCGGACTCCTGGTTATTGCCCGCGATGAATGGATTCATTCTGAAATAGCAAAGCAGTTTGCAGCACACACGTCAGAAAGAGAATATTGGGCGGTTGTGTGTGGAAGATTCAAAGATTCCAAAGGTGAAGTAATTGGAAATATCGGCAGAAGTAAAAAAGACAGAAAAGTTTTTACTGTCCACGAAACAGAAGGCAAACACGCTCACACTTTTTATGAAGTGATAGAAGAATTTGAATTTGCTACTTTGATAAAACTTCGACTTAAAACAGGTCGAACTCATCAAATTAGAGTTCATATGAACCACATCAACAAGCCAATTTTTGGTGATCCCTGGTATGGCGGAAGGGCAATTGCGTATACTCCGGTTAATGTTTCCAAGATGAAAGCAAGAGTTGAAAACCTTCTTGAAATTATGCAACGACAAGCTCTGCATGCCAAAACTTTAGGCTTTGTTCATCCCAGAACAGGAGAAAACGTAAGTTTCGATTCTCAGTTGCCGGATGATTTCAACTTACTTTTAGAAAAATTACGAAACGATAATTTTTAATCTTTAATTATGTGCATTGCTCCCTTTTCAGGAATTTTAACTCTGTAAGTTTTTTTACGCTTATTAGTTAATTTGTTATCTCTGATCCAGGGATTGAAAAGTTTTAGGGTTTTGTAATTAATTTTGTAGCGTTTTGCAAAATCTGCCCAATGGTTAATTTTAGATTTAACCTTAACCTGATAAGTTTCAATCGGTTTATATAATTCATCGTCAGTCAGATAATAACCATATTTGGATGGATCTTTAAACAAATCTTTTAAAGCAATTATTCTGAAAACATATCTGGAAGTTTCTTCGGGTAAAACAAGATTATAATAATTTTTCGCCTTCTGACGTTTTATCTGTCTTCGTATTCCGTTCATTCCGCGATTGTATGAAGCCGCGGCAAGAGTCCAGCTCCCGAACTTTTTATATGCATCTTTAAGATATTTACAAGCTGCCAAAGTAGACTTTTCAACGTGATATCTTTCATCAATTTCGCTGTTAATTTCCAATCCGTATCTTTTCCCGGCTGCTTTCATAAACTGCCAGAAACCTGTTGCGCCTTTATGAGAAACAGCATTTTCAAGGTTACTTTCAATTACCGATAAGTATTTAAAATCTTCTGGAATTCCATTCTCCTTCAATATTTTTTCAATTACCGGAAACCATCTGGCGGATCTTTTAAGAACAAGAATTGTTGACGAATGATAATATTTATTTACAATCAATTCTCTGTCGAGTCGTTCCTTAACATAAAAATTTTCCAGAGGAACTTTCTCTCCGCAAAAATCAATTTTCTCAGGCATCTGAGGTGCAGTACTCATTGCTGTTGAACCGGAAGGTTTCTCCCCTTCCTCATAATTTTGATTCCTTTTTTCAGGCAGAGAAAAAGAAGATAAGATGATTATTGACGCAATTAAAAAAAGCGAAAGAAAAGAGAAAAGTGAAACCGCCGATTTTGTAACAGATTTTATATTCATAATTTTGGTCTTCTTGTTTAAAGAGCTATTTATTTACATAGTTTGCTACCACAAATATATTGAATTGCAAAATTAATTAGGCTAAATTTAATACTTATGAAAAAGATTTTATTTAAAAAATTCAGTGGTGCCGGTAACGATTTTGTGTTAGTTGATCAGAAAGACAACCAAAATATCGATCTGGTTCCGGAACTGGTTCAAAAAATATGCAACCGAAGAACAGGTGTTGGTGCTGACGGAATTCTTGAAATTAAAGATGTTTCGGGATATGATTTTGATCTGACGTATTACAATGCCGACGGATTTCCCGGTTCTTTATGCGGAAACGGATCGCGCTGTGCCATAAAATATGCCGGTGATTCTGGCAGGATAACTCAAAACAAAACTCTTTTTATTTGCGATGGAACTGAATATAAAGGAGAAGTTTTAGGAGAAGATCTTGTTAAGTTTTATTTGAATCAGCCCGAAGATCTGAAAAAAAATATAGAAATAAAATTTGATGAAAATACTGTTAAAGGAGATTTTATTAACAGCGGATCACCTCATTTTGTTACGGAAATTAATTCTGATTTAAACAAATTAAATGTTGAAGATCTCGGGAAAAAAATAAGGTATCACGAAACATTTTCTCCTCAGGGAACCAATGTGAATTTTGTTCAGCTTGATGGAGAAAAAGTTAAAATCAGAACTTTTGAAAGAGGAGTGGAAGCAGAAACTCTTGCCTGCGGAACAGGTTGTGTTGCTGCGGCAACGATATTATTTCTAAATGGAAAGATAAAAACACCTGTCAGACTCGAAGTTCAGAGCGGTGAAACTTTAACAGTAAATTTTGAATTTAACGAAAATAATTTTGAAAATATTTCGTTAGTCGGCCCTGCCAATATGATTTTTGCAGGGGAGTATTATTTAATATAACCAAGGAATTATACCAAATGTCTAGAGTGATTTTTACAATTGAATACGAAGTTAAACCTGAAAAAAGAGACGAATATTTAACGATAGCCAAAGAATTGAAAAATATTGTTAAGGCTGAAGGATTAGATGAATATACAATCTTTGAAAACTGTAAAAAGACAAACGTATTTGAAGAAAAATACTTTTTTGTAGATGAACAGGCTTATGAAGAATTTGACGATATTGAAGATGAAAGAATCGATATCCTTACAAATAAATTATCTGATATGATAAAAGAAACAACAACAAAATATTCTGTCATGAAAGAAGTATTTGAAATTTAATATTGCAAAGGACTCTTATGTTTGAATACATTGGAGCTATACATATGCATTCGGTCTTTTCCGACGGAACCGGGCAGGCTGATGAAATTGCAGGATATGCAAATGAATTGGATCTGGATTATATTATTCTGACAGATCACAATACTATGAGGGCATTTGACGAAGGGTTTGAAAAGTATTACGGCAATACTCTTATGTTGGTAGGCTGTGAGATAAATGATAAAGAAAACCTTAATCACTACCTTGCAATGCGTATTAATAAACCTGTTTCAACAAGATTGCCGGCCATTGAATATGTAAAAAAAGTGAAGGAACTGGGCGGAATAGGATTTATTGCCCATCCTCACGAAAAAAGAAGCCGGTTTGATGACCATCCGCCTTATCCCTGGAATGCCTGGGATGCCGATGATTTTAACGGTATGGAAATATGGAATCATATGTCGGAATGGATTGAAGGGTTGACAGAAGAAAATAAATTTACTCACTTTATTCATCCTCTCAAAACAATTGAAAAACCTGCTGCCGAAACTCTTGTAAAATGGGATGAACTTAATCTCCGGAGAAAAGTTGTTGGTATTGGCGGAGTTGATGCACACGCTCATAAAGTAAATTTTATGGGTATTATGTTTGAAATTTTCCCCTATAAAGTTCTGTTTAAAGCTGTCAGAACACACGTTTTAACAGAAAAAAAACTATCAAAATCTGACACAGAAAATGATAAAATGCTGATTTACTCGGCTCTTGAGCAGGGAAGATGTTTTTTTGCTAATAATTATATTCACTCAGCCGCCGGATTTCGCTTTTTTGCCGAAAA
The DNA here is from genome assembly GCA_041725875.1 of Rhodothermaceae bacterium. Lineage (GTDB taxonomy): Bacteria > Bacteroidota > Ignavibacteria > Ignavibacteriales > Melioribacteraceae > JBGRQB01. Next base: position 21,141 of record JBGRQB010000025.1, read on the forward strand.
AGATAAATTAAAGTATAATATGGGAGATGAAATTCCAGGAACCGGCAAAACAAAACTAAAGGTGATTTTACCCAAAGTTGATGGGGAAATCAGACTGATTCATAACGGGAAAATGGTTGATTCTGTAATAAACAGTGAATGTGAATTTTTTGTGGAAAAAAAAGGAATTTACAGGGTAGAAATTTTTTATCAGAATCGCGCCTGGATATTTTCAAATCACATAAGAATTGGTATGTAAAATTGTAATTTAAGTTGTATATTTATGCCTTATATTAAATACGATTTTATAAAATAATTAGTGGAGCTAGCAACTTGGTACAGGATAAAAAATTGGACAAAAAAGAGTTACAAGAAGATCAATTAGTTGATTCATTTGCTCACTTAATCGATTTTTATAAGAAAAACCAATCTAAAATTATTGCAACTTTTTCAGCAGTTGTTGTGATAATTGTTGCCTTGGTTGGATATACAAATTATATGGTTTCACAAAACAAAGAAGCCAACGGAAAGTTATCCAAAGTATTACGTTTTTATAACGGTGCTGATTATAACACTGCAATTGAAGGAAGAAACGGAGAATTTGAAGGATTAACCAAAATTGTAAGTGACTACGGAAGTACAGAAGCCGGACAGATAGCAAAAATTTATCTTGCAAATTCTTTGTTAAGAACAGGAAAAATTGACGAAGCTTTTGATATGTACGATGATTTCAGCGGAAATAAAAAATTATTTATCGCAGCTGCAAAAGCAGGAAAAGCCGCTTGTAAAGAAGTAAAGAAAGAATATGATTTAGCAGGGAATCTGTACAAAAGTGCTTTTGAAGTTACAGAAAATAATCCTCTAAATTCAGAGTATTTGCTTAAAGCCGGTAAAGCTTATTTGAAAGCCGGTAAAAAAGAACAGGCAAAAGCAATGTTCCTTAAAATTAAAGATGAATTTGCAGGTACAGCTTCATTTAGCGAAGCTGACAGATATTTAAACGGAATTAATGGTTAATAAGATAAATATAAAAGGAAGAGAAAATGGCTGATACTTCAGATTTCAGAAATGGTTTGATTATTAAATTTAAAGATGGCCTTTATACTATTACCGAATTTCAACACGTTAAACCTGGAAAAGGTGGAGCATTTGTAAGAACTACTCTTAAAAATGTTAAATCAGGAAGAGTTTTAGATAACACTTTCCGTTCAGGTGAAAAAGTTGAAGTTGTTAGAGTTGAAAGAAAAAAATATCAATATCTTTATAAAGAAAGCGACAGTCTTGTTGTGATGGATTATGAAACTTACGAACAAATTAATGTTGCTGTAAGTCTTATTGGCGACGGTGAAGCTTTTCTTAAAGAAAGTACAGATATAGAAATTTTATTTGATGATCAGGATGAAATAGTTACTGTTGAATTACCATTATTTGCTGAGTTGGAAGTTGTTGAAACTGAACCAGGTTTCAGAGGCGATACTGCTACAAATGCTATGAAACCGGCAAAACTTGAAACAGGTGTTACAATTAATGTTCCCCTGTTTATTAATGAAGGGGATATGCTCAGAGTTGATACGCGTAAAGGTGCTTATCACGAGAGATTAAAAAAATAAATAATTCACGAATTAATAAATCGATTAAACATTGAGGTTATAATGGAAATACCTGCTGGATTAAAGTATACTGAAGATCACGAATGGGTAAAAATTGAAGGTAATACTGTTACAATCGGTATCACTGAATATGCCCAGGGTGAACTTGGTGATGTTGTTTACGTAGATGTAGACGCAGATCTTGATGCAGTTGAAAAAGGCGAATCTTTCGGTACTATTGAAGCTGTTAAAACAGTTAGTGATTTATATGCACCGTGTACTGGTGATGTTTCTGCTGTTAACGAAGCTTTGGAAGATGAACCTCAGTTAATTAATTCAGATCCTTATGGTGAAGGCTGGATCATCAAAGTTGAACTAAAAGACGCTGGTGAACTGGATGAACTTATGGATGCTGATGCTTATAAAGCTCATATCGGACAATAAGTTTTTTGCCCCGTTTTACGGGGCTTTTTTATATCTTTGTTACTTAAAATTCCATCCTGTTATAAAAAATTTAGTCGTATATTTATTTAGTAAAAATTAAACTTAACCCGGAATAGAATAAAATGAATTTGAATGAATCAATAGTGATAATTGATTTTGGGTCTCAGTACACCCAATTAATAGCAAGACGAATCAGAGAAAAGAATGTATATTCTGAAATATTTCCGCATCATAATGGTCTGGAAACAATTTTAGAACATAATCCCAAAGGAATAATACTTTCCGGCGGACCTATGAGTGTTTTTGAAGAAGATGCCCCGCAAATTGATAAAAAGATTTTTGAACTTGGTATTCCTGTTTTAGGAATTTGTTACGGAATGCAGATGGTTGCCAGTAAATTTGGCGGCGAAGTTAAGCAGGCTAAAGACAGAGAATATGGAAAAGCTGAACTTGTAATAAGCAAAAAATCTGCCCTGTTTGAAGATGTTTCAGAAAAATCTGTTGTCTGGATGAGTCACGGCGCATATATAACAAAATCACCGGAAGGTTTTGAAACTATTGCCGAATCTGAAAATTCACCTATTTGTGCTTTTGCAAATGAAGATAAAAAATTCTACGGCGTTCAATTTCATCCGGAAGTTGCACATTCTGCCGAAGGCGCAAAAATGCTGGATAACTTTGTGTTTAATGTTTGTGGTTGTGAAGGTAACTGGACTCCGGGTAACTTTATAGAAAACAGCGTAAAAGAAATTAAAGAATTAGTTGGTGACGATAAAGCAATTTGTGCCCTCAGTGGCGGAGTTGATTCATCAGTTGCTGCAATTCTGGTTGATAAAGCACTTCATAAAAATCTGGTTTGCGTTCACGTTGATACCGGAATGATGCGTAAAAATGAAAGTGCAGATATAATTAAAATGTTTGAAGATGAATATGAGTTAAATCTTATTCACATAGATGCTTCCGAACTCTTTTTAGGAAGATTAAAAGGCGTTACAGAACCGGAACAAAAACGTAAGATTATCGGAAATACTTTTATTGAAGTTTTTGAAGAAGAGGCCAAAAAACATGGCAACATAAAATGGCTGATTCAGGGAACGCTTTATCCGGATGTAATTGAATCGGTTTCAGTTAAAGGAGAATCCGTTACAATAAAAACTCATCACAATGTTGGCGGCTTGCCTGAAAAAATGAATATGAAACTGATTGAACCATTCAGATTGCTATTCAAAGATGAAGTAAGAAAAATTGGTGATGAACTTAAATTACCGGCAGAGTTTGTAAAAAGACACCCTTTCCCGGGTCCGGGACTGGCAGTACGCGTACTTGGCGAAATTACAAAAGAACGTTTGGATGTTTTACGTGATGCCGATGAAATTTATATAGATGAAATAAAAAAAGCCGGACTTTACGACGAAATCTGGCAGGCATTTGCTGTTTTACTACCTGTGCAGACAGTAGGAGTTATGGGCGATTGCAGAACTTACGAAAATGTTTGTGCATTGCGTGCAGTAACATCTACTGACGGTATGACCGCTGACTGGTACAGATATGATTATGATGTTTTAGAAAAAATGTCGAACCGTATTATCAGATCAGTACAGGGAATTAACAGAGTATGTTATGATGTGAGTTCAAAACCACCATCAACAATTGAATGGGAATAATATTCGTGAAAGAATATTATGACATAAAAATAAAAAAAGCAATCGATCTTGAAGAAGAAGGAAAATACCTTCACGCTCTTCAGATATATAAAGCTTTACTAAATGAGCAGTCTGATAACAAAGTTTTGGTTATCAGACTCGCTGATTTGTTTGACAGAATGAATAATAAATCTGCAGCAATGAATTTGCTGGAGGATTATATTGCCGAAAATCCAAATGACAATGATGTTGTGCTTTACTTTGGTGAATATCTTATCAAAAATTCTGAATTTGAAAGAGCAACAGATATTCTAACATTTGTGGATGGCGACTTCAAAGGCGTTGCAGATTATATGATTGCAGTTTCTTATTTCAAAATGGGTGAATATGAAATTGCAAAATTAAATCTCGAACAATTTATTGAAACCAATAAAGGTTCAAACCTTATACCTGATGCGTATATTCATCTGGCAAAAAGCTGGATTGGATTAAAAAATTACGATCAGGCGTTGGAAATAATGAAAAAATGTGAAACTATTTTTTCATTAAACTGGGAAGTGCATTTAACTTTAGCACAAATTTATTATTTTAAAGAAATGTTTTTTCATGCATATGAAGAAATTAAAAGTGCAATAAAACTGGAATCAAATTTGGTTCTATTTGAATGGGCAGGCAAAATTTCATTAAAACTGGGAAAATACGAAAACGCAGAAAAGTTCTTGCGTAACTCACTTAAACAAAATAATGTTAACTCAGAAATTTATTCGTTATTAGGTTTAACTTATCTAAAAACGCAAGATATTGAAAATGCCAAAATACATTTTACAAAAGCATTGGAGATTAATCCCGAAGATCAACTTGCATTGGACGGGATAAGCAAATGTGATATTTCGTAAGCTCCCAAGGGTAAAAGGAGGCTGATATTTATAAGGTAAAAGATCTTCCTTTGGATGACAGACCAAGGGAAAAATTATTATTAAGGGGCGCGCAAAATTTAAGTGACGCAGAACTTTTGGCAATTTTATTAAGAACGGGAACCAAATCCAAATCGGTAATTACCATAGCTCAGGAAATGATTAGAGAAAATGATAATTTAGCAGGGTTATCGCTGAAATCTGCCGATGCATTTCAAAAAACAAAAGGTGTTGCAAAAGATAAAGCTGCAACTCTGGCAGCTGCATTTGAGATAGGAAGAAGAGTAAATCTACAAGAAAAATGGAAACATACAAAACCTGTATCTTCGCCGGAAGATATTGCAAATATTTTTCGTCCGATGTTGAAAGATAAAATGAAGGAAGAATTTATTGTTGTATGTTTAAATGCTGCAAATAAAATTATCAAACACGAAACAATTTCAATTGGAACTTTAAACAGCAGTGTTGTCCATCCACGTGAAGTATTTAAAATGGCTATCGATAATAACTCTGCAAATATTATAATTGTTCATAATCATCCATCGGGAAATAAGTCTCCCAGCAAAGAAGATGTTAAAGTAACTAAACAACTTGTTGAAGGAGGAAGATTGCTGGGAATTGAGGTTTTTGATCATATTATAATTGCGGGTAATGAATATACCAGTTTTGTAGAAGACAGACTTATATAAAAATATAATAATTACTATTTTAAATTATTCACTTAATTGAAAAATTTAGTTATATTACAATATTGCAAATATTTACTCAACAAAATCTTATCCATGGAGGAAATAATGGCGAAATTCAGAAAGAATTTTAATGCTGTAATGGCTGTTGCTTTGATCGCCGGCGCGTTTACTGTAACTAGCTGTCGTCCGAATGATGATGATTACAAACATCTAGATGACCTTACAGCAGAAGTAAAAAGCCTTGAGAAAGAAAAAAATTCTTTAAAAAGTGAAAAAGCTAAATTAGAAAGACAAATTGCTGAAAAACAAGCAAAATTAGACGAATGTGCAAAAGCAAAAGCTGCAACTAAAGAAAACTTATCTAAAATTGGAAAATAATAAGAGAAAATAAAGGAGATAGTTAAATGAAATTAACTAAGAGTTTATTGACAATTTTAGCTTTATTATTCTTCTCTGTTGCTACATTTGCGCAGGAAAGAGATATGTCATTCGATGAATGGGAAGCTGAAATTAACAGATTAAATGCGAAAAAAGCTGACTTGACAACTGAAATTGCAGGTCTTAAAAAAGATATCAGCGGTTTGAAATCAAAATTAGCTGGCCTTCAGGATCCAACTGATTGTACTAACGAATTATATGCATTAGTTGGTGCTACTAAATCAGATGTTGATGCATTTGGTAGAAAATTAGATGCTTTAATGGCTAAGATTATGAGAAAAGAAGCTTACAAAGAAGACAGAGTTGCTGAGTGGGAAGAATTAAAAGCCAGCAAAATTGGTGCTTTACCACAATTCTTTGATAAACTTTACAACCAGGCTCAGAGAGCTTTGGATGCTTGGAAAGCTAAACCAAGAGAAGTTATGTATACTGTAGTTAAAGGTGATTGCTTATGGTATATCGCTAAAAGAAAAGAGCACTACGGAAACGGTTTTGCTTGGCCAAAAATTTACAATGCAAACAGAGATCAGATCAAAAATCCTGATTTGATTTATCCAAAACAGATCTTCAAAGTTCCTAACTTAACTGACGAAGAAGCTGCCCATTATGAAAAATTAAGAAAAAACTACAAACCTGCTCCGGTTAACAATTAATTTGTAGTTTTATCAAGTTTATATATTGCCCTTTCCATTAATTTGGAAAGGGCATTTTTGATTTAGGAGGAAAATAAACTGGCTGAAAAGACATTTAAATTACCTAATATAGATATGCTTTCGTTTTTAGGATTTAATGATGCGAATCTGAAACCAATTGAAGAAAGATTTGATTCGTCATTTACTGTTAGAGGCGAAAATGTGTTTATGAAAGGGGAAGAAAAAGAATTACAAATACTTGAAAAAGTATTTAAGGAAATGATTTTTGTCCTTAACTCCACAGGAAAATTAAAAACCTCAGATGTTGAAACAATTCTTGATTTAACTGTTCAGGGAAAAGAAATTATCTCTGAAGATGAATATGACAACATAGTTTTATATACAAGAAACGGCACAATTAAAGCCAAAACACCAACTCAGCGGACTTATTTCAAAGCAATCAGAAAAAATGATATCTGTTTTGCTATTGGTCCGGCAGGAACAGGTAAAACTTATCTGGCTGTTGCATTTGCTGTAGCTGCACTTAAAAAAGGAATTGTGAACAGAATAATTTTGGCCAGACCCGCAGTAGAAGCAGGTGAGAGTCTTGGGTTCTTACCAGGTGATCTGAGAGATAAAATTGATCCGTACCTTAAACCTCTTTATGATGCGCTTCAGGATATGATGCCGCCTGAACAACTTCAAAACTTTATGGAAAAGGAAGTTATTGAAATAGTTCCTCTTGCCTATATGCGAGGCAGAACATTAAACAATGCTTATGTAATTTTAGATGAAGCACAAAATTGCTCAACTATACAGATGAAAATGTTTTTAACTCGTCTTGGACCAAACTCAAAAGCAATTATTACCGGTGATATTACACAGATTGATTTACCGGGAAGAGAGAAAAGCGGACTTGTTCAGATTAAAAACATTTTAGGACATGTTGACGGAGTTGAGTTTATTGAATTCGAAAAAAATGATGTTGTAAGACATAAATTAGTTAAAGATATAATTGAAGCTTACGAAAAATTTCATACTTCAAGTAATGATAAAGAAGAAGAATAGAGCTATTCTTCTTCTTTTTTACTTTCTTCCCAGAATTTATCCATTTCTTCAAGATTTGATTCTGTAATTTTCTTTCCCAGTTTTTCTACCTGTCTTTCAACATAACCAAAACGACTGATAAACTTTTCGTTTGTCTTGCGCAAAGCATTTTCAGGATTAATGTTGAGATATCTGCAATAATTTACCAAAGCAAAAAATACGTCACCCATCTCTTTTTCAAGATTTTCAGTATCACCTGCTTTTTCCATTTCCTGCATTTCATTTATCTCTTCAACAACCTTTTCCCATACATCTTCTTTCTTTTCCCAGTCAAAACCAACTTTGGAGGCTTTATCCTGCAGACGAGCAGCTCGCTGCAATCCGGGAAGTGAACGGGGAACTCCTTCAAGTACAGATTTTCTTCCTTCCTGAAGTTTAATTGCTTCCCAGTTTTGTTTTACTTCTTCGGTTCCGGAAACCGCGGCATCACCAAATACGTGAGGATGTCTTCTTATCAGTTTTTCATTTACCGATTCAATAACTTCATCCATTTTGAAACGTTTTTCTTCTTCAGACATTACCGCATAAAAAACAACATGCAGTAATAAATCACCCAATTCTTTTTTCAGCTCATTCCAGTCTTTATCTTCAATTGCTTCAATTACTTCGTAGGTCTCTTCAAGTGTTTGTGCTTTTAACGAATCAAACGTTTGTTCTCTGTCCCAAGGGCATTCAATTCTTAATTTTTTTACAATATCAATAAGGTCAATTAGTTTATTTTCCGGCATAATTCCTCTGTAATTAATCTGTTCAAACTTACAAAAAGAGTGAACTTTAACAAAAGTATTTTTGGTAATTATGATTGTTATTGATTTTAGAAAAGAATATTTGGTTATTTGATTCCTGAATTTATTTGTAATTATGTAGTAAATATGTGAGGATAAAATGTTAGAACAAAAAATTAAAGAACTTTGCGGATTTGAACTTCCTGAAGCACCTAAGCCACTGGCTGCATATATTCCTGTAATTAAAGATGGAAATACTGTGTACACTGCAGGACAATTACCTGTGTTGGATGGAAAAATACAGTGTACAGGAAAGTTAGGCAAAGATGTATCAATTGAAGATGGAAAAAAAGCAGCTAAATTGTGCGCTGTTAACTGTCTGAGCGTTATTAAATCAGTTGCCGGGAGTCTTGAAAATATAGATCAGATTATTAAAGTGACTGTATTTGTTGCAAGTGCAGAAGGTTTTACAGATCAGCCGCAGGTTGCCAATGGTGCTTCTGAATTTGTTAAAGAAGTATTTGGTGAAAAAGGCGCTCACGTAAGAAGTGCAGTTGGAGTTTCAGAACTTCCTGCCGGAGTTCCTGTTGAAATAGAAATGATTGCCAGATTGAAATAATCTTAATTTTTACAGAAACTTTTATATATTTATAGTGTTAAAAACTTGTTGAAAAATTTAGAGATAATATGAAGTATCTATATCTGTTAATATTGTTTATGGGAGTAACTTTCGGACAGTTCAAAGAAGATCTGGACAATAGTGAAATTATCCATAAAAGTTTGTACAGAGAAGGCCCTTCCAGCTTTTTTGCAAATTTTCTCTCTTCCGAGAACTTTCAGATGCGCCATTCGGTTACAATGTCTTATTCGGCTTTTGAAGGAAACGGAGTTGCATTGGGTATCTATACAAATTCAATGACATTTAAATTTGCTGAAAATCTCGACTTTCAACTCGATGCCAGTTTTGTAAACTCTCCGTACAATACCCTTGGTAAAAACTTTACCGATAATGTAAACGGGGTATATATCAGTAATGCAAAACTGAACTACAAACCTTCTGAAAAAACAAATATCATACTCCAGTTTCGCCAAATTCCCAACGGATATGGTTACTACGGGTACGGGTATGGATATCCTGATTATTATTACAGAGGTTTTGGAAGAAGAAGTCTTTATGGAAGCAGTTTTTTCGATGATTAATCGGAAAAAAGCATAAATTTTATTATTTTTAGTAACTCCGTTTTGCGGAGTTATTTTTTTGCACAAAAATTAAAAATGATTTGGCTACTGTAAAGAATCAAAAAACTGCTGATATTAAAACTACAACTACCAACTTTGTATTAAACATCGTAATATTTTTGCTTGTGGCATTAATAATTTATCTGGTGTTTTCTGTTGCTATGAAGTTTGGTGACGATAGTTCTCAAACCCCTAAAAACAATACCGAAGTTGTTTCCGAAATAATTCAGGTGGATGTTTTAAATGGTTGCGGGAAGAAAGGTGCTGCTGACAGGTTTACTGATTTTTTACGAAACAATAAAATAGATGTGGTAAAGACCGATAATTATATTTCATTTGATATCGATAAAACAATGGTCATCGATAGAATTGGAAATATGGCAAATGCGAAGAAAATTGCGGATTTGCTTGGTGTTAGCAGAAAAAATGTAATTCAGCAGCTAAATGAAGATTACTTTCTTGATGTAACTGTTATCATCGGAAAAGATTATTATAATTTAGCTCCGTTAAAATGAGGTAAGATATGGATACTAAAGTATTTTCAGAACGTATAGCAAATATTATTTTTACAAAAAAAGGATACGATGTTAAGATACTTGATTTGCAGGAATTAACAACAATAGCAGATTACTTTGTTGTTTGTTCGGCTGATTCAGATGTTCAGGTAAAAGCTATTGCAGATGAAGTGGATAAAGTTTTAAGAAAGAACGGAATTAAATGTTATCATAAAGAAGGCTACGATGCACTACAGTGGATTTTGCTAGATTATTTTGATGTAGTGGTTCACATTTTCCACAAAGAAGCCAGAGAGTTTTATAGTCTGGAAAAACTATGGGGAGATGCTCCTGTCATCGAAATGAAAGATCCTGCAGAAGATAAAGTTGAATAATATTTGGAGTTTATAAGTGAAGAGTTATTTAGTAAATTTATTTGATGAAGCAAAAAACAAATTAGAATATCTTAAAGAAGCAAATATAAATTTTTCAGTTCCTAACGATACAACACACGGCGATTATGCAACTAACCTTGCTATGACCCTCACAAAAGTATTAAAAAGAAACCCAAGAGAAATTGCACAGGAAATTATTGATAACCTTAATGCAGATCCAAAGGTTATTGAGAAAATTGAAATTGCCGGACCCGGTTTCTTAAATTTCAAATTCAATTCCGAATATGTCACTTCAATTATTTCTGAAATAAAAGAGAAAGGTGATCTTTTCGGAAAGAGCGATAAATACTCCGGTAAAAAAGCTCTTGTGGAATTTGTTTCTGCAAATCCAACCGGCCCTTTAACTGTCGGACACGGAAGAAATGCAGTTGTTGGTGATACACTTGCAAATATGCTTGAGTGGATCGGTTATGATGTTGACAGAGAGTATTATTTCAATAATGCTGGTCGGCAAATGAGAGTTTTAGGTGATTCTGTTAAACAGAGATACCTTGAACTGCTTGGTGAAAAAATTGACTTTCCAGAAGATTATTATCAGGGTGAGTATATCAAAGATATAGCTCAGAAACTTATTGATGAATCTGGTGATTCACTAAAAGAAGAAGATGCTGAAGGCAGATTTAAAGATATTGCTGAATCTGAAATTTTTGCCGATATAAAAAATACTCTTGCCCAGATAAATATCGTGTTTGATAATTTCTACAATGAAAGAGATCTTTATGATGACGGTAAAATTGACTGGGTGGTAAATTCGTTAAAAGAAAAAGATTTAATCTACGAAAAAGATGATGCTACTTGGTTCAGACTTTCAGCTTTGGGCCAGGATCAGGATAAAGTGATTATTAAATCTACAGGTGAGCCTACTTACCGTTTGCCCGACATTGCATATCATACAACCAAATTTGAGCGCGGTTACGATATGATTGTAGATTTATTTGGATCTGATCATAACGCAACTTACCCGGATGTAATGGCTGGTTTTAAAGCTTTGGGTTACGACGAAGAAAAAGTAAAAGTTGTAATTCACCAGTTTGTTACAATTATGGAAAAAGGTGAAGTTGTTAAAATGTCTACAAGAAAAGCAAACTTCATTACTCTTGATGAACTTGTTGAGGAAGTTGGTGCCGATGTTGTAAGATATTTCTTTAATATGAGAAGTGTTTCCAGTCATCTTAACTTTGATATTGATCTGGCTAAAAAACACTCAGAAGAAAATCCTGTGTTCTATTTGCAATATGCACACGCGAGAATTTCATCAATTCTTAAAATGACTCAGGAACAAGATCTAAACGCTTGTTACGATAATCTTAAATTGCTTTCTTCAGATGAAGAACAAGCTTTGATTAAAAAGTTATATGAATTTAGCAGAAGCGTACTTTACAGTGCGGAAAATTTTGAAATACATAAAATAGCTAACTATCTTGAAGAATTAGCTGCTCAGTTCCACAAGTTTTATACCCATTGCAGAATTATTGGTTCGGAAAAAGAACTTGCCGAAGCAAGAATTGCATTGTGTGTGGCGGTTAAGACAGTAGTTAAAAATGGTTTGGCTATTCTTGGAGTTTCGGCTCCTGACAAGATGTAGTTTCATCTGGAATTGCAACTGAAAAGGCGAAAATATTTTTCGCCTTTTTTTCTTTTAAAACTTCTGCACAAGCTGAAATAGTTGCACCTGTTGTAATTACATCATCTATCAGTAAAATATTTTTACCGGAAATCAAATCTGTATTTTTTATTTCAAATGCTTGCGTCATATTTTCTTTTCTTTCGTTTAAGTTAAAAGTAGTTTGCGATTGCGTATACTTTACCCTCTTAATAGCATTTGTAGCAACCGGAATATTCAAAATATTTCCAACTCCCTTGGCAATATAGTAAGCCTGATTATAACCTCGTTCAGCTTTTTTTACTCTGTGAAGAGGAACCGGAATAACCAAATCGATTTCCCAGTTTTCCAATTCCGATTTCCGAATTTCAGCAGCCAGTTCTCCAAGAAAAACTCCTGATCTGTAATTTTGTGAATATTTAAGATTGTGAACCAGACTCTGAATAGGGGAGTGAGTTGCGAAAAGAAATGAAGATTGAAAAGCAGATATCAAATCAGCCTGAAGAAATTTTTTTTCAAACTCTCTGTTTATGAATTCTTTATCAACAGTTTTGATAAGTGGTTTACAATCTGAACAGATAAAATCAATTTCCAGTGAAAGTTTTTTATTACAATTGACACAAAACCTGGGAAGGAAAAAATCAAATATGGCTTTGATAATTTTTGCCATATAATTTCCTTAATCAACACCTACGGAGTTTAAGAATTTTCCCATCTTTATATCATTGATTTTATTGTGGTTGTGGAACCAGTTTTTGACAGAAATTAAAAATTCCAGATTAAGATCTATTTTATCAGAATTAAAATCATTTTTATACTTTATTAATTTGTTTCTCATTTTGTTATGCTCCTGCACATGAGAGAACGTATTTTCAAATTTGAACTCTTTCATCAAATTTTCTTCTGTTGTAAAATGATCATCTAAGACAGTCAGCAATTCATAAAGTTTTTTAGATTTTTTTTCTTTTTCATCACTGGGCAACAATTTGTGTAAATCATTTATAAGTGAAATAATTGTTTTATGTTGAGAATCAACTTTTGTTACTTTAGTTGCTTCTTCATCTTTCCAAGCTATAAAAGACATTAGGATCCTTTAGTTTTTTATATAAGCATTACTAATTATTAAAGTTAAAAAAAATTGTGCTTCTTTACAATAATTTCCAGTACTTTCTGAATATCCATTCTG
>JBGRQB010000026.1:0-32740 GCA_041725875.1 Rhodothermaceae bacterium
ATACAGCATAATTGTTTGCATCCAAGGCTCTGGATGTTTCCAACTCAACCATTTCAAAAAACACAATTGGTACAAGTCCGGCAATAGGATCGCAGGTAAGTCCGAGATGATGTTCCAGTCCCATTTCAGCAGCATACTCAATTTGTGACGGTGTTCCGCCAAAAAGCTGAAGCACTGCTCCGCTTGCCATTGAACAGGCAGTACCAACCTCACCCTGGCAGCCAACTTCGGCTCCGGAAATAGAGGCATTTGTTTTTACAAGATTTCCAATTAAACCGGCTGTTGCAAGTGCACGTATAATTTTTCTTTCACTAAAATCATAACTCTTTTTGATATGATACAATACTGCAGGCACAACTCCGCAGGAACCGCAGGTTGGAGCTGTAACAACTTTTCCGCCGCCTGCATTTTCTTCTGCTACTGCAAGAGCATAAGCAAAAACAAGACTCCGGCTCTTAAGTGATTTCTTTAATCCCTGAGCTTTTATAAAATAGGTTGAAGCTTTTCTTGGAAGGTTAATAATTCCGGGAAGAGTTCCCTCTTCTTCAATTCCTGTCTCTACAGCGTTTTCCATTACCTTCCATACTTCCAGCAGATAATCCCACACATCGGAATTTTCACAATGATCTACATATTCCCAGAAATGTTTTCCTCGTTTATCTACCCATTCCAAGATATCTTTCATTGTGGAAAGATCGTAAATCTGTTCTCTTTCAATTGTGGAACTTTCATCAATAACATCTCCGCCGCCAATGCTGTAGGCTGTCCATTCATTAACAACCGCATCGCCTTTAACGGCTTTTATTGTCATTGCATTGGGATGTTTATCTAAAAAGATTTCAGGTTTCCAGATTATTTCTATTTTCTTTTCTCTGAAAACCTGTTCAATTGCCGTATCAGTAAGATGGCCTTTTCCGGTTGCTGCCAGACTCCCAAACAATGTTACCTCAAACTTATCAGCATCACTGTTTTTTGCTAAAAATTCTTCGGCAGCTTTTCTCGGGCCCATAGTATGACTGCTTGACGGGCCGTAACCAATCTTAAATATCTCTTTTATCGACTCCAAATTTACCTTCCTGTAAATTAAATTTTAACTACTGCAAAGGTAAACAATGTTTTTATTTTCCGTAAGATTTATTTGGAATAAGGTACAAAAACAAGCTTGGTTCCTGGATAATAATCTGTTATCAGCAAAAACCCTTTGTCGTCAAGTCTTACAATTCCTTCCCAGTTATTACTTTTGCTGTCTTTTTCCAGTTTTAACTGAATAGGAGGTGTTTCGGTTAACTGTAATTTTTCTCCGTCAAAGTTAAATTCTACAAGTCTCTCAACCTGTTCATTTTCATTGTGAGTTTTTCCTATTCCAAACTTGGCAACCAGTGTGTCGGGACAAAGTTTCAACTTTGTTTTTTCTCCCGGATAAAGAAAATTAATCACCCAGAAATTTCCATTTTCATCTAATTCAGTAGCATCTGTAACTCTGTATTCCAGATGTTCGATAGGAATTTTGGTAATTTCTCCTGTTTTTTTAGAGATAAGATGAGCTTTTGAATTTGGATAAACTTCTTTGCCGTTTCCTTCAAAAATTGAAATTACGTGATCTTTTGTCTGAGTAAGAGTCTCTTCGGCAAAATTAGAAATGTTAACTTCGTGTTCTATTTTAACAGCCGATTCAGGTAAAAGAGTGATTTCATTTTTTTCGTTATTCAACTCCCCTTTTACTATAATACCGTTTGTTCCGTTTCTGTCGGAGTTTTCAATTGAGAGATAAACTGTTTCTCCGTCAAAAACAATTGCTTCAAGTCCGGAGCCGCGAGAGTTTATAACATCTCCCATTCCGTTTGTATTTAATTTTACTTCTTTCGGAGCCAGAGTAATTTCGGGATTTTCTATTGCTTTATAGATTTCCTGTTTTGATACTTTCCACAAAACCCCCTCTTCTCCTTCGGCATAATTACCCGGATATTGTGTTACAAAAAAGAGATCGTCATTGTGCCAGGCGAGTCCGGAAATTTCAGAATACTTCTCTGAAACATCTCCGCTTAACTTTATCTCCTGATAGCCATATTCTTCAACAATTTTCAAATTATTTTTATTTTCCACAGTCTTAATCTGCTCGGCATCTGCCACACACCCTATTAAGAAAAAATTCAGTAAAGAACCGTAAATCAAATTTTTCACATTACCCCTAAAATTTTATGAATATTAATAATAAAAATAGAAATAATTCATAAAAAATACTTACTTTAGTATTTAGATTTAATCTAATTTGGAGGTTTTCTATGAAAAAATTTTCCTTTTTTGTCTGCATCATTGTTTTCAATTTTATTTGTGTTAATTCTCAAACTACCGAATCACCTGAAATAACGAAAGAAGAACTAAAGCAGCATATCAGTTTTCTTGCATCTGAAGAATGTGAAGGAAGAAAACCTGGTACAAAAGGGGATAAACTTACCTCTGAATATATAAGAAAAGAGCTTCTTAAAAACGGACTAAAACCTCTTGGAGATAATGCCTATCAGCAGTTTGACGTATTGGTTTCAATTAAATACGGTCCTGATATGAAATTTGCAGTGGGTGATAAAAGTTTTGAATTTGAAAAAGATTTTCTTCCGGTTGCAGAATCTGGCAATGCTACTGCCAGCGGTAAAGTTGTTTTTGCCGGTTACGGACTAGATATAGATACTGAAAAAGTGAAATGGAACGATTTTGAAAACCTGGATGTGGCCGGAAAATGGATTATGATTTTTATGGGCTCTCCTTCGCGAAGTAAATTTATGTTTATGGACGGACTTAAAGATAAATTATACAGCGCAAAAACAAACAAAGCTATTGGTGTTATTCTTGTAAACGGACATCGTTATAATAAAGATGATGATCTGATCGGTTTATCTAAAAATCTTTCAAGAAAAGTCCGCTCCAAATTTCCTGTTGTAAATGTAAAACGTGAAATTGCAAATATGATTCTGGCAGCAGAAGATTTAACTGTTGAGGAGCTTGAAGAACATTTTCATTCCGAGCAGATGCCTTACAGCTTTGAAACTGAAATTGAAGTCTCTGCAACAACAAATTTAGTTGCTGAAAAAAATAAAACACAAAACATCATTGCTCTTGTAGAAGGAAGCGATCCTGTATTAAAAAATGAATATGTTGTAATTGGCGCTCACCACGATCATCTTGGTTATGGCGGTCCGGCCTCCGGTTCACGTGTGCCTGATACAACTGCAGTTCATTACGGCGCTGATGACAATGCTTCAGGTGTTGCAACTGTTATTGAAATTGCTGAAAAATTACAAGCTAACAGAAAAGATTTGAAACGAAGTGTAATTGCAATGACATTTGCATCTGAAGAACAGGGACTTATCGGTTCCAAGTTTTTTGTAAATAATCCTCTTGTTGATTTGAAAAACGTTAAGGCAATGTTCAACTTTGATATGGTTGGTCGTTTAGACAAAGAAGAGAAAAGAATTACAATTGCCGGAACAGGAACAGGTGAAGGTTTGCAGGAGCTTGTTGATGCTCACGATAAAAACGGTTTGAAAATAAAAACAAATAAATCAGGTTTCGGTCCTTCTGATTATGCTTCATTTTATTCCAAAAATATTCCCGTGTTAGCAATTAATACCGGTCTGCACACAGATTATCACACTCCTGCAGACAAGGTGAGCCTGATAAATTTTGAAGGTCAGAAAACTGTTTCTGATTATGCATACAGCTTAATTAAAAAAATTGCCAATCTTGATAAAGCTCTTGAGTTCAGAGAATCTGGTGCTCCGAGATCAATGAGCAGTCGCCCCCGCTTTAAAGTTACAATGGGCATTATGCCGGATGTAAGTGATTCATCTGAAGACGGAATGACCATTGACGGTGTAATGGATGGTAAACCTGCCAAAGCAGCCGGACTTAAAAAAGGTGATAAAATTGTTGCAATGGACGGGGAAAAAATTGGCAATATTTATGATTATATGAACAAGTTAAAGAAATTCAAAACCGGACAAAAAATAACTGTGGAAGTTATCAGAAACGGTGAAAATAAAATATTTGAAGTACAATTTTAAGAAGGTCAGGATAAGGTGCTAAACAGACTCTGTTATTGTGGAAATGGTGAAAAAGTAAAAGTTACGAACTTTCAGGCTGGTCCCGGAGCAAGATCAAATTTGAAATCTTACGGGATTAAGGTAGGAAGTGAAATTACAGTTATAAAAAACGAACTTGAAAAAGGCCCGGTGTTTATCTCCCTTGGAGAAGAAATTATTGAACTTGGTCTGGAAATTTCAAAAAAGATAATTGTTGAAGCTGAAAAAAGTACTGAATTCAGATTGGATCAGGCGCTTATTGGCGACACGGTTGAAATTTCAAAAATGACTGCCCGGGGTGAAATAAGGCGCAGACTTATGGATATGGGAATTGTTAAAGGAACCTGTATGAAAATCCTTCGTGTTGCTCCTCTTGGCGATCCTGTGGAATTAAAAGTGAGCAACTTTAATCTTTCATTAAGATTAAACGAAGCTGAAACAATAATGGTAAAATTAATTGATATTGATAACGAATCTGTTGTTCCTTTGAACAATGCTGTTTAGAAAGAATATTTATGAATGAAAATAAAGAAATTTTAGTTGCTCTGGCAGGAAATCCGAATTGCGGAAAAACGTCCCTTTTTAATATCCTTGCAGGCGCAAACCAGAAAGTAGGAAATTTTTCCGGTGTTACAGTAGAAAAATATGAAGGTGTTACAACCTATAAAGGATTTAAGATAAGAATAATAGATCTTCCCGGATCTTACAGTCTTACCTCATATTCCCCGGAAGAGATTGTTGCCAGAAACTTTTTAACAGATGAAAAAACTGATGTTGTGATAAATGTTATCGACAGTACAAATCTGGAGCGAAACCTTTATCTTACAACTCAGTTGATGGATCTGAAATCGAATCTTATTGTTGCTCTTAATATGTTTGATGAAGTAAAGGCAAAAAATATTAAAATCGATTTACCTCAGCTTGAAAAACTGCTTGGTGCGCATCTGGTTCCTACTTCTGCTGCAAAAGGAGACGGCATTGATGATCTTCTCGATCATATTGTTGATCTTTTCACCGGAAAAATAGAAGCCAAGAAAAATAAACTTTCCTATTCTGAATTTCTTGAAGAAAAAATTGAACTGGTTACAAAGATTCTTGAATCTTCAAAAGACATTCCTGAAAAATATGATAAACGCTGGCTTGCAATTAAGCTTTTGGCCAATGATCAGAATGTTTATAAAATGCTTAAAGAACTCCCTGTATGGATAAAATTAAGCACTATTCTTTCTGATACCATAAAGGAGTTTGAACAAACTTTTGAAGAAGATCCTGAAATGATAATTGCGGAAGAACGTTACTCTTTTATTAAAGGTGCATTAAAAGAAACCGTTTCTTTCCCTGGTATAAATAATAAATCTTTTTCCGAAAAACTTGATCGTATTCTGATAAACCGAATTACGGGTCTGCCAATATTTATATTTTTTATGTGGGCAATTTTTCAGCTGACTTTCCAGCTGGGTGAAACGCCTATGACCTGGATAGAATCGTTTTTTGAATTTTTAGGAAATCAGGTTTCCGATCTTGTAACAGAACCAACCTTACGCGCCGTACTTGTTGACGGCATAATTGCAGGTGTTGGCGGAGTATTAGTATTTTTACCAAATATTTTAATTTTATTCCTCTCTCTGGCGCTGCTTGAGGGAACCGGATATATGGCTCGTGCAGCATTTGTTATTGATAAAATTATGCACAAATTTGGTCTGCACGGTAAATCATTCATCCCGATGGTAACCGGGTTCGGATGTTCTGTTCCGGCATTTATGGCAACACGTACCTTAAAAAATGAAAGTGACCGAATCACCACACTTCTTATAATTCCTTTTATGAGCTGCGGTGCAAAATATCCTGTTTATGTTTTAATTCTGGGTTCATTTTTTGCTCCCGGACATGCAGGAAATATTTTATTCGCTATTTATACATTTGGTGTTTTGATAGCAATGCTGTCATCAAAGATTTTCAAAAAGACCATATTTAAAGATGAATCTGAACCTTTTGTAATGGAACTTCCTCCTTACAGAATGCCTACTCTCAGAACACTTATAATGCAGATGTGGCATAAAGCAAAAATGTATCTGCGTAAAGCCGGTACGGTTATTCTTGTTGCTTCT
Organism: Rhodothermaceae bacterium; assembly: GCA_041725875.1. Lineage (GTDB taxonomy): Bacteria > Bacteroidota > Ignavibacteria > Ignavibacteriales > Melioribacteraceae > JBGRQB01. Next base: position 6,185 of record JBGRQB010000026.1, read on the forward strand.
GTTCTTATATGGATAATAAGCAACTATCCGCACAGCGAAACAATTGAACAGCAGGCAAACGAAGCTGTATCTAAAATTGAAATGGACGGAACATTAACAGATACCGAACGCAGCGAGCAGATAAGTCAGCTCCGTAATCTTGAAAGTACTCAGCAGCTTCAACACTCAATTGCAGGAAGATTAGGACAATTCACGGAACCGGTTCTAAGACCATTAGGTTTTGACTGGAGAATTGGTATTGCACTTGTTACGGGTCTGGCAGCCAAAGAAGTTGTGGTTTCTACTATGGGAACCATATTTGCAGTTGGTGATGCAGATGAAAACTCACAATCGCTGCGTGAAAGTCTGAGGTCAGATCCTAAGTATAATATGGCTGTTGCACTTTCAATTATGATTTTTGTACTGCTCTATGTACCTTGTTTATCGGCTACAGTGGTGTTTCACAGAGAGGCTGGTAAATGGAAATGGACCAGATTATATATTTTATACTCATCCGGAGTTGCCTGGATAATGTCATTTATTGTTTACAATATTGCTAAATTGTTTTTATAATGGGTATTGGAAATTGACAATTATCGGATTAGAGTATGGCATATGATTTTGACGCAATTTTAGTTGCATTCGGTTTTACACTTTTTGCTGGTTTGTCAACAGGTATAGGAAGTGCACTTGCCTTCTTTACCAAAAGAACTAATACAAAATTTCTCTCAATTTCGCTCGGGTTTTCAGCCGGAGTGATGATCTATGTTTCAATGGTTGAAATTTTTGTAAAGGCCAAAGATTCACTGGTTGTAGCTTTGGGTGAAGTAGGCGGCAACTGGGCAACGGTTGGAGGTTTCTTTGGCGGAATGTTGGTAATTGGTATAATTGACAGATTTGTTCCTTCAATGGAAAACCCTCACGAAATTCATAAGGTTGAAGAAATAGATAATCCTTCCGACTCAAAAGATTACAGCAAACTTATGCGAATGGGAGTGTTTACTGCTCTTGCAATAGGAATTCATAACTTTCCGGAGGGACTTGCAACATTTCTTGCTGCAATTAAAGATCCCTCAATTGCAGTACCCATAGCAGTTGCAATTGCGGTTCACAATATTCCTGAAGGGATTGCAGTATCTGTACCTATTTTTTACGCAACCAATGATAAGAAAAAAGCATTCTGGCTCTCCTTTGCTTCGGGTCTGGCAGAACCAATTGGCGCACTTGTAGGTTACTTTATTTTAGCACAATTTTTTAATGATGTGGTTTTCGGAATTGTGTTTGCTTCTGTTGCAGGAATTATGGTTTTTATTTCCATTGATGAACTGCTGCCGGCAGCAAGAGAGTTTGGAGAACATCATCTTTCCATATATGGACTTATAGCCGGAATGGCAATAATGGCAGTTAGTTTATTGTTGTTTATATAAAAGTTTAACAAAAAAGGGAGCTGACAGGCTCCCTTTTTAATTTTCAATAATTCTGGTTCCCTGTTCAATCTTACTTATATATATTTCCGGTTTTACATTAAATTCGGAAAAGTATTTTTCTGAAATAGTTTTGGTAAATGACTCTGTAAATTTATCTTCAACAAGATTAATTGTACAGCCGCCAAATCCGCCGCCCATCATTCTTGAGCCTAAAACACCTTCAATTTTTTGAGCAGCTTCTGCAAGAAAATCAAGCTCCTTACAGCTTACTTCATATTCTTTACTTAAACCGTAGTGTGACTGATTCATCATTTCTCCGGCAGAAGTAAAATCACCTTTTGCAAAATATTCACAGGCATTTTTTAATCTGATATTTTCTTCAACAACATATTTACATCGCTGGAAAATTAACGGATCAAATTTATCTTTATGTTCAAATAGAAATTCTTTACTGACATCGCGCAGACTTTTTATTTCAGGATTTAACCCGGCAAGTAATTTAATTCCTTCTTCACATTGCAATCTTCTTACATTGTATTCGGAAGAAGCTAGTGAATGAGTTACCATTGTGTTGCAGAGAACAATTCTTAGATCCTCTTTTTCAAAAGGAACATATTCGTAATCAAGAGAGCGACAATCAATTTTGAGAAGTTTTTTATCTTCACCAAAAATGTTGATGAACTGATCCATAATTCCGCAGTTTACACCAACAAAATTATTTTCAGCTTTTTGTGCAAACTTAACAAGATCGATCTTTTTAATGCCCAAATCAAAAATATGATTTAACGCAAATGCAAGTCCACCTTCAATTGCTGCAGAAGATGACATTCCTGCACCTGAAGGAACGTTTCCGCCAAAAACACAATTAAATCCGGATGGTTCGTAACCTGCATTTTTAAGTTCATCTACAACTCCCATAAGGTAATTTGGCCATTGTTTTTTACTTTGAATCGGATTATCAATTTCAAACTCATGATACTCATCCAGGTCAAAAGCATACATTTTGCATTGTTTTGAACCGGAAGGCAGAATTGCAAAATCTATAGATTTATCAACAGCTGCAGGTAAAACAAAGCCGCCATTGTAATCTGTGTGTTCTCCAATAATATTAACCCTTCCCGGTGATTTCACCAGGATGGGTTTTGAACTAAAAACTTCAATAAATTTATCTTTTATTACTTTCAAATTACTTGTCACAAAATCTCCGTTACCAGAACATTGCATATAATACAGCAACAACTACTAATACTGCATATGCGGAAATGTTAAATACTGAATCTGTTTTAAATATTTTTGAGGTTAAAGCTATTCCTTTTGGATCATCATCATTTTCAGAAGTAGTTAAACTTACTCCGGCAATAATTACCATTGTAATTATTAAAGTATAGAACATCTGATCCATCCAAGGAAGATCTACAACCGAACTTTTTAATAACATAGCTACAAACGCAGATGAAATAACACCAACGATAGCTGCTTTGTTTGTGGTTTTTTTCCAGAAAAGACCCATTATAAATACGCCTAAAATTCCCGGACTCACCAAACCTGTGTATTCCTGAATATATTGGAACATCTGAGGAATGTTTCCTAACAATGGAGCCATAAAGACTGCAATAACAAGTGCAACTGCTGATGTTGTTCTACCAACGTTTACAAGTTTTCCTTCACTTGAATTTTTTCCAAGGTAAGGTTTGTAAATATCCATTGTGAAAATTGTTGATGTTGAGTTAAGCATTGATGCAAGAGAAGAAACTATTGCTGCAACAAGAGCTGCAAGTACAAGTCCTTTTAACCCTACAGGGATAAACGTACTTATCAACCAAGGATAAGCTTTATCAAAGTTAACTCCGCCGCCGTTTGAGAATGCTTCGGTAACACCGGGAATTACAGCAGTACCTTCAGGCTGAGTGTACATAACAAAAACAACAATACCCGGAATTACAACGAATAAAGGAATTATTAATTTTAGAAAAGCTGCAAATGCAATACCTTTTTGAGCTTCTTTTAATGATTTAGCTGCCAGAGTTCTTTGAATAATATACTGGTTGAATCCCCAGTAATAAAGATTTGCAACCCACATACCGCCAATTAACACAGCAATACCGGGCAAATTAAAGTATTCCGAATCACCTCTTGGTATAATCATATGAAATTTTTCGCCGGCAGTATTATAGATATGTTGTAATCCGTTAATAAACCCGCCTTCAGGAGTAACATTATTAAGAGCAATAATAGAAGTTATTAAACCGCCAATCACAAGTAATACAACCTGTACCACGTCTGTCCAGGCTACGGCAGACAACCCGCCATAAAGAGAGTAAGCAGCCGCGATAAAAGCCAACCCGATTATTGCATAAATAATTAAACTTCCGTCACCTGTACCAATTATTGTGTCAATTGCTTTTCCTCCAAGAAAAAGTACAGATGTAAGATTTACAAAAACAAATAGTGCAACCCAGAAGACTGCAAGAATTGTTTTAAGATTTGTACTAAAACGTTTTTCAATAAATTCGGGAATTGTATACAAACCTTTTTCTATAAATACAGGTAAAAAGAATTTACCCACAATTATCAATGTGATAGCAGCCATCCATTCGTAAGATGCAATTGCAAGTCCGATAGCAAAACCGGAACCAGACATTCCTATAAACTGTTCTGCTGAAATGTTTGCTGCAATAAGGGAAGCGCCAATTGCCCACCAGGGTAGTGATTTACCGGCAAGAAAATAATCTTTTGAATCTTTTTTATGACCCTTTTTATCTCTTGAAACCCAAAGGCCGAGGGCTACAATTCCGAGTATATACCCGGCAAAAACAATATAATCAACTTGCGAAAAACTCATAGGCAATTAACTCCATTCATTTGTTAAACTTGTACTTTTCCTTCCAAAATTGAAAATGAAATACTCCAGCTGTTTGCAGCTCCTGCCTTAACTCTCCCCACTTCCTTGTTTTCCATTCCTGCTCTCAGACAATCTGGTCTGCCGCAGGTAGGTTCAACTCCTATAGTAAGATGTTTCCTCGAAGAATTAACCGGCCATCCGCCGTAAGTAAGCCACACTCCTAAATAAGGATTTTCAGCTGTATCGAAATTTATTAAAAACGTCTCATTATATTTTTTGAAAAACACTCCCGCACTTCCGGTCTTTAAGTTATCTGTGAACAATTTAACTGCTTTTCCAAATGAAACATTTTTTATTTCGGAATAATCATTCACATTATCAACCAGAGGCCAGTTAACGTAATCGCCAAAACTACCAATTGAAGCATCTGAACTCCAGTTCAAAAACAATTTTTTCTGACCTTCAGGCAAGATTATTTCATCTCCCTCGGAAATGTTTAACAAAGGATGTGCTGACCAGATATATTGAAAATCAAAATCGCAATCATTTTGCAGTTTATATTGAAAATCTATCCGGTGGTTGTCTAGTGAGACAATCTTTTCAAACCGATACTTTCTTTGCACACCTTTAATAGACAATTTAACTTTTTTGTCAATAATTTCATAATCCCATTTTCTGCTCCACAATTCACCGTGATCCGGGAAAAAGAGTTCTTTTCCATTTTCGAACTCAACTTTTGAATCGGAAACATTAGGAAAACATTCGTCAAATCCGCTTGTATCAAAATCTTCGAAGTTTGCACCATAGTGCGGCTGATTGTACCTGCCGTCACTTTTTTGCGATTGAAGCAGATATTGAGCTCCACTTTTTTTATTTATTATTTTGTGAATTTTCCCGCCAATTTCAGGAAAAATATGTACTTCAAGAATTTCGTTTGAGATAATCAGATTTGTATAACCATCGTGCTCTGTTACTTCTACCAAATTTTTCTCCGCAATAAGGTCTACTTGTTAACGCTAACATCTTTTCCCAAAGTTAGCAATTAATCTTTTTAAATGCTAATTTTTTTTAGACTAGTCTTAAATGCCTGTGGATTTTCGTTCAACAATTTCTGTAGCAAGATAAATATCTTCTACAGGTTCAGAGTCATTTTCGATATGGGCAATCAGTTTTTCAGCTGCTTTTCTGCCAATTTCGTAGGCAGGCTGCTTAATTGTTGTAAGTGAAGGAGTAACCAAATTTGCTCTTATATCATCGGTGAAACCAACAACCGCAATATCTTCTGGAATTTTTAATCCGGCTTCTTTAATTGCGTTCATTGCTCCAAATGCACAGGGGTCATTTACACAAACAACTGCTTCAGGCAACTGATCGGAAGGAGATGATAAAAGCTCTTTCATTGCCTCATAACCGCCTGTTTCGTGCAGACCAGCAATCTTTATATATTCATCCTTAACTTCAATGTTTGAGTTAAGCAAAGCGCGCTTATATCCGTTGAGTCGTTCCCGACCAATAGAAATTGTGGTAGGTCCTGCAAGATGGGCAATTTTTGAATATCCTTTTTTCACAAGATATTCTGTTATATTAAATGAACTTTCGTCATCATTAATACCAACACAACTTGCTCCCAGATTATGAACACATCTGTCAAAGAAAACAATCGGGAGTTTCATATTGATAATTTGTTTGTAGATTGAAAAATCTCTTACAGATTCAGCCATTGAAATTAAAATTCCGTCAACTCTTTTTGAGGCAAGCGTCTCAATAGCTGCAACTTCTTTTTTTGAATCTTCGGCAGAATGAGTGAAAATAATCTGATAGCCGGCCAGGTTTATGACTTCTTCCATTCCCTTAATTGCATCGGGGAAAAATGAATGGGTAATTTCAGGTACAACTATCCCTACTGTAAATGTTCTTTTCTGAACCAGACTTTTTGCAATGTGGTTCTGTATATATCCCATTTCGCGTGCAGTTTCCATAACGCGTTTTTTGGTTTTTTCATCTACGTTTGGTCTGTTGTTAAGTGCGCGTGAAACTGTCATCATTGACACACCCAATTTGTTTGCGACCTGTTTTATTGTTACTCGTTCAGCCATTTAATTCCTCAATTCAAAACTCAAATTTAAAATTCAGGCCCCCACCCTTTTTCCTGAATACAGCACACTAAAATATTAAATTATTTTACTTATTAAAACGTTTTTTTGATAAATTTCTAAGTCTTTCGGCACTTGTTTCGGGAGTTATGTCTCTCTGGGCTTCCCCTAACATTTCGTAACCAACCATAAATTTTTTAACTTCGGCAGATCTCAGCAAAGGTGGATAAAAGTGCATATGAAAATGCCATTCAGGATGATCTGTATTATCTGTCGGCGACTGATGAATGCCTGCTGAATATGGGAAATTAATTTCAAACATATTATCATATTTTGCAGTTACCACTTTTATAATTTCGGCAAAAGCAGCTTTTTCTTCAGAAGTAAATTCTGATAAATTTTTCAGATGGCGTTTACTTAAAACCATAGTTTCAAAAGGCCAGATTGCCCAAAAAGGAACCAAAGCAACAAAATGATCATTTTCGTAAACTATTCTTTCTTTCTCTTCCAATTCCTGTTTAAGATAATCGCACAACATACAACTGCAGTTTTCTTCATAATATTTCTGCTGTTGAATCAATTCTTTGCGCGGTTCGTTTGGAATTGATTTCTGCGCCCATATTTGTCCGTGCGGATGAGGATTACTGCATCCCATAATTGCACCTTTGTTTTCAAATATCTGCACATAATTTATTTCTTCGTTTGAACCAAGTTCTTCATATTCTCTTTGCCAAAGTTCAACAACCTTAACAATATCTTCAATTTCCATATCAGGAAGTGTTAAACTATGATCGGGTGAAAAACAGATTACTCTGCAAATTCCTTTTTCTTCCTTTGCAACAAGAAGATTACTGATATTTACTTCTTTATCTTTACCTTCAAAATTGAGTGCACTAAAATCATTTGTAAACGCAAATGGCTCTTTATACTCCGGATTTACTTTGCCTCCTGCTCTTTCGTTGCCCGGACACAAATAACATCCCGGATCGTAAGAAGGTTTCTTTTCAACCGATTTTTCTTCTGTCTTTCCCTGCCATGGTCTTTTAGCTCTGTGCGGTGAAACCAGTACCCACTCGCCTGTTAAAATGTTTAATCTTCTGTGCGGATGATCTGTAAGTTGAAGCTTTTCACTCATTCTAATTTTCCGATAGTTTTTTTATTATTTTCCCAAATATAGCAAATGTTAACGTTAACTTTAAGATATTTATTTATAATTCTTAAAATTAGTCATACAAAATCGTATTTTAGCATCGTTAATACTTAATTCACAATTTCATTAAAAAATCTTAGGGGAGAAATGATGAAAAGATTTTTATCATTTTTTTTAATTCTGGTCCTGGCTCTTACCTGCGTAAATGCAAAAGATAAGAGTAAGAAAAAAGATCCGATGAATCCGGGTGCTTTTAGCGGACTAAAATTTAGAAATATCGGACCGGCTTTTCCATCCGGACGTATTGCAGATTTTGCTGTTAATCCAAATAATCACAGCGAATATTATGTTGGTGTTGCCTGCGGTCATATCTGGAAAACAGTAAACAACGGCGTTACCTGGAAGCCTGTTTTTGACAACTATGGTTCATATTCAATTGGTGCTTTGGCAATTGATCCGAATAACACAAATGTGATTTGGGCCGGTACAGGTGAAAATAATCATCAGCGTGCTCTTGCTTATGGCGATGGTGTTTATAAATCTGTAGATGGCGGACAAAGCTGGAAAAATATGGGATTAAAGGAATCGAAACAGATTGGTAAAATTTTGATCGATCCGAGAAATTCCAATGTAGTTTATGTTGCAGCTGAAGGTTCTGTTTGGGGACCGGGCGGTGAAAGAGGTCTTTACAAAACCGAAGATGGTGGTAAAACCTGGAAGATAGTTCTTGAAATTAGCGAAAACACAGGTGTAAATAATGTTGTTCTTGATCCGAGAAACCCTGATGTACTTTACGCAACTTCAGAACAGAGAAGAAGACGTTTTAACATAAGAATTGGCGGCGGACCTGAATCAGCAGTTTACAAATCTGAAGATGCAGGTAAATCGTGGAGAAAAATTGAAAAAGGTTTACCTTCTGTACACAAAGGCGGGATGGGTATAGCAATTTCTCCTGTTAATCCTGATGTGTTATATCTGATTGTTGAAGCTCAGCTTGGTAAAGGCGGGTTTTTCCGTTCAGTAAACAGAGGTGAAAGCTGGCAGAAAATGAGTTCACACGCATCCAGCGGACAGTATTACAACGAAATATATTGCGATCCTGTTGATGTTGATAAAGTTTACTCTGTTGAGACTTTTACTCATTTTACAAAAGATGCCGGAAAAACCTGGCAGCGTTTAAGTCTTAAAGGCCGCCACGTGGATGATCACGCATTATGGATTGACCCGCAAGATACAAAACACTTTATGATTGGCGGTGACGGCGGTATCTACGAAACTTATGATTCCGGTAAAGAATGGTTATTCAAAAGTAACCTTCCTGTTACTCAGTTTTATCGTGTTTCTGTTGACGAAGATTATCCGTTTTACAATGTTTACGGCGGAACGCAGGATAACAATTCAATGGGCGGACCTTCAAGAACTTTGAGTCGTGACGGAATTGTAAGCAGTGACTGGTTTGTTACTAATGGCGGTGACGGTTTCTGGGGCGCTGCTGATCCTAAAAATCCTAACATTGTTTATGCTGAATCACAGTACGGCGGAATGGTTCGTTATGATAGAAAATCAGGCGAATCTATTGGTATCAGACCTGAACCAAGAAAAGGTGAAAAAACTTATAAATGGAATTGGGACACTCCTTTGTTAATAAGTCCTCACAATCACAAAAGAATTTATTGTGCAGCAAACAAAATTTTCCGCAGTGAAGATCGCGGTGACAACTGGGCAGTAATAAGTGATGATTTATCAGCAAAAATTTCCAGAGATGAATGGCCTGTAATGGGTAAGTTCTGGAGTACTGATGCTGTTTCCAAAAACGTTTCAACTTCACAATACGGAATGGTTATCTCTTTAACCGAATCTCCGCTTAAAGAAAATTTACTTTATGCAGGAACCGACGATGGTTTAATTCAGGTTACTGAAAATGCCAAAGACTGGAAAAGATATGAAGAGTTTCCTGAAGTTCCGAAACATTCTTATGTAAGTGATATTCTTGCCGACAGATTTAATGAAAATATTGTTTATGCAACTTTCAAAAATGATAAACGTAACGACTTCAAACCTTACGTACTAAAAAGTACTGATAAAGGTAAAAACTGGGAAGTAATCACTAACAATCTTCCTGCTAACGGAGTTGTTCACACAATTGAACAGGATCATGTAAATAGTAATTTATTATTTGTAGGAACCGAGTTCGGAATTTATTTCTCTGTTAACGGCGGTAAAAAGTGGATTCAGCTTAAAGCGGGAATTCCAACTGTTGCAGTCAGAGACATTGCAATTCAGAGAAGAGAAAATGATTTGGTGTTGGCTACATTTGGCAGAGGTTTCTATGTACTTGATGATTACACTCCGCTAAGAGAAGCTAATCCTGAGCTATTCAAAAAAGATGCTCATATTTTCCCTGTGAAAGATGCGTTAATGTATATGCAGACAAGAGGAAGATACGGACAGGGTTCAACTTACTTTAAAGCTAAAAATCCTGCCTTTGGTGCAACTTTTACTTACTATGTAAAAGAAAGCGCTAAAACAAAAAAACAGAAAAGACATGCTGAAGAAAGAAAATTATTTAAAGACAGTAAAAGAATTCCTCAGCCATCTTATCTTGAAGTAAGAGCAGAAGATAATGAAATTAAACCTCATTTAATTTTTACAATCACAGATGCTCAGGGTAATTTTGTTCGTAAAATTACAAAGCCTGTTACAAAAGGTATCAATCGTGTAAACTGGGATTTATATTACGAATCACTTGCTCCTGTTTCAGTTTCTAACAATACATTTAATCCGTTAAAATCTACTCGCGGAAGTTCACTTGCTCTTCCTGGTAAATATTTTGTTTCAATATCAAAATATATTGACGGACAAATTACAAAACTTGTAGAACCGGTTGAGTTTACTGCAAAAGTTCTTAACAATACAACTCTTCCTGCTGTTGACAGAAAAGCTTTGGTTAAATTCCAGAAAGATATGCAGGAAATGTACAGAACAATCAGAGGAACACAGCAGTTCCACAGAGATTTGATTAAAAAAGTTGAGTATATCAGACAAGCACTTTACAGTGTTGCATCTGCTAAAGAAGAAACTATTCTTAAAGCAAATAAACTTCGTGAAGAACTTGATCAGATAGACTATAAACTTTATGGTCAGCGTCCAAAAGCGAGTCGCGAAGAAAACTTCCCAGCACAGGTAAGCATTAATGAAAGATTAAATGCAATGGTTTGGGGACACTGGGGTTCTACTTCTAACATTACAGGAGTTGAAACCAGAAGTTACGAAATTTTACGCGAAGAGTTTCCGCCTGTATTAAACAGATTAAAAGAAATCTTTAATAAAGATATAAAAGAATTGGAAACAGAGCTTGAAAAAATAAAAGCTCCCTGGACTCCGGGAAGAATTCCGATTTGGAATAATTAAATAAAAAAAGGGGCTTGAGCCCCTTTTTTTTATAAATTTTTATGAATCAAAAATGCTTACCTCAACAACCTCTAAACATTTCCCCTTTAACTTTATTTCATCAATAAGTTTAAACTGGTTTTCGCTTCCGTCAAAATTATCCAGGAAGAGAGGAACTTTAGATTTTGTAAAGCCACTCAGATTTGCAGCTATTATCATTGTGGTATTTTGCATCTTTTCTATTTTATCAAAAACAGATTTGTCACATTTCAATTCTGCATTTATGTAACCTGTTTCTTCGCTGCAGACAGATACCTTTACATAAAATTCACCGGCTTTTGAGTAGGTTCCGATTAAAAGAGAATCAAGAATCACAGTTTTTTCCATCAAATCTGCAAACTTATCTTTGTATGATAAATCTATTTTCTCAGCGTCATAATCTTCACACAAAGTGAGAATAACTTTATTTTTATTTTCAGGAGCTTCAAAATTCGGGTCATCAGTTTGAAAAGAAATCAATTTATCGCCAAACAGAGATAAGCAGGAGAATGCAATTACGCAGATAACAAAAGTATTGTAAAAACCATTTTTCATATTTCACCTTTTTTCCGGTTAAACTACAAACCAAATGAATTGTTCCTGATTAAAATTTAGTGAATTTAGAGGAGAAATGTTAAACAAGATTTTCTCTTTTAAAATTTTCCGTCCTGATATTTTCAGAATTAAATAAAGTAAACAGAAAGTTGCTTCCTTTATCAGGAGCGCTTTCAACCCAGATTGTACCATTATTTTTTTCAATTAATTCTTTGCACAGAATTAATCCCATTCCGGTTCCTTTTTCACCTTCGAGTCCGGTTGTAGAATAATTTCCGTCAATTCTGAAAAGTTTGTTGATATCTTCTTTTGGAATTCCTATGCCGTTATCTTTAACACTGACAATAGTTCTGACATTATCACTTTCTGCACTGATTAAAATTTCACCGTACCGATTTGTAAATTTAATTGAGTTCGAAATTAAATTCCTCAAAATAGTTTCAAGCATTTTTTCATCGGCAAATACTTTTTGTTCACGATCGATATTAAGAATGACTGATATTTTTTTCATCTTGTAGGATTCTTTCAAATAAACAGATACATTTTTAACAACATCGAGTAAGTTTATTTCTTCAGGTTGATATTCTGTTTTGCCAAGTTGAAGAGCGCCCCATTCGAGTAATTCTTCTAGTAAATTATAAACCTGTTTTATGTTTCTGTTAAGGATATCTATTATTTCTGAGTTTTCATCTTTGATACAGCTTTTGCTTGCATCCTGTAACATATCTGCAAGTCCGATTAAAGACGTAAAAGGATTTTTCAAATCGTGTGCAATTATTGAGAAAAATAAATCTTTACTGTCATTAAGTTTCTTCAGTTTATTTTCAGATTCTTCAAGTAAGATATTTTTCTGACTGATCTCTTCAACTTGTGTTTCAACAAGTTTTTTATTTTCCTTTAATCTGTTAATGTATAGCTTTACTTCTTTTTCAACTTCGGCCCGCAACGTAATATCAAGTGCAACAACGAGCGCTCCTTCAACTCTTCTGTCACTATCAAACAACGGAGTATAATAAACTTCAAAACATAAATTATCTATGTGAACTTTATCAACAAAACGCTCCCCTTTTAACACACGTTTTAATTGTTTAATTATCTCAGGATATTCAGAATATAAATCAAAGGCAGATACTCCCACAACTTCTCCGGGAACCAATCCGAGTTTTCTCAAGCCTTCACCGTCAGAAAAAAGAAAAACGCCCTTGCTGTTTACCCTTGTTAAAACTAATGGGAGTCTGCTTAAAATCGATTCAAGAAACTCCTGTTGTTCAGCAAGCTCTTTTCCTATTTTGTTTTTTTCAGTTATGTCAAGATAAACTCCAATTAGTCCGAGCGTCTCATCTTCTTGTCCGGTAAAAACACTTTTGTAAAAAATGACATCTTTGGTATTTTCAAACTTATCTCTAACTTTAGCTTCATATCTTTGCACTCCTCCGCTTTGGAAAAGTTCTTTGTCAGCTTCAAAATAAATTTTCGCCAGCTCTCTCGGATAAAGATCAAAGACAGTACTGCCTATAAGTTTTTCTTTTGGTATTCCAATCTGATCAACAAATGCCTGATTACATCCTTTGTAAACACCATTTTTATTTTTATAGAAAATAGGAACCGGAATAGTTTCAAGAAGCAGCTCAAACATTCTAAGATTATTTTTGAGTTTACCTTCAATATCTTTGCTTGATGATATATCAGTAAATACCATTAATATTTTCAAAGGGAAACGATGATTATCAAACTCACAAATTTTTATAACTGCTTTCAGCCAGATGTATGTTTTGTCTTTTTTCAACATTCGGAAATTGAATTCTTCCTTTTCCAGAACAGAATCAACAATCAGTCTTATTTTGTCTGAAACATTTCTTTTATCTTCAATATGAACTTTTGAGATGAACCATTCAAACTCAGGTTGATATTCTTTTTTTTCATAATCCAGAAGTTTTAAAAACTTACTGCTGAATAAGTATTCTTCTTTTTTAACATCAATTTCACATAGTCCGTCCTGAAGCTCATAAAGAGTTTTAGGAAAGATATTTTTGATATTTTCTTTATATCCATTACTATTTAGTTCAAAAATAACGCCTTCAAATAAAACTTCATTTTCAGAGTTTCCCTGAACCAGATATCCTTTTTCGCAGACAAACTTTTCTTTTCCGCTTTTTGTAATGAGGTGAAAATCAATTTCATACTCACCATTTTGTTGAAGTGATTTCTGAATTGTTTCCCACACATTTTTTCTTTCTTCAACTTTAATCAAAGAGTTAAGATTATCTTTTCTTTTTCCTAAAAGCTCCTGTTGCGAATACCCTGTGATGTATTCAGCGTCATAACTTACTTTATCTATGATAAACTCTTCATCAACTCTTCCGCTGTACATTATTCCCTGTTTTTTGCCAAGTAGTTGTTTCCACAAATTTTCGCGAGCCTGAAACTTTTTTTCAGATTGAACAAACTGTTCAATCATCTTTTGCTGCTTCTCAATTTTATTCTCCAGAGATCTGATTCTTTCTTTCAATATTTTATTTTCTTCTTCCATAATTTCTCTTTGGAGTTATTCCAGCATTCCTGATGGCAATTTTACAAAAAAATTACTCCCGCAATTCACTTTACTTTCAACCCAGATTGAACCTTTGTTATGTTTCAGTAGTTCGTGACAAAGTACAAGCCCAAGTCCGGTACCGGTCTCACCATGAATTCCGTCAGTAGTATATTGTTCATCGATCTTAAAAAGTTTATCAATAACCTCTTCGGGAATGCCTGTGCCTGTATCTTTAACAGAAGTGATAATAAAGCCTCCTTCTTCTTCAGCACTTAAAGTAATTGTACCTCCTTTGGGAGTATATTTCAGCGCGTTTTGAACAATATTTCTGATTACTGTATCAACCATATTATAATCGGCATAAACAAGCACTGATTTATCAATTTTATTTGAAAGTTCAATGTTGCGCCCGATAGCTTTTAGTTTGAATATTTCGAATACAAAATCACAGAGCATTGCCAGACTAAAATTAGAGTGCTCGGCGATATTTTGTTTTATGTGAAGGTGTGACCATTCAAGCAGATTTTCCAAAAGGTTATAAACCGATTTTATATTTGTCCGCAAATCGGAAAGCAATTCTTTTTGTTCATTCTCTCTGAGGTTTCCATATTCATCGAGCAGAAAATCAGAAATGCCAAGTAGGGTTGTAAAAGGACTTTTCAAGTCGTGAGCAATTATTGAGAAAAATTTATCTTTGCTGGCGTTTATCTCTTTCAGTTTTTTTTCTGAATTCTCCAGACTTGAATATGCAGTTTCAAGTTCTTTTTGTTTTTTGTGAAGAGAATCGATGTGAGAATTTATTTCTTTCTGGATTTTTTTTCTGTCGCTGATATCGCGTAAGGTTCCAATCACTGCCGGGTTACCCTGATAATTAACCGTTCCTACATTTATTTCAAAATCCATTGGAGTACCATCTTTTTTTAATATTTCGGTTTCATATAAATTCGGCACTCCAATTCCTTCAAGTCGTTTTTTATGATATTCAATTAACTGCGATTTTTTTTCTTCCGAGACAAAACTGATAAACTCTTTGCCTAAAACCTCATCCATCTTGTAGCCCATTAACTTTTCAAATCCTGGATTAAGATACTGTAGTTTCCCCTCCTGGATGATTACTATTCCGTCGCGAGATTTTTCAGTTAACAGTTTATATTTTTTTTCTGATAATCTTAACTTTTCTATTTCTTCCTTAGCAAAAAATTCTTCTTTTGAAATCTCCCAGAAAATTCCTTCAAATTTTATTATTTGTCCAAAATCATCATACACACATATTCCTTTATCGGAAATATATTTAACTTCATTATCACGCGTGAAAATTCTGTATTGGCGACTATATTCTTTTTTTTCGACTTGAAAAAAATTTACTCTGTCATCAGGGTTAATAATTTTTGAGTATGAATTATCCAACATTTGTATAAAATCATTTACCGAATAACCGGTAACATCTACTACCTTTTCACTTATTGACTCAACAATAAGAACTTCATTATTTTTTATTCTATAAATAACAACTGCAAGGCTATTTATTATACTAATATTGGAATCTGGCAGCATAAAGGCTCCGACAATAAATATTTAATAGATAGAATCGGATATTTAAGAAATTGGTTTAATTAGCGGGTATTAAAAAGTCTATTCTGACTTGTATTTAGAAAGCTTTATTTTTTAACTTAATCGTCTCATTGAACCTATATTGCATTAAATTATACTACAAATATGGTTTAACCTAATAATCGGAGATTAATTTCAAAGCGTAAATTATCGCTTTCTATAATGAATTCATTATCTAATAAATGCTTCACATCTCGTTTAACTGTTCTATCAGACAATTTACCATATATAGTTTTAAAAGGCGCCGTCCTTTTTAAGTCAGAAGTTGCAAACCCTTTATTTGATGAGAGTAAGATGTTTAACAAGTCTAATTGACGTTTGGAAACCTTGCTTGCATTATGCAACTGGAGATAGGCTTCCCTTAGTGCGAATCGACGAATAAAATAAGTGATTTTATCTTTAATTTCATTTAATGATTCAACGAAGCCTTGAAGTACGAACTCTAGGAAGTCAGTAACTTCACCGTTTTCATTTTTAATCGATTTTGAAAAAGCCCAATAATAATCATCAATATTTTTATAATAATAGTTAGATAACATTAATGGAACATATTTAACATTTGCTGAACGTAATAGTAATGCTTCAATTGCTCTTGCTATTCTTCCATTACCATCTGTAAAAGGATGAATTAATGCCAAATGGTAATGAGCAAGTGAACATCTAATAATAGGATTAAGTTTCATCACCTCTTCGGAATTTAACCAATTAACTAGTGCACTTACCAACATTGCTATATCTTTATTGATTTTAGGCGGTGTATATATTCCCCCATGAGAAGTATCACCAACCTTCACCGTGTGATGTCTGTATTTTCCTGGATAGTTATCAGCGTATTCAATACCTGATGTAATAAGCTTATGAATATATTTAATTTTATCTTCACTGATTAATTTACTTTCTTTATCAGTTGATATTTCATCAATGTACTCATATGTTTTTTTTAAGTTATATATTTCTGTTTCTGCTTTCTCTGTTGAAGCAACATTTCCACTTCCGGAGATCAATTCCATTACCTGCTTTTCACTAAGTGGATTTCCCTCTATCGCTGCTGTCCCAAAGATGGAGCGCTTAATAAGTTCTTCTTGCAAACTTGTTGCTAAATCTGGTAATACTGGCAAGTCGGCAACGGTTTTGTAGAGTACCCTTGCTTCTACAATATATTCCATTAAACGATTTGTATCGTAATTATAGCTAAATTTAAACTTTTTCTGATTACTCAGAGTAACAATTTTGACTGCTTTTTTGTCCATCATTTTGTCCAAATTAATAACAACCTAACTTATTACTTTACAAAGGATAAAGTAAATCATTTTAAGTTAATTATCAATTTTTTTGTCCTCTAATTTGTCAAGTAATTGTCACTATTTTTTCATCTTTTTTATAACAATAAATTGATTCAAATCTTGGTGGGGTACTCTAAAATATCTGTTGTTTCATTTTCCGTTCTATCTGACTTTTAGAATAAAAAAAAGCCTCTTCTGCCCTGCAAACAGAAGAAGCTTAAATTGGGGATTAAGGATGTTTAATAATAAAACCGCAAACCTCCTCTTATTATTAAACCGCTCATATCATGCTTTCTAACAAATGTTCTCTTGCCAGACGGAATTTCCAAAGGGTTTTCTCCCACCTCATATTCCCAACTGGGTTCCGCATTGTGATAAACAACTTCCCCAAAGAGTTCTGACCGCCTTCCTAGTTTGTAACTTATCCCACCGCCTAAACGCCATCCAAGACCGAAAGCCCAAGTGGTTTCGTCGTTGTCTGGTCTGTGGAAATCCCTGTAATTGATAATAAGTATTTCGGCTCCAATTGCGCCGTACAGATATGCAGCTGTTCTCCTGTTAACAGGAAATCTGGCAGTTGCATTAAACATTACAGGAATATCGTGCAGATTTGTTTTTGCCCTCACTTCATGCACCGTATAGTCAGATACACCATAATATTTTGAATACTCTTTTACAAGGTTTTGATCGACATATTCCTTATGGAACCAGTCAACACTCCACCCAAGTGTCAAACTTTTGTCAATTTTCCAACCTCCTTCATATCCAATCATAAATCCTGCATCTGTAGATGCCGGATTAAATACACCAAGTTTTATGGCGCCTGAATTGTATTGTGCCGATACAACTCCGGTTAAGATTAAAATTGAAACTAACAAAAACTTTTTCATTTGGGTCTCGTGTTATTTCTGCCCACAAGTTCAATAACAATGCCACAATTATTTTTTGTTAAACAGACTCTAAAGTCAGCTTTTTAAAACCTGTACTAATTTTTGTACATTTTAGTAAACATTGAATGTAGTTTTTTATGCACTTAACCCGTTTTATGGCAAAAAAGCTCCAAAATGGAGTTTTTTAATGTTTTTTCAACTTTTCTGTTAATAACCGTATTCTTTTGGGATCAAGTTCATTTTCCCAGTAGCCATCTTTTTTAAAGTATGATCCTACAATTAAAGCATCTGCAATTTCAGAGAATTCTTCAATATTTTTATCTGTAATTCCAGATCCGATAATGACCGGAAGTTTTACTGCTTTTTTGACTTCTTTTAATTCAGACAAATCTGCTGCCGAACCTGTTTCGGTTCCGGTTATAATCACCCCATCAGTTCTGAAAAACTCAGCAGCTTTTGCAACTTCCTTTATGGAAATATCAGAAGTGATTGAGTGTGAAGAATGTTTCTTTTTTATATCAGTAAAAATCAGGATATCATCAGCCTCAATCATTTTTCTGTATCTGAGCAGTTCGCCTGCATCGGAGTTCATCATTCCTTCATCTGCAATGTGCGAAAAAACAAATCCTTCAGCTCTTATAAACTGTAAATCAGATGCCAAGGCTACTGCAAGTGCTTCCTTATTTGCTCCGGCTAAAATCTGAATACCTGTCGGTAAATTACTTGCAGATTTCACTGCATCGGCAGCTCTTGTCATCATAGCAATAATTTCGGGTCCGACATTTCTGTTTAAATATGGCGTATCGTGCATATTTTCAATTGCAATTGCATCAACTCCGCAATCGGAATAAATTTTTGCTTCCTCTTTAACTTTGGCAATTATACTTTTTACATCACTTTTGTAAGCCGGAGTGCCGGGCAATGCCGGGACGTGAATCATCCCGACAAGTGAACATTTACTTTTAAATATATCTTCAAATTTTTTCATTATAATAACTCAGTTGGTGTTACAGGCATAGATAATAACTCGATAAATAATTCCCATCTTTTTTCAGGCTTGTCTGCGGCTCCCCCTTTTCTTTTGATGTAATCTTTCACCATCTTCATTCCAAGGTTGTAATTAACAACATACGCACCATATTTTTCTATAAATCTGATTCTGGTATCTGCCCTTTCCGGAGTCATTAATAAATATTTAACCAGCCAGTCGCGTGCTTCATCTTTTGTAAACTTTCCGTCAATATAATTTCTTGCAGCTTCATTTCCTGCAAAATTCAGCTTACCAGTTAATTCGCTAACTTTATAATAAAGATCTGCTTTAGCCGGATCTATACCTGCAATCGGGAAGAGTACTTCTTTTTCGTAATTAATTTTTTCTTCTCCGGGAAAAGATACTTCGATGCCAAAATTTGCTGTTCCTTCAGCAATTACAGATTGCGGACTGAAAAGAGGATAAATACTAAATTCCAGCCAGCCTCTTTTTTTGAACAACTCTGTTTCCAGGAGTCCGTTATAAACGTGATGTCCCGGGTACCCTTCGTGACAGGCAAGATCGATTGCTCTGTCGATATAAGAAGTTATATCTGTGTTATACTGAATTAAACTAAAAGCATTTCCTTTGTACCAGTTATAAGCACCCCATGATTTACCTGTAACATATTCAATTTTGAAATTTTCATTTTCAGGTAATTTTACTTTTTCTTTGGTTCTTCTTCTTCCTTCTTTTATTGCAGTTGTGAAAACCGCGTCAAGCTTCTCTTTTGGGAT
Organism: Rhodothermaceae bacterium; assembly: GCA_041725875.1. Lineage (GTDB taxonomy): Bacteria > Bacteroidota > Ignavibacteria > Ignavibacteriales > Melioribacteraceae > JBGRQB01. The sequence continues at coordinate 25,744 of JBGRQB010000026.1, forward strand.
TACAAATCCGGCTTTAAATTTTGCGAGTCGTTCCTGAATATTTCCTTTACCCGGTAAAACTTTGTCAAGCTCGTTTAATGTTTCGTTAAAATATTCGGCAGTGTGAATCGGCGGAACAACATCGTATAAATATTTGGCTTCTTCATCAAAGGTAAATTTTTTACCGTTAAGCATTTCAATTCTGGCTTTAACTGCGGTTAGCTGTTTAAGAAAAAACTTTCTTCGCTGACTCACAATCTTTTCTTCTTTACTTACATCCAGTTCCATAACTTCTTTATGAAGCTGAATAGCTTTTTTGAAAAGTTTGTCATAAGGAAATTTATCCTCTTTTTTATCTTCCGAAATTTTTAACTCTTCGGGTCCGTAATAAGCATCAACATAATCTTTATCGTAAAGTCCTATTTCGTGAACAAGCTTTACATATTCTTTTGATATTTCATTCATCTTCATCTCCGGTTTGGGTTTCTGCTGACAAGCTGCCAGACAAAAAACAAGAGTAAGCAACAATAATTTTTTCACACTAAACTCCTAATCAATTGATAATAATCGCTAATATAAAAATTTTGCTGCTAAGGCTTTCCTTTTTTTTGCCTAAATTTGAAATTCAGAAATTTGAGTAAAAGTTGAAACAGAAAATCGATTTAACAAAAGGCAACATTCTCCAAAATCTTATCACCGTTTCATTACCAACAATGATTGCATTTACTTCTCACACAATAAATGATCTTGTTGATATGATATGGCTGGGAAAAATTTCTGAAGATGCTGTTGCTGCAATAACAATTTTCACTACAGTATTCTGGGTAATTGTTTTGCTGAATAATATAATCGGTACAAGCTCAATTTCACTTATCTCTCAAAGTTTTGGAGCCAAAGAGTTTAATAAAACCAAAGAAGTTATTGAACAGACAATGACTTTCAAGTTTATTGTTGCTGTAATTGCGGCTATTTTTATGCTTCTCTTTATGGAACCTCTTTTCAGATTATTTACCAATGATGCGGATGTATTTCAATACACTCTTGATTATGGATATATAAGAGTATTTTTTCTTCCAATAATGTTTTCAACATTTTCGGTAAGTACTTCGTTGATATGTATCGGAGATTCCAAGCGACAAATGTACATTATGGTTGGTTCCTCATTGTTAAATATAATTCTCGATCCGATATTTATTTTTGATAAAATTCCTTATCTGAATTTGCCCGGACTTGGCTACGGTGTTTATGGCGCGGCTTTGGCAACAGTTATTTCATTTACAATTGCATTTATTGCCGGTTTCTGGATTTTACTTGCCGGAAAAAGTTTTATCAAAATCTCTCTGAAAGGATTAGTAAAACTCAACTGGAATATTGATAAAAAACTTTGGACAATCGGTCTTCCTTCCGGATTGGAAAATTTCACTCGTTCATTCGGACAATTAATCTCTTTGAAAATAATTGCCGGCTACGGAACAACTGCATTAGCTGTAATGGGAATTTCTAATCGTCTGCTAGGAATTGCAATAATACCAATATTCGGACTATTGCGTGGAGGAAGTACTGTAATAGGACAAAATCTTGGTGCTGAAAATATTGACCGGGCTGAAAAAACAGCAAAATTTGCTGCTTACACAGGAGCTTTAATAATGGGAGTTCTGGCTTTAATTTCATTTATTTTTGCCGAACCGATTATGTATCTTTTTATAAACAGCAAGGAAGTTGTAACGGAAGGTGTAACTATGATCAAGATTATGTTTCCCGGATATATTTCCGTTGGGTTTCTGCTCGGACTCGCTTCTGTCTTCCCCGGTTCAGGCTACAACAAGCCGCTGCTGGTTTCAGGATTTATTTCCAAAACCTTTATACAAATTCCTCTTTTGGTGCTGTTTGTCTATTACTTCAAATTTCCGTTTGAGCATATATGGTGGACATACATAGCAGCGGAAGGTGTAGAATTTTTCATAGTGGGATATTATTTCCGGGAAGGCACCTGGAAAAAAGTCAGAGTTTAAACTCCGGCTCACTTTTCAAAAAATCTTGAGTTGCATCCCAGAAACTTTCTATGGTTTTAGATTTAAGAATTTTCTTCAACGGTTTTTCATAACCTTCAAATTGAAGTGCATAATAATTCCAAAATTCCTTCATCCTGCCCAAAAGTGGTGCGGGTCCTGATAACCTTGTTCTGTGTGCATCAAAAAGATGATTATGGAAATCTGTAACCTTTGACAATCTTTCTTTATAATCGGCTTCAAAATTTCCTTTAATAATTTCGGGTAAAAACGGATTAATCAATGCTCCGCGCCCCACCATCCATTTCTCTAATTCAGGAAATCTGCTGCTTAAAGAGTTGTAATTCTGAACTGAAAAAATATCACCATTGTAAACAACCGGAGCTGAAAAATCTTTATAAATATTTTCAAAGATATCAACATAAGGCTTGCCTTCATACATCTGAATTCCGGTTCTGGCGTGAATTGTTACTTCTGATAAAGGGAATTTATTAAAAACAGGAATTAATCTTAAAACTTCACCAACAGATTTTCTGCCTAATCTGATTTTCACTGAAAGCCGGTTTGGGATTGCAGGAACAACTTTTTCAAGAAAAGCTTCAATTATTTCAGGATTTGGCAGCAATCCGCTTCCGCGTCCCCGTTTTGCAACCATTTTGTGCGGACAACCAAGATTCCAGTTTATTTCATCATAACCGATCTCTTTCATCTTTTTAGCCAGCACAATAAATTCATCCGGATTTTTCCCAATAATTTGCGGAATCACTCTCATCCCCTCATTATTTTCCGGCATAATATCTCTTAAAACCTTTTCTTTAATTTCGGTACCGGGAAATGTTGTTATAAAAGGAGCCATTGCCGAATCGAAACCGGAGAAATATTTAGAGTAAATATTTCTAAAAATGTAATCTGTTACCCCTCTTATGGGTGCTAACTCTAAAAACAATGTAAATTCCTGCTTTTTTATTGCAAAATCCGCACTTATAAATAAAACTTTTAAAAGCGTTTCCGAAGATAGGGGAGTTTTTTTTGCATTGCAAATATTTAAATTTAACTTGACATACATACACGTATGTATGTAAATTTGAACTCAATTTTAAAAAATGGTTTGAAGAAATGCGTAGAACAAAAGAAGAAGCTGAAAAAACGAGGCAGGATATATTAAAAGCTGCTATCGAAGTATTTAGCGAAAAAGGCTTTGCCTCCTCCACGCTGGTTGATATTGCAAAAAAAGCAAATGTAACCAGAGGAGCCATTTATTGGCATTTTAATAATAAAAATGACCTTTTTGAGGCTCTTATAGCTGAAAATGATAGTAAAGTAAATCAGATGATTGAAAATATCAGAGCTGTTGAAAACAGTCCGATTGTTGCTCTTCAGCTAGGATTAACACAATCTCTGAAAAAACTTGATGAAGATCCGGAATATCGGGCAATTGAACAACTTCTTGTGAAAAGTAAATTTGCCGGAGAAATCGATTTTTTGACTCAAAAAATGTCAAAAAATGATCATGAAGGTTTCAAAATAATGAAAGAAATTTTTGAGAAATATAAAGAACAATGCAATTGTACTGAATTCAATATTTCTACAGCAATTAAAGTTGTTGGAGCATTTTTCTACGGTGCAATGATATTAAAGCTGAGCGAACAAAGTGACAGTCCGTTTTACATTGGCGACGATGTAGAGGATTTTGTTGCTCAATTTTTTAGAGGAATAAAACAATAAATCAAATAAATACGAGGTTATAATGAACTTTAAATTAAAAATTGCAACTTTGGCCACCGGAGCTGCTTTGTTGCTTTCATCTTGCGGTGATGAAAAATTTGAGACAAAAAACATGCAGGAAATCTATAAAGATAACGGCGTTCCTGTAAAAGTTGAAAAAATTGAAAAAGGCTCTTTTCAGGTAGAGTATACTTACAACACTTACCTTACCGGCAACAAAGAAAGCTCTGCTTACGCGAAGATAGATGACAAAGTTGAAAAAATTTATGTTAAAGTTGGCGATTATGTAAAAAAAGATCAAGTTTTGGCAAAATTCCCTACGGATAATGCATCAGCAAAATATTATCAGTCAAAACTAGCATACGAAAACTCTAAAAAAACTTACGAAAGATACAATAACCTGTTTGAAACAGGTGGTATTGCTCGTCAGGAACTTGACAATATTAAAACAAAAATGGATGTGGATAAAGCTAATTTTGAAGCTGTTTCTCAGCTTGTAAAAGTTCTTTCCCCTATCAGCGGAAGAGTTACAAAAGTAAATGTACGTGAAACTGATAATGTGAAAAAAGAAGGTCTTTTATTCACAGTTGCCAATGTTTCAAAACTTAAGGCAAAAATTAACGTAACCGAAGATGAAATCGGGATGTTGAAAAAAGGATTAGCTGCAAAAGCAACCTGGCTGGGAAATGAAGTTACAGGTAAAGTTATAGAAGTTGACTTTGCAATGAATATGCAAACCCAGGCTTTTAATGCAACAATTGAATTTGATAACAGCAAAAATCTTATCAAAGCAGGTGTTTCTGCAGATATTACAGTTAACGTAAATGGTGATAAAGAATCTATCATAACTGAAAGAAAAAATGTTACTCAAAAAGGAGATAACTACTTTGTATTTCTTGCAAAAGGTGACAAAGCTGTAAAACAAAGTATTAAAATCGGCAGAACTTACGGAATGTATGTTGAGGTTATCGAGGGACTTACAGAAGGTGATATGCTTATTTCAGAAGGCCAGTTTTTGCTGGAAAACAACACAAAAATCAATATTGTTAAGTAATTACGAGGATAAATAATGTTTCTTTCAGATATATCAATAAAACGCCCGATTATGATGACAATGGCCCTGATGGTTTTTGTTGTGTTCGGTGCTTTGGCCTATTTTGGTCTGACCCTGGATATGATGCCTGATGTTGACATTCCGGTGGTGACTGTCCGTACGGTTTATCCCGGCGGTAACCCTGAAGAGATTGAAACTCAGGTTTCCAAAAAAATTGAAGATGCGGTTTCAACAATAAATAAAATCGATTTTGTGAGATCTTTCTCACTCCCAAATATTTCACTTGTCCAGATTCAGTTTGATCTTGATAAGGATGTTGATATTGCCAACCAGGAAGTTAAAGACAAGGTTGATGCAATATTAAATGATTTACCTACTGATGCTGAACAGCCTATTATTGAAAAATTTGATATAGGTGCAAAACCGGTAGTAGAAGTGGTTTTAAGTGGTAGTATGCCTCTTACCGAACTTTACGAATATGCTGATAAAAAAATCTCTGACAGATTTGCCCAGATCTCCGGTGTTGCAAAAGTAAATGTAAGTGGTGGTCAGGAAAGAGAAATCAGAGTTGAGCTGGATAACAGAACAGTTTTCTCAAATCAGATTTCATTAAAACAGCTTAACGATATTTTTTCCGCTTCAAATATGAATATTCCGGGTGGTAACTTTCAAAAGAAAAATCAGGATTACTCTGTAAAATTTGAAGGAAAATTTGAAACAGTTGAAGAAATTCAAAACTTTGAAATTCCAACAGCTTTTGGTAAGAAAAAACTTGGAACACTTGCCACTATTATTGACGGCGGTAAAGATATCAGAGAAAGATCTGTATACTTTAACAACCTCACTAAAAAGAGAGATGAAAATATAGTTCTTCTTTCTATGGTTAAAAGTTCAAGCGGTAACACAGTGGAAATTGCAGAATCAATTATTAAATCGATTCCTGAAATTGAAAAAACACTTCCTGACGGAATGCGTTTGAATATTATAAAAGACGGGTCAGTATTTATTAAAGCATCTGTTGAAGATACACTTACAAATATTGGACTTGGTATTATTTTAACATCTCTTGTATTGTTATTCTTCCTTCACGATGTTCGTTCAACATTTATTGTTGCACTTTCAATGCCTATGTCAATTGTATCAACATTTATGTTGATTAAAACAGCTGGTTACAACCTTAATATTATGACGCTGATGGGTCTTTCTACCTCGGTGGGTATTCTGGTTGCAAACTCTGTGGTGGTAATTGAAAATATTTTCCGTTACCGTGAAATGGGTAAAAATAAAAAAGAAGCTGCCGGACGCGGTACAGCAGAAGTTGTTGTGGCAGTACTCGCATCAACACTTACAAACCTTGTGGTGTTCCTGCCAATTGCTTCTATGTCAAGTATGGTTGGACAGTTCTTTAAAGAGTTTGCAATGACAGTGAGTTTTGCAACTGTATTCTCATTAATAATGTCGTTTACTCTTACACCAATGCTTGCTTCATTAATTTTACCTGAAAAAGTTCTAAACAAGAAAAATCCAATTGGTGATCTTCTTGAAGGCATTTTTTCCGTTTGGGAAAAAGCATACAAAAAAACTCTTGAGCTTATACTTAAAAACAAATGGATAAGTTCAGCGGTTGTTCTTGTTTCTATTGGTGCTTTCTTTTTAAGTACAATATTCTGGGGTGCAAATATTGGTTTCGAGTTTGTACCGTTAACAGATGAAGGTGATATTGAAATTCAGGTAGAATTACCTCAGGGATACAACATAGATGAAACTGGTAAGTTTGTTACTACTGTTGAAGAGCACCTGAAAGAGATGCCGGAAGTAAAACATATGGTTACCACTTTAGGTAAAATCAGTGATATGGACGTTGCAACAAGTGTTGCTAAAATGGATGTAAAACTTGTTGATGTTGAAAAACGCCCTTACAGTGGTGAGTATTATGCTAATGAAATGGTAAAAAGATTATCAAAAATTTCAAATGGTAAAATTCGTATTGCAGCTATTTCATCTGCAGGTGGTAGTGGCGATGCTCCTTATATGTTCTTCCTTCAGGGACAGGATATGACTAAACTTGAAGAGTATAAAGATGTTCTTGTAGAAAAGTTAGCCCAGGTTCCGGGATTGATCAACCTTAACACCAGTTCAAAATTTGGTCGTCCTGAAATCACAATAAAGCCTAAGCGCGATAAACTAGCTAATCTTGGTTTAACTGCTGCTCAGGTAGGTTTTGCTGCCA
>JBGRQB010000027.1:0-32376 GCA_041725875.1 Rhodothermaceae bacterium
TATGATTGATACTCATAACACCTCGCACAATTGACAAATCTGCAATTTCTCTAAGCGGATAAGAATTGCCGTTTGCCAGACGAATTCTCATATCTTCAAGTTTTGAAATGGAGTTTCTGTCGATATCTTCGTAACGTACCCAGACTTTCACTTCATCTATTCCGCGCAAAATACGTTGCGCCTGTCCGCCAAAAAATCCTGCTCTCACCTGATTCATAACATCAGCAGCATTTAATCCGAGTGCATAAGCTTTTTCTTTCAGAGTAATTTCAACTTCTCTTAATCCCGGAGGATCATTATCCTGAACATCTTTCAGGTTGCGCATTTTCAGAAATTCATTTTTCATATCGTTTTTAGCTTCTCTGATTTCTTTCAGATTGCCTCCGACAATAGAAACAGAAACGGGCATTCCCCACCTTCTGTTGAGTCCGTATGTAAGCTTTTCCGCTTCTGGTATCGGACCAATTTTATCTCTGAAAAGATTGTTCATATCTATAATTGAAACTTTCCTTATTTCACCGTCGAGCAGGGTAATTCCCAAACTTCCCTGATGTGTTCCTGGGCCGACTTTTCTTGTTACAAGCTCAACAACATCTTTTCCGTCGGCTCTCTCTTTTTTCATTTCTTCATTTGCCTGCCAGACTTTTTTCTCCATATAAACCAAAATAGAATCCACAACGTGATCGCGACTTCCGGCAGGTAATTCAAGAACCGCATCAACACGGTCAATTTCAACAACAGGGAAAAAAGTAGTTTTTATTAAGCTTCCCTTTAGTGCGCCAAAAGTAATTATTAAAGCAGCAATAGGAACAGCTAGTGCAATTGAAGGATGACTAAGTGAAAAATTTAAAACAGGAGCGTAATATTTGTCGCGAAAATGACTGAAGATGCTCTCCATTTTTTTCTCAAGTTTACTTTTATCTGTGCTTTTAGTGTGCAATGCTTTTGAATGTGCAATGTGAGCAGGTAGAATAAGCACTCCTTCAAGTAAAGAAATCACCAGAGTTCCCACAACTACAAAAGCAATATCTCTTGCCCTGTCGCCCATTGCTCCTTCCAGAAACCAGAAAACAAGAAATGCCAGAATTGTAGTCATGATAGCAGAAGACACAGCTGGCAGAACTTCCAGAGTTCCGTTAACAGCTGCCTTCATTGGCTTTTCTCCGCGCTCATAATGCTGATAAATATTTTCAGCAATTACAATTCCGTCATCAACCAGAATACCGATAACCAGAATCATTGCCAGAAGCGACATCACATTTATTGTCATTCCGTACAAAGCACCAAGTGCAAACATTCCGAGAAATGCCAAAGGAATTGCAAGCGCCACCCAGAATGAGAGTCGGAAATTAAGAAACAATGAAAGAAGCAGAACTACTAAAAAGATTCCTATAATTCCGTTTTCTTCAAGAAGGTCACTTCTCTGCTTTATCACTTTTGAACCGTCGCGAAGAACATCTAATTTTATTATCTGATCTTTGCTGTTAAATTCATCTATATATTGAGTAACAAGTTCTACAAGAATAAAAAGATCTTCATCATTTGTGGTTTGCAGCTCAACTGTAACAGCAGGTTTTCCGTTAAAATAAACTCTGTTAGGATTTTCAGACCATCTGTCATTAACATTTGCAATGTCTTTCAGTCGCAAAATTGTTCCGTCAGGTAAAGCACGCACAACACTGTTTTCAATTTCGCTTGCATAATAACCGCGCAAGTTTGCTCTTATCAGCAGCTCTTCTTTGCTGGTTTTTATTTTTCCACCGGTTGTAAGAATGTTATTTTTCTGAACCGCAGAAAGTGCCTGAGCAAATGTAAGATTGTATCTTCTTAAATCATTTTCTCTAAAAGCAATTTCAATCTCTTCTGCCGGGAAACCGGAAAGAGATAATTTTGAAATTCCTTCTTTGTTAAGAAGATCACGTTCAATTTTTCGCGCCTGCTCCTTTAAAGTTTTAAGTGAAACATCTCCGCTCACGGCAAAACTGATACCAAATTCGCGCGGCTCAACTTTTGAAACCACTACAGGTTCCATTCCCACAGGGAACGAAGGAATTCTGTTTACTGCGTTTTTAACATCTTCGAGAACAAGATTTAAATCGCTGGAAGACTCAATTTCAACAGTTATAGAACCACTGTTTTCTCTTGAAACAGAAGTTGTTCTGTCAATTCCCGTTACACTTTTAAGATTATCTTCAATCTTTAATATTATTCCCTCTTCAATTTCCTGAGGTGATGCACCGGGATAAGTCGCCGAGATACTAATCATTTTTGATGGTACCGGCGGGAAAAAAGTAGTACGCATATTCATATACCCGAGCATACCAAAAAGTACCAGCGCAACTATAATTACATTTCCGAGTACAGGGTATTTTATAAAATATCTGATTAAACTTTGCATTATCATTTTCCGATTTAGTTAATAGTCATTCCTTCAAAAGCATTCGGGATATTTTCTCCGAGAAGAATTGTTCCGTTTTTGAGTCCGGCAACAATTGCTTTTTCTCCTTCAACTTTTATCAGGTTAACAGGTACAAGCTTCAAAGTTTTATTTTCAACAACAAATACCTTGTTCTCTTTTGTAAGAAGTTTTCTTGAAATTTTAACGCTTTCAGATAACTCACCTGTTCTGATAATTACCGGAACAAACATTCCGTCTTTCAGATTTTTGTCGGTTGACGTGATAAAGATTTTTATGGTTTGCGTATTTTGATCAATTTTTTTGTTGATTCTTGAAACCTTTCCATTTACAGTTTGTCCGGTTTCTTCTATTTGAATATCAACATTTTGATTAACCTTTAAAAATCTTGAATCGGAATATGAGATTGAAAGTTCAATTTCATATTTATCGGTATTTATAAATTCACCAATTTTTTGTCCAACCCTCACCAGTGTGCCTTCTTTAAGGTTTGCTTCTGACAAGGTTCCGTTAAAAGGTGCTTTTAGTGAATACTTTTTGAATGTTTCTTCCTGACTCTTTATAGAATAATATTGATTGTAAATATTATTCCCGGCCAGATAAAATCTCTCTTTTGGATTTTTTATTTCAGGAAGAGGTTTCAACTCTTCTTCTATTTTAAAGTTAAGAAGATAATTTTCCCACAGCTTTCCGCTTTCAGGAAAATCGATTTGAATATCGGGCAAAACTGTTGCAATTAGTTTTATAAAATTTCCTTTTGCTGCACTAAGGTTCATTTTTGCAACGGAATTGTTTACTTTAAGAATAGTCTGATTTTTCAGAAATTCTGTTCCGGTTCTGAACTCTTTTGAACCTTTCTCCAAAACACCACTTACTTCTGCATATAAATCTATTTTATTATATACGTTAACTCTTCCGGTTGCAGCAATATTAATTTTATTTTCAACATTTTTGACTTCAATTTTTTCAATTTGTTTTACTGACTTTTTCACACTCGCTTTTTTCTGTGTTTTTCCGGTGCTCAAAAAATTACTCAACACAAACGAAACTAAAATAATCAGTACTGCTACCGGAACTGTTTTTTTCCAGTTATCCAATTTTAAATTCATAACTTCCTCTATTAGGTAAATTAATTTTATCCAAATTTATAATTTGATGTTATTTTCGCGAAAAATATTCAACGTATGAGTCTTTTTTTTCAACAAACGCCAATTGAGTGAAAATTTGTCGAAAATATGTAAAACTTAAATTTTCGTTGAAGAATGAGGAAAGTTTGTTGAAATAAATTGTATTGGGCAATTCACTTTTGTATTTTGCCGTAAATTATTATTGGATTTGGCTTTGAAAAATATTTTAAAGAAAATATACAACCCTTTTTACCTGCAGTTTATCTTCTGGTTTATACTTTTTTATTTTGAAATTAACAGATTGCTTGTTCACGCTGACAGCTATCATATCTATTTATTAGCGTTTTTGAGAGTAGGAATTTATGCTGCTGTAATTAATTTTAACATTTTCTTTCTTATTCCCCGACTCTTTTACAAAAAGCATTATCTAATATATATTGGTACAATTCTGGCAATTGCTTTTGCAACTGCGGGTCTGCTCGGCAGACTGGAAATCTATCTGCTTTACGACACTCTTGAAATTGCCGGTAATCAGCCCGAACACATTCAGATTCTCAGAAAAAAAATTCATTTTATGAAAATGTTGCCCTTAATGGGATTTCTTTTTCTTACAACTGTTTATACACTTGGAAAAAGAAAGGATGAAAAACAGAAAAGATTTGCAAAAGAAAGAATTGAAACTGAGTTAAGATTACTCAGAAATCAGATCAATCCTCATTTTCTTTTTAATGCGCTAAACAGTGTTTATTCACTTTCATATATACAATCTGAACTTACGCCGCAGATGATTCTTAAACTTTCTGAAATGTTGAGATATGTTTTGTATGAATGCACCGAAGATAAAGTTACTTTGGAAAAAGAGCTTATCTATTTGGAAAATTATGTTGTGTTTCAAAATCTGAAAGAAGAAACCGATAAACTGGTAAATGTAGATTTCGAAAATACCGATAAAACAAAATTAATTGCGCCAATGCTTTTTATTCCTTTTATAGAAAACAGTTTTAAGCATAGTAATATCAACAGTTCTGATAAAGCATTTATCAATATTAAAATGCTTACAGATGAAAACAAATTAACTTTCGAAATTGAAAATAGTCTGCCGGAAAATATAAACTCAGCCAAATCACCAAAAGGAATTGGATTGGAAAATGTTAAGCGCAGACTCGAACTTATCTATCAAAGTAAATATAGTTTGGAAATAGATTCTTCTTCAAACACTTTTAGAGTAAAATTAACACTGGATCTGTTATGAAATATAATTGTCTGATAGTAGATGACGAACATTTAGCAAGAACTCTTCTGGAAAATTATATTTCCAAGATTCCCACATTATCCCTTGCCGGAAAATGTAAAAATCCGCTTGAAGCAATTGAAGTCCTTGAAAAAGCAAAAATCGATATAATATTTTTAGATATACAAATGCCTGAACTCACCGGCATCGAATTTCTGAAAACTCTTACAGATCCGCCTGTTGTTATTTTAACCACAGCTTATCAGGAATATGCTTTGGAAAGTTACCAGTTTGATGTTACAGATTATCTGCTGAAACCATTTTCTCTGGAGCGTTTTCTAAAAGCTGTTAACAAAGCAGCAAAACTGCTGGAACTGAAAAACTATCCGCCTGTTGTTCAGGAGACTCCGGTTATAGAAACCGTTGAACAAAAATTTCTGAACATAAAAGTAGATCATAAAATCCGAAGAATTGATTTGAATAAGATCCTCTACATTGAAGGAATGAAAGAATATGTTACGGTTTTTACAGCTGAAGAAAAACTTGTTACACTTGAATCTCTCAAAAAACTAGAAGATTTTCTGCCTGCAAATCAGTTCATCAGAATTCACAAATCATATATAGCCGCAATTGATAAAATCACCGCTCTTGACGGCAATCAGGTGTATCTGAACAAAATCATTCTTCCTGTAGGGAAAGTATACAAAGATTTGGTTGTTAAAAAAGTATTTTCAAGAACTTGAATACCAATCTGCATTCGTTTATTTTTGTTATTTAAACTAAATCTAAATGAGACAGGTTAGTTATGAATAAATTTAAAAACTTTATAGCACTTCTATTAATCAGTATCCTGGTTATCAGCTGCGGGACTGAAAAATCATCTAAAAACAAAGTATTTGTAAGTATTTTACCTCAAAAACATTTTGTTAAAGCTATTGCCGGAGATAAATTTGAAATTGATGTTATGGTAAGACCCGGATTGAGTCCGGCAACTTACGAACCGCTTCCCCAGCAAATACTTGCGCTTGGAGAATCAAAATTATATTTCAGAATCGGCGTTCCCTTTGAAAAAAGCTGGATTGATAAAATTGCAGCAAACAATAAAAATCTGAAAATAATTGATACGCGTAAAAATATAGAATTACGCAGTTTTGAAACATTTGAAGAAATGTCGGAAGAAGGCCATAACCACGATCATTCTCATCACGGGCATGATCACGGTGCAAAAGATCCCCATATCTGGCTAGATCCTCATATTGTAAAAACTCAGGCAAAAACAATTTGTGAAGCTCTTGTTTCCATAGATCAAACAAATGCTGATTTTTACAAAACAAATCTCGAAAAATTTCTGTTAAAACTGGATACTCTTGATGCTGAATTGTTCAATATTACATTGGCTTCGGAAAATAAAAAATTCCTGGTTTTTCATCCTTCCTGGGGTTATTTTGCTGACAGGTATGATTTGCAGCAGTTTTCAATTGAATTTGAAGGAAAAGAACCTTCTCCTTCTCAGTTGACACAAATTATAGATTACCTGAAAAAAAACGACATAAAAACGATATTTGTGCAGAAACAGTTTTCAACAACAAGTGCCGAAACAATAGCTCGGGAAATAAACGGAAATGTAAAAACTTTAGATCCGCTATCTGAAAACTATTTTGAAAATCTTATTTATATGGCAAAAGAAATTGCCGGAGTAAAAAAATAATGAACCCCGTTATTGAAATAGAAAACCTCGATTTTTCATACAATAACGATATAAATGTTCTCGAAAATATTAATATCGAAGTATCTGAAAAAGATTTTGTAGGAATTATTGGTCCGAACGGAGGTGGCAAAACCACACTTTTAAAACTGATGCTTGGTTTGCTGAAACCGGTAAAAGGCAGTATAAAGGTGCTTGGAACAACTCCTCAAAAAACAACAAACAAAATCGGTTATGTGCCTCAGTACAACACGACTGACAAACTGTTCCCTATTAATGCACTTGATGTGGTTTTAATGGGACTGGCAGATTCAAACTCATTTCTTCCCTGGTTTAGTAAAAAACAGTTAGACCGAGCAGATGAAGTAATGGAACTTGTGCATATTCAGGATTTGAGAAAGAAAACATTTGGCGAGTTATCGGGCGGACAAAAACAACGTTGCCTGATAGCACGTGCAATTGCTTCTTCTCCCGGTATTTTGTTTTTGGATGAACCAACTGCCAGTGTTGACAGCAAGGTAGAATCTAATATTTATGAACTTCTGAAGGAACTAAACAAAGAAGTTACAATTGTATTGGTTTCCCACGATCTGGGTTTTGTTTCAACTTATGTAAACAAGGTTGCCTGTGTAAACAAAAAACTGGCATTCCATAAAACAGCAGATATTAACTCGCAGGAAATCAACAAAATATACAATGCCGAAATGTCAATGATACAACATCAATGCGGATTATAGGTTAAAGGATTAATAATGACAGAATTTTTCTCAGCACTTTTTAATAATACATTTTTACAAAATGCAATTCTGGCAGGTGTTTTATCAAGTATTGCCTGCGGAATTACAGGTTCGTTTGTTGTTGTTAAACGAATTTCCTACGTTGGCGGCGGAATTGCCCACGCAGTTATGGGCGGACTCGGAATAGCTTATTTTCTCAATCTTAATCCCCTTTACGGAGCGCTTACGTTTGCAATTGTTTCTGCCGGAATTATTGCATTTGTAAAGCTAAAACTCAACAACAGCGAAGATACTGTGATAAGTGCGCTCTGGTCAATCGGGATGGCAACAGGAATTATATTTGCTTATATAACTCCCGGCTATAATGTTGATCTCCTCTCATTTCTGTTTGGAAACATTTTAATGGTTTCCTCAGAAACACTCTGGTTTCTGGCAATTTTGGATATTTTTATTCTGGGTGCTGTTTTTCTTTTTTACCGCCAGCTTGTATACGTCTGTTTTGACGAAGAATATTCTACTCTGCGCGGAATAAACACAGAAATGATTTACACACTTCTTCTTACGCTAATTGCGCTTACAGTTGTAATTTTGGTTCAATCTGTCGGATTAATTCTTGTAATTGCTTTGCTGACATTACCTTCTGCAATATCTGCTCTTTTTTCAAAAAGTATTTTCAAAATGATAATTATTTCCATAATTTTAATTTTGTCATTTACAATGACAGGATTTGTTTTTGCGTTTAATTATAATCTTCCTTCTGGAGCTACAATTATTTTAATTTCAGGAGTCGGATATATTTTAGCTCACGGATTGAAAAAACTTTATTATAGATAATTATTGCAATGTTGGAAGGAAGTAAATACAGAATTGGTTCTGTAACTGATCTGGAAATTTTATTAAGTCTGCTGGAACAAAGCTACACGGTTGCAAAACCCAAGTCTTCAAATTTTGTTTTTTCAATTTTTGATACCTTTAGCTGGGATCTGTTCAAAAAGAAAAAATATCTTTATACGATTGAAAATAAATTATATTTCCAATCTTTTAAGGGCCGCCGAAAGCGAATAAAAGTAACTCCGCAAAAACATTTTTTACCTGTTACAGATATAACAAACTCTGCCGAATTTCAATCGATAAAAAAACTTACCGGAAGACGTGCGGTTTCTCAAAGAGCCAAATGGGAAGTAAAACAGAAAGTTTTTCCACTCTTTAATAAAAACAGTAAAAAAGTTGCAGCTGTTTATTTTGAAAAATTTACAATAAAAACTCAAACTGTTTTACTTGTACGAATTGTGCAAAGCTCTGGTTTTATTGATGATTTTGAGTTTATTAACACCTGGGCTGAAAAAAATAATCTTCAAAAAGCTAAAAACAATTCCTTCCAAATATTACTTAATGAAAGAAATATTTTTCCTCTAAAATATACTTCAAAAATTCATCTTGAATGTAATCCAGATACCCCTGTTTTTCTTGCTGTAAGAGAAATATTTGAAAAAGGAAGAAACAATCTGCTTGCTAATTTTAGTGGATTAAAAAAAGATCTTGATACAGAATTTTTACACGATTTCAGAACAACCAGCAGAAGATTAAAATCAGCAATTTCGCAATTCAAGAATACTTGTCACAGACACACATACGATAAGATTAAATATCACCTCACCTATCTTCAAAAATCTACAAATGAATTACGAGATCTGGATGTAGATATTTTAGGAAAAAATGAATACTTCAAACTTATACCTGAAGAGTATTCTCCTGAACTCAATAAATTGTTTGAACATCTGTGTAAAAAAAGAGAAGCAGCTTTTGAAAATTTCATTCAGAAAGTAGAAAGTCTGGAAATTAACCATTCTATTCAGCAGCTAAATACTTTTGTTTTTCATCTTTATCCAGAAAATGATAAAATTCCCGAAAAAGCTCGCGAACCAATAAAAGAGAATGCTGATATAATTCTAAAATCCAGATTTGAAAAAATAGTTAATCAGGGAAATTTATTGAATGAAAACTCTGCTGATCCGGAGATTCACGCATTAAGACTTCATTGTAAAAAATTAAGATACTCTCTGGAGTTTTTCAAAAATTATTATCCCGAAAAAAGAATAGGTTCATTTATCACAAGATTAAAAGAGCTGCAGGATAACCTTGGCAGATTTAATGATTTATCTGTACAGATTGAAAGATTAAGTTTTTTCAAAGAAGAATTTTCCAGCTCCGACAAAACTTCTGATGTTTTAAATCTTTTGTTAAAACTTAAAACAAATCAAAAAGATGAAATCAGAAATGAATTTAATCTGCTGTTAAAAAGATTTTTGAGCAAAAGAACCATTAATAGTTTCTACAAATTATTTTCTAATTAATCTTCAAGCTTAATAGATTTTTCAAAAATAAGTTTGTCAGTCTCAAATTTATTTTCAGATGCGTAGGTTATCAAACTATCCAAAACGGTTTTAATAAATTTTTGCGATCTGCCTAAAATCCATAAATATTTTCTGCTCGGAGTTCCAACCATCACATAATCGTAGTTTTGTTTATCAAGTGCAATTATCCAGTAATCTCCCCTGAATGGCCAGAAAAACTGGACTTCTAATTTTCCGTTTTCATTCGGATCTTCAAGAAAAGCTGTTCCGCTTGCCTGCGTTAATTCTCCTGATAAGCTATCTTCAAAGCAGCTGTTCACAACATCAATTGTTGTTTCATCTATAATTTTATATTCCGCAGTTGAACCGTAACAATCTTCCTGGAACCTGTTTGGGAGTCGGGCAATTTCATACCATAAACCAGAGTATTTTTCCAAGTTAACTTCGTTTACTGTTTTTAACGGAAGATATTCTTTGTTGCATCCGACAAATAAAATTGTAAGAACTATATATTTTAGAAATTTCATTTTGAGTACCTTTTAATATATTTTTCAACATCAAACTTTCTTTTACAGCCGTTGTAGTTCATATATCTGATTTTACCATAAACTTCTCTCTCCTGCCAGGCCCGGTCGTGCACTCCGCCAATTGACCAGGCAATTCCTGTATAGCCGTTTGGGTCAATTCCGTCAAGAGCAAAGCCATCATTTAATCTGATTGCTGTTTCAAACGCATCTTCAGGTGAACTGCTCCATTCCAGAATTTTTTTAGCCCAGTACATTCTCATATAACCATGAATTTTTCCTTCAGACAAAAGCTGATTTTGTGCAGCATTCCATAAAGGATCATGAGCTTTTGCTTTTTCAAATTCTTCATATTTATAAATAAATTCGCGTTGATCATTTCTGTGATTATTAAGTGTTTCCTGAGCCCAGGGATGAATTCCGGAAAATGAATCGTAATCTTTATTATAAAAACAGAAATTATCTGCCAGTTCTTTTCTTATAATAAGTTCTTCAAGAAATGCTTCTTTCGATTCTTCTTTACAATTTGTTTCTCTGATCTTCAACGCAATTTCCTGAGCCGAGATAAATCCAAAATGCAAATAAGGTGATAAATTTGAAATATGTTCCAATGTAGGATCGTTTCTGAGTTCATCATAATTTTCTAATTTATTTCCTATGAAATACTCAAACATTTTTAATGCTTCTCGTCTTCCTCCTGTAAAATGTGCATCGGAAGATGTTATGCTGTTATCAAAGTAATCAGGGATTTCTAAAAAATTATCTTCTGAAAATTTTGGAATTTTTGGGAATTCGATCAGATATTCAGGAAGTTTCTTTTTTATTTTCGGACGAATAGTATAGGCACCATATTCCTGTTTTGGAGATGCAATAAAACAAGGCACAATATTATGTGAATCTACTACACTCAGACTAAGTTTATTTTTTGCTTCACGGATAAACTCGTAAACTTTTTTAATCGCAAATAAATCTGTAACAAGATGAAAAACAGAACTGAGTTTTATTATCTCATTTAATTTTTTCAGAGTAAGTTTTTCCAAGACATAAAGAGGAATGTTTTTTTTCTTAAGCTCCCATTTTAATTCCTTAATTCCGTCAGCTAAAAATGGAAACTGAATTTCATTCAGTAGATCTTTTTCTTTGTCAACCAGACAGGTAACAATCAACTTTTTCTTATGTTTTTTTGCAATATCTGCGGCTTCTGTCAGTGACCAATTATTTTCTGCTCTGTATTCACGGGTTATGAGGTAAACAACAAACTCTCCGGAAGTATTAAATTCACCATATTCGAGTGCTCTGTTCAACTATTATTCTCCAGTAATAATTTCATTTTTTTATTTCTATATTCAAAAATTCTTTCTAGTTCTCTTTTTACAAAAAATTTATGAATCAGATTGCCGATAAATCCCATCGGCATTACATAATGAACAATATCTCTCACCTCTACTCCGTTTTCAGTTTCGTTAAACAGGTGTTGATGATGCCAAAATTTATATGGACCAAAACGTTGTTCATCAATAAAATATTTTTCTTTTTTCATCTGGGTGATTTCCGTAACCCAGGTAAATCGAAAATTCAGCACAGGTTTGATAACATAAGTAATTATCATACCCGGGTACATTTCTGAAAAATTTTCCAGGTTAATTTTATCAAAAACTTTTTCCGGTGTCAGAAGTTTCAAGTTTAACGGATTTGAAAAAAAACTCCAGCATCTGTTTATGTCTGTCTGCAAAACACGCGTACAATCAATCTTATGAATTTTCATTTTTTCACCTTTCTGAATGATGGAAAAAATGCAGGTGTATTTTCTCGATAAATTTCCCATTCCGGATTTTTTTCAAATTTCTTTTCAAGCATCGGCACGCCGGATACTTTTAGCAGTAAAAATGAAATTAATGCCGGACTAATAATCGTCCACCAAAATGTTTCAGTCTGAAATGTGAATAAATAGATTCCCCACCACAAGATCATTTCTCCAAAATAATTTGGATGTCGCGAATATTTCCATAACCCGCTTTTTATTATTTTACCTTTATTGCTTTCCTCTTTTTTGAATCTGTACATTTGCAAATCTGCAGTTGTTTCAAACAGAAATCCGACAACAAAAATTATCAGTCCTGCAACATTAACAGGAGAAAATTCAGCTTGTCCTTTATGGAACGCACTTATTATCGGTAAATTTATTATATACATTAAAACCGCCTGCAAAAGAAAAACTCTGTAAAAGGCATTAAATTTTTGTCTGGAACCCCAGTTTTTTCTCATTTCCGTATATCGAAAATCTTCCGGTTTCCCTTTGCTTCTTATATAGATATAGATACTTAATCTGCTTCCCCAAATAAACAGGATCAAAAAAACAAAAATCAGTTTCAAATTTATGTTGAGAAAAAGCATAGTAAAGGCTGAAACAATAAACCCGGTACCCCAGCCTATATCAATTTTGGAATTATCATTTTTAATTTGCGCAACAATAAATATCAGTATGATGAAAATTAAAATGGAAATTGCTGATAACTGATAAGCGTTCAACATTTAATCCATCCTTTCTCCCTCTTTATTTTGATGCTTTACAGAGTTTTCTGCTCTAATTGCTTTAAGCAGGTTTCTAAACTCTTCCGAACTATCAACAATTTTTCCTTTAATGTCGGCAATTGTCTCTTTATATCCTCCAATTGATTCTCCGCTGAAAATAAGATGAGGCGTATAATCGAGCACCTTTAATTTAGAAAGCTCCTGTAAAAGTCGTGAGTCATCTGAGGGATAAATCAGACTCAAAAAAATCACTTCCGGTTTTATTTTTTGTGCAGTGTAAACAATTTCTTCTATTGGTAAGCTTGGACCAAGATAAACAACATTCCATCCGTCCGCAGCTGCAAGAGATCCCCCGATCAAAGCACCTATCTCATGATATTGGCCCTGAGGAGTTGAGATAAGTATTTTGGGAAACCTGTCATCAATTTTAAATCCATCTAATAATGTAGACATAATTTTTCTGATTATTGTACTTGCAAAATGCTCGTGTGCAATTCTTAAAATTCCTGTCCGCCAATATTCTCCTACTTTACTAATAAGGGGAATAATAATATTATCTATAAATTGATTGCGACTATATTCCACTGCGCAGTTATTTAAAAGCAGTTCAAGGTTTTTGTTGTCAAAGTTTCTGATATAAGAAACGCACTCGGCAAGAATATTTGCAAAATTTTCTGCTGTGCCCGGTTTTAGAACATTTGCCATTCCGGTTTTCTTTATATCATTAAGAGTAATAATATCTTTTAACTCTTCAACCGAATAGTTTGCTATATTACCTATTCTGTAATTGTTTTCAGTAAGTTTTTTAAGCAGAGATAACTTCTCAATATCACTCTCAGAGTATATTCTTCTGTTGCCCTTTCTGGCAGGTACAACAGCGCCATATCTGTTTTCCCAGGCTCTTATAACCAGTTCTGAAAGACCTGTAAGCTGCGCTGCAGCTTTAATTGTATAAGTTTTGTATTCCATAATCTTATTTTTTGTGAGTCCAACACTTTAATTAATATAGCCTTTTTCCGATAATAAATCAAAGTTTTAGCACTTTTTATTGTAAAAACGCATATTAAGGAAAAAGATGAAAATGCTACTAAGCTATACAATTTCTTATACAAGAAATATACAAATTCAATTATGTATAACTTTTGTATAATTATTTTTCACTTTTCATCAAACAAAGATCTAAAACAAATGTAATTTTTTTTCGAAGATATGTCAAGCTTTTATTGATTTTAGCTGAAAAAAGTATTACCATGGAAATAAGACACGGAGTCTTTGATTACAACAATAAATTTTACAAAAACTATACAAGATGACGATTATTTTATTTTTTATATCACATTGGTTTATTTCACTTTTTTTTCAAACATTTTTTCTTCACAGATATGCATCACATAATATGTTTGTTATGAAAAAATCTTGGGAAAAGGTATTTTTCGTTCTGACTTACATTGCTCAGGGTTCATCTTTTTTGAACCCCAGAGCATATGCTATAATGCACAGAATGCATCATACTTTTAGTGATACAAAAAGAGATCCTCATTCTCCTCATTTCTTCAAGAGTGTTTTCTCATTGATGTGGAATACAAAAGAAATTTATATAGACCTTGTTAACAACAAAATAAAAGAGGGTGAAAAATTTAATGAAAACGTTCCTGTATGGGATTCATTTGAAAGATTTACCGACAAGTGGTTCCACAGAATTATTTGGGCTGCTTGTTATACAGCGTTTTACGTGATATTTGCAGAGGCCTGGTTTTACTATCTTTTATTACCAGCTCACTTTCTAATGGGTCCGATACATGGAGCAATTGTTAATTGGTGTGGACACAAATATGGTTACCGGAATTTTAAAGATACAAATGACAATTCCAGAAACTCTCTTCCTTTTGATTTTTTAACACTGGGAGAGCTGTTTCAAAATAATCATCATAAATATCCGGCCAGAGTAAATTTTGCAATAAGAAAATTTGAAATAGATCCGGTCTTCCCTTTTATAAAACTTTTGGCGTTTCTGAAAATTATAAAACTGAGAGTTGAAGGAAGTTGATATGATCTATTTTTTAAGAATATTGTTTTTGCTACTGTTTGTCTGGATTGTTTACACAATTATTGCAACAAGTCTGGAAAGCAATCTTTTTGAAGAATGGGAATTTTTAAGCTCTATTCCCTGGATGAAAGCTACATTAATAGATTTTAACATAAACGAAATAATAATTTTTTTATGGGTATGCTTTAGAGAATCATCACTGCTGAAAAAAATAGTATGGGCCATATTGTTTTTCTGTCTAGGCAGCGCAGCAACCACACTTTACATTCTGATAATACTATTTAAAGCTGATGTAAAATCATCCCCAAAAGAAATCTTAATTGGAGGAAAAAATGATTGATAAGCTTATTGAAACCGGTATTGTACCTGATCCGTTATTACGTCTTGGAATTAGAAAATTATTACAGGAAAGACTGAAATCAGAGAAAAAAGAAAACAAAGAAAGACAAAAAGAACATTTTGTTACTCTTGTAAACTTTCTTAAAGAATCCAAAATAGCAATTAATACGGCCGATGCCAACAAACAACATTACGAGGTTCCCACTGAGTTTTACAAACTTGTTTTGGGTGAACATCTGAAATACAGCAGTTGTTATTGGGCAGACGACACAGAAACACTTTCTGAAGCAGAAGAAAATATGCTTAATATTACTTGTCAGCGAGCCGGAATAAAAGATGGAGAAGAAATTCTGGATCTTGGATGCGGATGGGGTTCTTTATCATTTTACATTGCAATGAATTACCCAAACTGTAAAGTAACTTCGCTTTCTAATTCAGCAACTCAAAAGGAATATATTGAAAACAAAAAAGTTGCTCTTAAAGTTGATAACATTGATGTAATTACTTCTGATGTAAATCATTTTAAATCAGATAAAAAGTTTGACAGAATTGTATCAATAGAAATGTTTGAGCATATGCGGAATTATAAACAGCTTTTTAATAAACTTCATAAGCTGTTGGTAACCGACGGAAAACTTTTTGTTCACATCTTTACACACAACAAATTTGCTTATCTGTTTGAAGTAAAAGACCAGACAGACTGGATGTCGCAATATTTCTTTACAGGCGGAATAATGCCGAGCGATGATCTGCTTCTCTACTTTGCAACCGATTTTGAAATATTAAATCACTGGGTTGTAAATGGAAAACATTATGAAAAAACTGCAAATCAATGGTTGAAAAATTTCGATCAAAATAAATTAAGGATAAAAGAAATATTTACTCAGACTTACGGCGAACAGGAATCGGAAAAATGGTTCAACTACTGGCGTGTATTTTTTATGTCTTGTGCAGAACTTTGGGGTTACAATCAGGGAAACGAATGGTTGATTAGTCACTATTTGTTTGAAAAGAGATAATTATTAGTGATGATGAAGGTGACAACTACGATGTTATGATAAGTTATCTTAATATGAAAGGTTTTATATGGAACGCATCGTAATAATAGGAACAGGAATTTCTGGATTAGGAGCAGCTTATCTTCTAAATCAAAAATTTGAAATTTCACTTTTTGAGAAAAATAATTATGTGGGGGGACACACAAACACAATAAGTGTGCCTGAAGGAAACTCTCAGGTGAATTTTGATACAGGATTTATGGTGTTTAACCAGGTGACGTATCCAAATTTACTCTTGTTCTCAGATATATCTTTCAGTTAATGCAAAAGACAATCATCCGCGAAAAAAGTTTGGAATCGAGATAGTAAATCTGGAACCTTCACCTCTTGTAGATTCTATAAATAAATCGCCTCCAATTGTTTCAAGAGATTTTTCAACAATCGAAAGTCCGAGTCCGGCACCTTCTGCATATTCAGGATCATTTCTGTAAAACATTTCAATTATTTTACTCATATTTTTCTGTTCAATTCCAATTCCGTTATCTTCAACAGAGTAAAATAATTTTTCATCTTCAATTTTGCCTGTAATTTTTATAAATGACTTGGCATCTGGATTTCTGAATTTAATTGCGTTGTCGATTAAGTTTCTGAAAATAAGATGAAGTTTGTATTTATCGCTAAAACAAATTGGAAGATTTTCAACAATAATCTCCACTCCTGTTTCTTCGATTTTATGTTCAAGATTTTTCTTTATTTCTCCAATCAGCAAAAATACATTTATATCTTCTTTTTTGATTTCAAAAGTTTCTATTCTTGAAATCTCAATTAATCCATTTATTAAAGTGGACATTTTTTTTGTGTTTTCAACAATCGTGTCAATGTCATTATGGCAATCACTGCTCAGCAATTCTTGAAATTTATCAAAATCAAAGTTTTCTTCATTTTCCATTAAAGAAGCAAGTTCTTCGTGGTTTAATTTCAACTCGTTACTAAAACCCAGAATATTCAACAAAGGTGTTCTTAAATCATGAGTTGCTGTATATAATAAATGTCGGAACTCTTCATTTTTTTCTTTTAAAGATTTTGTAAGAGCAACCAGTTCCTGCTGAACAACTACAATTTCATTTACATTTCGTGAGATTGCAACTATTCTGCCTTCTCCGTCAATCTCAATATATTTTAATAAAAGATCGAGCCAGATATCTTTTCCTTCCTTTGTTAAAGATTTCCATCTGAACCGAAGTTCTTTATTCTCTTTTGCAAGTTTTATTTTTTCAGCAAAACTATTTTCATCATACTTTTGATTTGAAGAATAAATATCTGTGATAGATTTATTTTTTACATTTTCCTGTTCATATAAAAAAGTCTCAAAAAATGTTTTATTTCCTTCAAGCAGCAGACCGTTAGAAGCATCGTGGACTGTTATATTGTTAGTAACAGAAGAGATAACTTCCTGATAAATTTTTTCAGTCTTGTTTAACATATCTTCTGCAAGGTTTCTGTCAGAAATATCCACAATTGTGCATTTTACAAAATCACCTTCGTCAGACGGAAGTTTTGCCATTGAGACTTCACACGAAATAAGTTCATCATATTTATTTTTATGCTGCCATTCAAAATGTGGTGTTCCTCCCTGCACAACGGCGTTGATATATCTTTCAATTTTTTCAGAAGAATTAATTCCGCCAGATTGATTTACCGGATTTAATGCATCAAAACTTTTTTCAATTATTTCATTTGGTTTTAGTTTAAAGAGATACAAAGCTTTCTTATTAAAATCTACTATCTCTTTTGTTTCAGCATTAAAAATAAGAATTGCTTCAGGAGAAGTTTCAAACAATGTGCGATATTTTGCCTGATAATTTTTATAAGCGCTTTCAGTTTTTTTGATACAGGTAACATCTCTAAAAACTGAAACACAGGCAATTGTTTTTCCTTCCTGATCGGTAACCGCAGAAGAACGAAGCAAAATATCGAGAGTTTTATCTTTATGAATTATATTTACTTCGCCGTCAAAATATTTATTTTCTTCATTAAGAATTTTTATAAAAGGAAGATTTTCAAAACCAATTTCGCCTCTGTCTTTATCTGAAAATTGAATTTGCATTAATTCTTTTTCTGTAATTTCTTCCAGTTCCAAAATTCTTACTGCTTCTATATTGGAATACAAGGAGATATATTTTTCTTCTTCTTTTTTCAAAATGTGAATCCCTACCGGGATATGTTCAAAGGTGTTTTCAAGAAAGGCTTTTTTTGCTGAGAGTCTGGTTTCAATATTTTCAATTTTTTCCAGGAACAGAATAATGACATCTCTGTTTTTGCAAAAAGCAGATTTTGCAGTAACTAAAACTTCAAGAGTGCTATTATCTTTATTTTTAAATACCCATTTAATCTTTTTTTCTTTTTCACTTCTTACAACTGATAATTCTTTTTTTAATTGTTTGATGCTAAACTTTTCTTCCGAAACTACCAGGTCAGTTATATCGATTTTTGCATCATTCGGATAACCAAAAATTTCATAAAAAGCTTTGTTTACTCTTACTATTTCAAAATCGAAATAACCTAAAACCAAAACAGGATTGATATTCAGTTCAAAAAAATCTTCCAGACTGCTAAGTTTGTTTCTCAAAACATTGTTTGCCAAAAACATTGCACCAACAATAAACAAGGTTGATATAATTACAAAAAAGAAGCCTTTGTACGTCTGCAAAGTGGAAAGAGTATCAATTGAAAATGCAAATGATTCAAGGAATTTGTCAGAAAAGAAAATCCATAACAGACCAAAAACAAGATAACTTAAACCGATTTTTAAAGAAATATTTAAAGATTTGCCAATTTTGAATTTATCCATAACTCACCTGTGTTCACAGACAGAATATAGTAAATTCAAATGAAATAAACTTGATAAAGTTAAAAAAAGAATGATTAGTCCGAAATAATTTCCTTGAGTTCAAACTTAAGCGTTTCCAGACCAAGAATACTTTGCAATAATCCTACAACTCCTCCTTTACCAACCTGTGCTTCAATTTTTACCAAGCCAACATCTTCTGCCAGCCATTCAGTTACAACATCTTTTGATTCATCTTCTCCGCCGATTTCAGTTTCTATTTTCAGACAATTAAATTCTCCGGCGGGAACTGTAATTTCTTCGGTTCCGACAACTTTTCCTGAAATTGTAATAAGAGTTGAATCATCTTCGGAATATTCATAACCTTCCCATTTCCAGCTATCACCCTTTTGTAAAGGAAATGGAAATCTGAGCGCGGGTTTGTTATAGGTGACTTTACTGGAGGAAGAAAAAAAGAGGAAGACATCTACATCCTGTTCAGTTTTTGTAATATAATATTTTCCGTCTTTGCGAAGCAGAGTTTGCTTGTAATCGAAATCGTCCGACTTGTTGGTTATTGTATAAGAGTTTTCACTCCCCGTGATTGAAAATTTTGTATCGCCAAAATCAGATTCGTAAATTAAAGTTTTCTTTGGATTAACAGGGAAATAACTTTCATCAAAATTTTCTTTTGCTTTCTTAAATTCACCTGTAAAGTACAAGTTGACAAATAACAATGTTAAAACCAAGGCCTTCATATATTCCTCCTGTTTTAACAAAGTTACTCTTTAAAGATTAACTTCGTGTAACCGAATTGTTATCTTCCTGTTAATTTGGTTTAAAAGCAACCGTGAATTTTGAGCCTTTATCTTTCTGACTTTCAACTATAATATCGGCATTGTTCAGCTCGCAGTAGTTTTGTACAAGTGCGAGTCCCAAACCATTGCCTTCATATTTTCTGGTATAGCCCTGCTCTTCCTGCGTAAAGGGCTTAAACAGATTTGGAATATATTGTTCTGAAATTCCAATTCCCGTATCACAAATTTCAACTTGTAAGTGACCGTTATTATTTCTTTCAACATTTATGTCAACTTTTCCTTTTTCAGTGTAAGTGATTGCGTTATCAATAAGATTTGCAAAAACCTGAGTAAGAGAATATTCATCTGCAACAAGTTCCGAGTTGCCTGTTTTATAATTCACAAACAGGTCCAGACCTTTTTCACTGGCCAGGTGTTTATATTCATCGTAAAGCTGCGCAATTATATCTTTGTTCAGATTAATATTTCTTGGAATGTAATCGTAAGAATCGGTTTGTATTTCCGACATATTCAAAATTAAATCTATGGTTCTGATAATTCTTCTTCCGGCATTATCCAACGTTAAAAAGCTTTCCGAAAGTTCTTCACTTAACTTTCCTTCAAGTTCGCTTCTAATCAGATTACTGAAACTCAAAACAACATTAATAGGTGAACGAATTTCGTGCGACATCTGGGCAAGGAATTCTGATTTTAATTTTTCAGAATTTTCCGCTTTCTCTTTTGCTTCAATTATTTCAGTTTCCATCAATTTTCTTTCTGTGATATCTTCTTTAACAATCACATAATGCTGAATTTTGAAGTCTTCAATAATTGGAGAAATAACAACATTTTCCCAATACTTCACGCCAGTCTTGGTTTTATTAATTACCTCACCTTTCCATTCATTGCCGCTGCTTATTGTTTTCCAGAGTTCACGATGTTTATCATCCGGCAAAATTCCTTCTTTAAGAACGCGCAGTTTTTGTCCATTTATTTCATCAAAAGTAAAACCGCTCTTTTCTTCAAACTTAGGATTTATATACTCTATGAGTCCCTTTGGATCAGTAATAATAATTGCTACCGGACTCTGAATAACTGCTCTGGAAAGTTGTCGGATAGTTTTTTCGGAAGTTTTTCTTTTGGTAATATCTCTTATAATAAGCTGCTGCGCTTCAATTCCGTTGTGAATAATAGGAACTATTGAAATTTCACAATCAAGAATTCCACCGTCAAACTGTCTGATTTGACATTCAATATGGTCAGTTTTTTCTCTGCTTTTAAGAGCAGAAAGAAATGTTGAAAGGCAATCTTTATCAACAATGTAATCTTTTATATCTTCGTTAAAAGAATGGTAAACAGTTTTGAAATTTAAAATTTTGATTGCACTCTTGTTTGTAAAAATTATATGTTCGTTGTGCAAAATTAAAATTCCGTCGGGAGACATTTCCACAAGCTCTCTGTATCTCCGTTCACTCTCCCGAAGTGCAACTTCTGCATTTCTGTTTTTTTCTCTGATTCTGTATTCACGAATTTCACGCTCAACAGCAGGTGCAAGTCGTTCTAATCTGTCTTTCATAAGATAATCGTGAATACCTTCTTTCATTGCTTTAACTGCAAGCTCTTCCCCTATGGTTCCCGAAACCAAAATAAAAGGAATATCAAGGTTAAACTCCTTATATATTCTGAGGGCATCCAGACCATTAAACTCGGGAAGTGAATAATCTGAAATTATCAGATCAAGTCTATGATTTTCAAAAGCAGATCTTAATTCCTCAATACTGTTAACTACAATATGAGTAAATGAAAAACCTTCTTTTTTTAATTTTCTGGATATTAATAGTACGTCATCCGTATTATCTTCAATAAATAAAATTTTTAATTCATTCGGCATTTCTGCATCTCCGGTGAAGAATAATCCATTGCGGGTAAGTTTTGATTTAATTCGAGCCAGTAATGACTTAAACTCTTAACAACATTGCTAAACTGGTTAAAGTCTACCGGTTTTTTGATATAACTGTTTGCCTGCAGTTTGTAGCTTTCCAGTATATCACTTTCTTCTACCGAGGTTGTTAAAATAACAATCGGGAGTAATTTTGTTTTGTTATTTGTTCTTATTTCCTTTAGAACTTCCAGACCGTTAATTTTAGGAAGTTTAAGATCCATAATAATCAGGACAGGGAGTTTTTCATCTGCACGATCTTTATAAACTCCTTTTCGAAACAGCCAGTCGAGAGCCTCTGCCCCGTCTCTGGCGATAAAGAGATTACTCTTAATCTTATTCTTTTCAAAAGCCCTTAAAATAAGTGCTTCATCATCTCTGTTATCTTCTACAATTAAAATTGTTCTTTCTTCCATTTCCTTTTCTATTCAAAAGTAAAATAAAATTTTGCACCTTTTTCAATTTCTCCTTCGGCCCATATTTTACCCCCGTGTTTATTAATTATGCGCTGAACCGTTGCCAGACCGATTCCAGTACCTTCAAACTCATCTTGTGTATGAAGTCGCTGAAAAGCTCCAAAAAGTTTGGAGGAATATTCCATATCAAAACCGGCTCCGTTATCTTCCACCACGCATACATTTTTTTTATTATTACAATCCTTTAAATTATAAATTTTTATAATTGGTTCCGATCTCTTTTGTGTAAATTTCCATGCATTTGATATTAAATTTTCAAGTACAATTTTGGCAAGTCTTTCATCTGCATTTACAAAAACTTCCTGATCGAGTTCAAGAACCATAGTTCTGCCCGGATTTTCTTCTTTGTGTCTGGAAATTATTTCAGTAACAATATCAGAAACATTAACTTTTGTTTTCTCGATTTTTGTTTTTGAAATTCTGGAAAGATTGAGCAGATCATCAATTAGATTTGCCATTTTTTTTGATGCACCGACAACACGTTTCAAATAATCTTTTCCCGTATCATCCAGCACGTCTGAGTAATCTTCTATAAGCGCTGTACTAAAACCATTAATACTTCTTAAAGGAGCCCGCAGATCGTGCGAAACCGAATATGAGAATGATTCCAGTTCTTTGTTTGCTGCTTCCAGCTGAATTGTGCGACTCTTTACTCTTTGCTCAAGATCCATATTTAACTGACGAATTTTTTCTTCTGCATTTTTTCGTTCAGTAATGTCGCGACCTTCTATCACCAGCATAACAACTGCATCAAATTTATTTTTCACCGGTTTTATTGAAAAATCAAAAAATCGGCGTTCATTCTTCTTATTTTTGAAATAAGTGTCAAACCTTACAAACTCACCTGAAGCTGCACTTCTTATGTGCATATCAAAAATTTTGCGTGTTTCAACAGCACCATTCCAAAGTGAAGATTCTGAAAATTTACGATCAATTAAAACTTCACCTTCTTCAAGGTATTCGGAAATTGCAGATTCATTACACTCCAAAAGACGGCCTTTAAGATCCAGAAGTCCGATAAACTGAAACGTTTGATTAAAAATAGCTCTTATCTTTCCTTCACTTTCACGAAGCGCATCAAGAGCCGAGTTTCTTTCAATTTTTTTATTGTGAACTCTTTCCAGCATCTTGTTAAAGCCTTCGTATAATTCTCCTATTTCATCATTTCCCGTTTTTACAACGCGAATGGAAAAATCTTCTTCTCCTCTGATAAAGTGCATTGTTTTTGCAAGTTCAAGAATTGGAGCTGAAATAAATTTCTGAAACTTCACGGCAAGGAAATAACTGAAAATTATCAATCCGATAAAAAGTCCTAAAATTGTAATCAGGTATTCCAATATTTTGCTGTTTAATGATTTTTTTGAAACTATCAGGTAAAGGAGTCCCTGCTCTTCATTTTGATATTTAATCGGCTGCTGGATATGTATAAAATCATCATTTATTGTAATTTTTTCAGATAAATTGGTTATTCGCAATAATTCTTCCTGATTAGCTTTATGATAGGAAACAAATTCGGTAAGTTGATCTGAATAAACAATTACGCTCGAAATCCATTTAATATTATCAATTTTTTTTACTACTTCCTGTGCACCTTTTTTGTCGTTAAAAATTAGTGAAAACACAAGATAATCAGCCATCATTCGGGAGTTTGATTTTGCATCAGAAATGATTTCATTTTCCATAGAGTTAAGATCAGTATAGATTACAACACTAAAACCCAAACTCATCACAACAACTGTAATGGAAAGAATCAGTAACACAAGTTTATTTTTGATTGATAAATTTTTGACTATCTGCATATCAATTTCTTACGGAACTCACAATTTTTGCAAATTTCAAAAGATGATAACTTAAAACCAGTCCGGTATTATCAACTGCTTTTTTATTAATTTCAAATCTGATTTTGTTATCAACATTAAACAAGTTAATAAGGACTCCGCTTAGGGCATAACCTTTGGTGTCGGAGACTGTCAAAATGGGGGTTTCTTTTGTAAATTCAACAATTTTGTTAAGTTTTTTCGGGGAGATTTCAGTTATAAACAAGATATGGCAAGATTTTATTTTCTTAATATCATCTACATAACTTACTTTAACTGTTTTGTTTCTGATTTTATGTTTTGTATAGAATTTGCTGATTGTCTTAAAATATTGTCTGTCACCAATAACCTTAATTATAAACAACGGCCCTTCATTTTCTTCTTCTGTTTCAGGCCACTCGGTAAACATTGCAAATTTTTCCAGATAAGCGGCCTTAACAAACAATTCCTGAGATTGCCCGTAAGTAAAGGCAATTCCGGAAAAAATGAGAAATATATTTAGAAATATCTTCCGCACGAGATTTCGGCCGTTTATTTTTTAAAATGCAGACTTCATAGAAAATAACTAAAGTGCCAATTATATCCAAATTAATTAAAAGAAAAGGGGTATTAAAAAATACCCCTTAACATTTACTCCCCTAATTCAGCTAAAACTGAATTAAATATGAAAATTTTACCTGAAGCACTTTTTGCGATGAGCTGAAATCAGGATGATATTCAATATCATCAACTGAGTATGTATCGGAATCAAATTGTTCGTTGTACGCAATAAAAAGTGCACATCCGGGTGAAAATCTGTATCCCAGTAAAAAATATGTATTTAGTCTGTCACTCAAGATATTATACTGGGCAATTAAGCGCATATCGAGCTTGTTTGTAAAATAGTAGTAAAATTTGGTTCTGCATATTTCATACATTGTTTCAACAAACTCATCGGTATCAATTGTATTGTATTTTACCAGACTACGATTGTAGCTCAAATTTATTTTAAGTTTGTTAAAAGGCTTAATTGTAGCACTTGATTTATATTCCCAAAAATATCCTTTTCGGTATTTTCCCTGATTATGCGTTAAACGGAAATAAACATCGGAGCTGGAATTGTTATCCAGAAAAAAGGAATATCTAAGTCTGTCGTAAAGAAAATCATCAACCCGGTCAAATCTTTTCCCTTTGGAAATTGACATACGAAAAGCCCAGTACTGCATATTTGAAAGCATTGTCCACAGCTCCATTTCTCTTGTAAGTGAAGCTTTATCAGAGAAATCAACATCTTCAAAGTTCACAAGATGGCCGCTTAAACCAATACTAAGTTTTCTTATTCCAATCTCTTCGAGTCTTGGCCCGATTCTTACCGATCCATTAATTTTTCTGTAATTATTATAATTATAGAATCCCAATTCATTTGCGACAAAATCTTTTCCCATTTCGCCATAGTTTAATCCAAATCCGAAAAAGTCGGTACTTTTGTTAAGTCGCAAATAAATGGAATGACTATTTTCGTTATCCCCGTCATTTAGTGATTTGCTCATTTCAAAGATAAATTTATAATTATCCCAGAATGCAAATTGTCCGTCAAAACCCAATATACGGTTATATTTTCCCGAATATTCCTTGCTCATTGCAATTAGTCCTATTTGAGAATTATTGAAAATATCGCGATTAATTCTAAGGATATTATAAAATGCAGAATTGTCAAAATCTGAAGCAAGTTCTTCGTTTGAAATTTTGCTATTAATTCCGCCGTCATCTTCATTCAGCGAATGTAAAAACCCTATATTCCACTCACCAACTTTTCCGGAGAGTTTAACTCCGTATGCGGGATTGTTTATTCTTCTTGAATAGAAAAGATTTGAAGAATGGTTTTGCCCTTTGGTTCTGAAATTTTCATTCCCTTCCAGAAAAAATGGTCTTTTTTCAGAAAGATACAAAGGATAGTTACTTAAATTTATTCTTTCATCATCAGCTTCAATCTGGGCAAAATCGGGGTTAACTGTAAGAACCAAATTAAGATTTGACGTAACTCCGTATTTTACATCAAAACCGGTAACGCCGTTTTTGTTTCTCATATCAAAATCTGAAGTGCGGCTCTCTGTAAAACTTGATGTTGCATAAGGGATAAAATCTAAATTTACACCATTCTTTAAATTGTTCAAATTTTTCAAGTGTCCGGCAGTTGATATACGAAATTGGTAATCCCTATTTTGAAACTGCCAGTAACTCATTTCTCTTTTTCTGGCAATATTTCTGAAAACATTTAATCCCCACTCTGTTTTGTTTTCATCAAACTGAAGAGTTGTAAAAGGGATTTTCATTTCGGCTGACCAGCCCGATTCGTGAATTCTTGTTTCGCTCCACCAAATCCCGTCCCAAGAGTAGCTTCTACGGTTATCATCAAAACATTTTCCGTCAAGCTGCGTTCCGGCAGCTGTTACGGCAAAAATATATGAATTAAGGTGATCGTGAAAAGTATCGAGCATAATGCCGATAAAGTCGCCCCAGCCGTATGTATCTCTGTTAGAGAAGGCATTTGCGATAAGTTCGGGGGAATCGTCGTAACAATTTACTCCGATGTATAAATATTTATCATCGTAGAGAAATTTCACTTCGGTTTTTGCGGTTGCCGGCTCTCCTTCATTTGGCTCGCGCTGTACAAAATTAGTTGCAATTTCTGCGGCTTTCCATTCATCGGGAAGTAAAATTCCGTCAATAACCGGAGCAACAGATTTAACAGCATTAACATTTTTAATTTTAATTTGCGAGAAGATTGAAATGCTAAACAGCAGGAAGAGGATGCTGAGGGTATACGATCTAGAATTCAATACTGACATAACTCCGTATATTTTAATTTTCAAAAATAAAACTGAACAAAAAGCTGAAGAGGTAAAAACCTCTTCAGCAGATGATTTCAGCCAAATGATGATTCGTATACTTCCCCCCGAAAATATACTTTATATCACTTCACTTACATTGTGATAAAAATGAAGTTTCCTGTAAATATTTCTTACAAGAAAATTAATTTTATCAATTGAGACATTCAGTTTGTCAGCAATAATTGAATATGATTCCGCATCTTTCAGTAATGTCAAAAATACAAGCTCTCTTGTGGTAAAAAAATTGTTTTTAATTTTTTTTAATCCAGATATTTTCACAAAAGGTGATGCAAGCTCTTCGGCCAATACTTTGGGAATAAAAACTTCTCCGTTAATTGAATTACTGACAATTCTGATAATATCAAAATCTTTTTCTTTTAAACTGAAGTAGCCTGTTGCTCCGGTTTTAAGGGCGTTTAATCCTTCTTCGGATAATTCGTAATTATCGATTAAAATAATTGGAATATCAGAAAAATTGTGTTTCAGAATTTTAAGAATTTCCGAATGATCAGATTCTGTTTTTTCAGAAAACAGAATTACCAAATCGGGATAAAGATTCTGCAATGATTCAGTATCTGATTCAACAACCTTTCTTACTTCCAAATTGAATGAAGAGGTTAACTCTGCCAGAAATTTTTCCGGGAACGATCTATTTATTTCTACAATTAATAAATTTTTCATAGTTTCATTTTTCTTGAAACTAAAATTAAAGTTCTGGCAGATAAAAAGAACCTACATATAAAGAGGTTTTTATTGAGGGTGAGTAATGCTGACCTACATTTTAATGTGGGATTACACAAGACCTTCCTTAATTGCTTTTGCAACTGCTTCTTTTTGTGAGTGAACGTGAAGTTTTCTGTAGATATTTCTGAAATGGTATCTCACTGTATCGATGCTGATAAATAATGAATCGGCAATAACCTGATAACTGTTTCCTTCAACCAATCCTTTTAGCACTTCTTTTTCCCGGGCAGTTAAAGAATAAACTTCCGAAGCTGCTTTTTTGTTATCTTTTTTCTGAAAATAGGCCACTACTTTTCTGGCTATCGGAGCGCTCATTGGTGCCCCGCCCTCACTTGCTTCTTTTATAGCTTCAAGTAATCTTGTCGGTTCTGTTTTTTTCACCAGATAACCGCAGGCGCCGGCGCAAAGTGCATCAAAGATTTTTTCATTTTCTTCGTAAACAGTTAAAATCAAAATCGGGATATCTGGAAAGATTTTTTTTACTTTTTCAATTCCTTCAATTCCGGACATTCCGGGCAGACCAATATCCATAAGCATTACATCAGGATATTGTTCTTCTATCTCCTTAAGCATATCTTCGCAGTTTTCGTATGTGTTGGAACATTTAAATCCTTCTGTTCCGTTTAACAAAAATTTCAATCCCTCTCTTATAGGGGCGCTATCTTCAACTATTACTACATTTATCATCTTATCAACCTGTTATTTTTCCTTCAAATAAAATTTTTGTACCTTCACCAACCGCAGAGTTTATATCAAGAGTTCCGTTAATTGTGTCAGATCTCTGCTGCATGTTTTTGAGTCCGTGACCATTTGTTTTCTGGTCTTTATTAAAACCAATTCCATCATCGGCCAGACGCATTTTTAATTTTTTCCCGTCAACATCTGCATCGAGAAATATTTTGTTACAGTCGCTATATTTTAACGAATTGTTTATACCTTCTTTAAATATTAGATAAAGATGCTGTCTGTATTCCATAGGAAGTGAAATTGCCTGAAGAGAAACAAGATTTTTAGATTGAAAACTAATTCCTTTTGAGTTAAAAATTTCAAGGTATGTTTCTTCCAAACGAATAATCAAATCGTATAAAGAATCGCGTTTCGGATTTACAAGCCATACAATATCACTCATCGAATCTACAAGTTGTCTGGCAGTCCGGCTTATCAAATTCAGGTTTCTTGTTACATCTTCATTATTTCTTTCTTTTGCAAGTGCAATCACTTCACTTAAAATGGAAATTTCCGTTAATCCGGCTCCAACGTTATCGTGCAGATCAGCAGAAAGTTTTGTTCTTAATCTTTCAAACTGAATAACTTGTCTGACGCGCATTGTAATAAAAAGTGTTACGGTTCCGGCAACTAAAATTATACTTAATGTTATAAACCACCAGCTTAGATAAAAAGGTGCTAAAATGGTGAATGAAATTCCGGCAATTTTGCTCCAGTTTCCACCTTCATTTTTTGCTCTTACTTCAAAGCGATATTCTCCGTTATCCAGATTAGCATATCTTACAAATCTCACATCGGATTCAACCCACTTTGGATCTTCGTTTGTTAATCTGTACTGATATTTTACTTGTCCGGGAGATGTATGGTTAACACCCATAAAGCGGAACCGAAGATAGTTTTCATTATGTTTAAACACGAGTTTTTTATTCTGATAAAAATCATCAACAATTTTATCGTACAAACGCACGGAAGTTAATTTTATTTCAGGAGGATTTTGAGCTGTGTTGTCTTTAAGAGGATCGTAGCAAGAGACTCCTTTAAGAGTTCCGACCCACATTCTTCCTTTTTTATCTTTGAACAATCCTCGTACATTACACTCATTTCCTGCAAGTCCGTTTTTCATTGAAATGTTTCTGACCTGAATTTCATCATTATCAAATTTGATAATATCCATTCCGCGATTTGTTGTCAGATAAATCTGATTATAATCATCTTCTCCCACGCAGTAGATTGTATTGTCAGTTAAACCATTTAATGTATTATAAACTTTAAATTCACCATCCTTTATAACTGTGAGTCCGCCCTGTGTTCCGGCAAGTATGGTTCCGTCTTCTCTTTCAAAGATGCTAAGAATTTTGTTATCTGCCAGACCGTCAGATTTTGTTATTGAACTGACGGAATCATTTTCAATTTTGATAATTCCGCTGTTTTCTGTCCCGACAAGCAGAGTCCCGTTTTTCAACTTATAGACTAAAGAAATTCTTGCTGCCGGAAGATCTTTATTCACTTTGTATTTTTTTACTTTGTTATCTTTTATTATGTAAAGTCTGTTGCTACTTACTGCGTAAATATTTTTTTCTTTATCAATCTGGACAGTTGTTATAAAAGTATTTTCCAAACCTGCTTTTCTATCAATGATTTTTATAAGTCCGTTTCTCCCCCAGTGAACCAAACCAATATCGGTTGCAGCAATAAAACTGCTTTCATCGTAAGCTTTAACATCATTTATACTATTTGTAGGGAAGCCGGTTTTTCTCGATAAAATTTCAACTTTGCCGTTGTTGTAAACCTGAATTCCTCCGCCAAAAGAAGCAACAAAAATTTTGTTATCATAACCTTCGGTGATTCCGTAAATACGATTAGAAGTAAACCCTGTTTCACGATTAAGAGAAAAGATTCTTCCACCGTCATAAAGCGCAACACCTTCAGCTCTTACACCAAAATAATAAACTCCGTTAAAATCACGACCAACTGAAACCACGTTATTTCCGGGCAAGCCGTTTTTTGTATCGATGATTTCAATTTCGCCATCATCATAAATTAAAACGCCCTGATTGGTTGTTACAAAAACCTGATTAAAATCTCCGGGAAATATTTTTCTGATTCGCAGGTTTTCAATTTTTTCATTAAGGTTAACAACCTTAATAACACCATCTTTATAAGTTGCAAAACCGCTTACGGTGTTAACAACAATTGCCCCGACTGAATTTTGAAAAGCGCTTCCCCAGTGCGTGTTAAACTCTTTGCTGTTTGAGATCACTTCAAATTTTTCATCGGTAAGTTTTATAAGTCCTGTTCCTCTTACTGCAAAATAGACATTACCATTTTCATCTCCGGTTATGGCGTAAACACGCTTACCGGCAAACAAAGAATCTTTATATATTTTAACCAGTTTGTTATCTTTAAGTTTTGCCAGTCCCCGATTCAAACCAACAAAAATTTCATTTTTTCTATTTGTATAGAGTGAGTAAACATCTGAAAGATCTTCTCCCTCTTTCAGTTGAACATTATCAATTTTGTAATTTTTATAAGTACTGACTCCAAGGTTGGTTCCTACTATCAAATTTCCTTTTTTATCTTCGCAAAGTGCTTTTATATCTGTGC
This sequence comes from Rhodothermaceae bacterium, assembly GCA_041725875.1. Classification (GTDB taxonomy): domain Bacteria; phylum Bacteroidota; class Ignavibacteria; order Ignavibacteriales; family Melioribacteraceae; genus JBGRQB01. Next base: position 30,811 of record JBGRQB010000027.1, read on the forward strand.
CGACAAGTCCGTCAATTAAATCATAATTGTGATAATAGATTCCGTCCCACCTTGTTAAACCATGCATTGTTCCGAACCAGATATATCCGTTGCCGCTTTGATAAATTTCGTTAACGTAAGATTGGGCAAGTCCGTCTTCAATTGTAAGATTTCTGAATATTTTCACCTGTGAAAATGAAGAGGTTAAGAATATCAGAAGCGTTAATGTTTTTAACAAGTTTTTCATAAAAACTCACTTTGATTAAAAAGGAATTTAAAATATACTTTTAAAAATGATTTATGTTAATTAAAAATTTTCGGAAGAAAAACCAGCAGACCAATTATCACGGAAGTTATAGCGGCAACAAGAACCGCACCGGCAGCAAGATCTTTTACCAAACCGGCTTTTTTATTGTATTCCGGGAAAAGTATATCTATAATTAATTCAATTGCAGTGTTAAAAATTTCTGAAAGAAGCACAATTCCTACAGCAAGGAAAATTAATCCCCATTCAAGAAAATTAAGTTCAAAAAAAACGCCTAAAACAAGTGTTAAACACATTATTATTAAATGAATCCACATATTGTGTTGAGATTTAACTGTATATTTTATACCATTCCAAGCGTAATAAAAACTTTTAATTCTTTTAACTAATGAAAATTTGTTATCTCCCATTAAACACCTTTATAGTAATTAGAATTAAAGTTAATATTAAAGCCGCTTTTCAAAGCGGCTTTTTTATTGTAAAATTGTTGAGTCTTGTTCAATTGTTACCTTTGTCGAATCCTTAAACAAAATGTGTTCAATTTTTTTTACCAGCCAACTGATATTTCTGTTTGTATTGTTGAGCAAAATTATTGTGGAGTGATCTTCAATATATCTTCCGAGATAAGTTTTAAAGCTGTTCCATCTTCCAAAATGATAAACAACTTTTCTGTCTTTAACTTCCTTAATTCTGAATCCAAAACCGTAATGCCAGTCGCGACCATTAGATAATCTTACTCTTGTAAATGCCTGACTAATAGTAGAATCGGAAACAAGTGTATTGTTATACAGTGCATCATCCCATTTGCGTAAATCGCTTATTGTGGAATAAATTCCTTTGTCGCCAACAATACCGTCATTTTTTGTATCCAGATTAACAGCATATCTTCCGCGCCATCTGAAATACCCCATTGTTCTGCCTTTATGCTTATTTTCAAACAATCTGCTGTAAACAAACGAGCTATTCATTCCGAGTTTTTTGAAAATTTTTGTTTCTACAAAATCGATAAAAGTTTTGCCTGTCACCTTTTCAACAATAAGAGGAAGAATTGCATATCCTGTGTTGCAGTAGCTGAATTTGCGTCCGGGATTAAAATTTAATTTCGGATTATTTTCAAACATAACTTTAAGCATCACATCGTTATAGGGGATACTGTCTTTAGGCAGTTTATGTTCAACATAATACATATAATTGGGCAGACCCGAAGTATGGTTCAGCAAATGTCTTATTGTAATATTGTCAAAAGTAAATTCGGGAAGATATGTATGAACAGAATCGTCGTAACTTATTTTTCCCTCTTCTGCAAGAATCATAATTGCCAT
>JBGRQB010000028.1:0-32170 GCA_041725875.1 Rhodothermaceae bacterium
CGTGTGCTCTTCCGATCTCATTGATTGCCCAGCCTACCTTTCGTAAGTAATCAGAGCTCATGTTGAAGTGGGTCCAATCCTTTTCCACGATTAAAGGCATCGTGTGTTGCACAACTCGATGTATTCTGCAAAATATCTTATAAGAGACCATAAAGTCGAAGGAGACACAGTTTTCAGATCTTAAACAAATGTCAAGGCATTCCAGAGAAGTAAACACAGCACTTGTTGAAAACGTTGGATTCGATTCGTCTACCAAAAGCCGTTTTCCTTTGAATATTCGACTTCGGGTTCTTTCGTGGTTCGGATCGAATCCGTCTCCGAAAAACGGATCACAGGCTTGAATAAGAGGCAAAATCTGGGGAAGTACAACCAAGACTATTGTAAAACATAATCCTGCCATTTTAGTTCTTGAATGCAACCGCAGGTTATGGAACAAATGCGGTTTTTTTCCAGCTGTTTCAACATGAATCATTCACATTTTGACATTTTGATTGAAATGCGTTTTATGATAATGAGGCAGATGCTTTTAGTAATTTGAGTCTTCCCAGGCAATTTGTTTACCATGACACTAATGACAGTTATTTTTAAGAAATGATTCAATTTATGCCGAGGTTATTGTTGACGGTATACACGTTGACAAATCATACATGCTGGATGCAATAACAAGAAAAGGTGTAGATAAAATTATTGCAATTACCGACTCAATGTTTGTTACCGGTGATGAAGATTTAGCTGAGTTTAAAATAGGGGGAAAAACAGGCTGTGTAAGTGAAGATAAAAATTACCTCTATGTAAAAGAAAAACCAAAAGCCTTATTCGGAAGCAACCTTTCAATGGATAAAGCATTTGAAAATCTGTTAAACTGGTTTAGCAAAGATATTGAAGGAATTTGGAACAGAATTCACTCCGCAAAAGAATTAAATGAAGCTGTTATACTTGCTTCAAAACTGTGCAGCGGAAATGCAGCCGCTTTGCTTGGAATTAATAATGAAACCGGGACGATTGAAATCGGAAAAAAAGCTGATTTATTAATTGGAAATATTACAAAAAAAGAAAACTATAAATTTGAATTAAATGAAGTTGTTTTGCGCGGAAAAATGCCTAATTTGACGCGTAAAGCTGCAAATTAAAAGCTGTTAATTGTAGGTTCAGCTTGTCAGTGTACTGACAAAGTTTGTAAAAAAAATTAAATAAACCAAAAGTAATTTAGAATTTCATTGATAAAGAAATTTGAAATAAGTAAATTAACAACAACTTAGTATACCAAGTATAATCACAACGGTATTCTAAAATAATTTTCACCTAATTCGATATTAATGAAGTTTGACTTTGGAAAGGATTGGAAACAAAAAAAGGAATATTAAGGGGAAAAAATGAAAAGTAAAAATTTTGTCATTAAGTCAACTTTACTACTATTGATCTTTTCGGCATTAATGTTTGCCCAGAAAAAAGGAACAATAATAGGTAAGGTTACAGATGCTTCAAACGGCGAGACCTTATATGGAGCAAATATTCTTATTGCAGGCACGGCAATTGGCGATGCAACTGATCTCGAAGGTAAATACCGAATCAGAAATGTAGTGCCGGGAACTTATAAAGTACACTTCAGATATATGGGGTACAAAACAAAAACAATTGAAATAAAAGTATTTGCAGGCAGAGCTGTTGAACAGAATGTGGCTCTTGAAATTGCAATGCTTGAAGGTGAAGAAGTTGTTGTTACCGGACTGTTACAGGGTCAGGCAGCGGCAATTAACCAGCAATTGTCATCAAACACTATTGTAAATGTGGTTTCAAAAGATAAAATACAGGAATTGCCTGATCAGAATGCAGCTGAATCTATAGGCAGATTGCCTGGTGTTTCAATTGAAAGAAACGCAGGTGAAGGAACTAAAGTTGTAGTAAGGGGATTATCTCCAAAATTCAACTCAATCACAATCAACGGCGAAAGAATTCCTGCAACAGATGCTGAAAACAGATCTGTTGATTTAAGTATGATTTCACCTGACGTACTTGAAGGTATTGAGGTTTTTAAGGCCCTTACACCTGATAAAGATGCAGATGCAGTTGGCGGTTCCATTAACTTTGTAATTAAGAAAGCATCGGAAGGCTTTAAAGGAAATGTAAGAGTTCAGGGCGGATACAACGATCACGAAGAAGATTACAAAAATTATAAAGCAAGTTTCAGTCTGAGCGACAGATTCTTTAATAATAAACTTGGTGTGATTTTTACCGGAAATTACCAGAGAGCAAACAGAAGTTCTGATATTTTTGATGCCAGTTACAGTTATCTTAGAGAAGATAGCGAAGGCAAAGCAGTAATTGGCGTTGGTAATCTGAATCTTGGTGACAGAATTGAAACTCGCGACAGATACGGTGCAAGTCTCTCTTTAGATTACGATCTTGAAAATGGTGAAATTACACTTTCAAGTTTATACGGAAGAACTGAACGTGACGAAGTAAGAAGAAGAAAAAGATACAGAGTTAGTCAGTCTTATACTGAATACTGGTTAAGAAATAGAGAAATTAACACAGATCTATTTACAAACTCATTAAGTGGTACTCACGATTTTGATTTTGTACAGATCGACTGGAGAACTTCATACTCTCTTTCAAAAAGAAATATGCCGAGATCTCACGATTCACAATTTAGAGAATTAAGTGCATTTACTGGTGATCTTGTAGAAGATCAGGGTCCGCAAATGATTCCTTTAGGTGCAAAAAATGATTTAGCCAATACATTTTTTAAACAGGATTTTATAGATTCTGAAGATATTGATGATAAAGATTTTACCGCAAAACTGGACTTTAAAGTTCCTTTTAATTTAAGTTCAGATATTACCGGTTATATCAAATTTGGTGGAAAGTACAGATCTAAAGATCGCCAGAGAGATAAGAGTCAGTTAGCAACTCTCGGATTTGATATCAATAAAATTGGTAAAGAAAATCCAGGGTTATATGACGTAACAAGCGAACAAAAAGTAAGAATTAACAACTTCTATGATACTGGCTTCTCAGTTGGTGAATTCTTAAACGGAGCTTATGATTTTGGTCCGGCTCTTTCAGCAGAAAAACTTGATGAGTTTGCTGAAAAATGGAGCAGCTACTACAAGCCTAACGCTACTATGGATCTGGAAGATTATGAGGCAGGTGAAAAGATAGGTGCCGGTTATTTGATGGCACAGGTAAATATTACTGATAAATTTATGATTTTACCGGGCTTCAGATATGAATACACTAAAAATGAATACACAAGTGTTGTAGGTAATGTTGTTTCATTAGATGGCGGCGGCTCTACAATTAAAAACAGAAGAGATTCTGTTGGTCAGACAAACTTTGATCAGTTCCTTCCAATGGTTCAGTTCAAATATAAAGCTACAGACTGGTTCGATATAAGAGGTGCTGTTACAAAATCTCTTTCAAGACCAAATTACTTTAACCTAGTTCCTTGGGAAAGAATCAGTAACTTTAACCAGACTGTAGAAAGAGGAAATCCAAACCTTAAACCTACAATTGCCTGGAACTATGATTTATTTGTTTCATTCTACGGTAATTTCGGACTATTTACCGTGGGCGGATTTTACAAAAATCTTAAAGATATTGATTACATAAGAACGAGCAGAATTACGGACGCAGGACCAACCGAAGGTTATGAATTAACCGAACCGGAAAATGGTATTGATGAAACAATTGTAAAAGGTATTGAAGTTGAACTACAGACAAACCTTACATTTTTACCAAGTCCTTTTGACGGCATCGTACTTTACATCAACTACTCACACATCACATCAGAAACTTATTACCCATATTTGAAAACAGGTCCAAGAAATCCTTTACCTCCATTTGATTTTACATTTATTGATACTGTAAGATCAGGTAAAATGCCGGGACAGCCTGACAATATAGCAAATATTGCACTTGGTTATGAAAAAGGCGGTTTCTCAGGAAGACTTTCAATGGTTTATCAGGGAGAAAGTTTACAATCTATTGGTAACAGAGCTGAGTTAGATGGTTACACAGATAGTTTTGTAAGATGGGATCTTACTGCACAATACAAATTTGATAACGGAATTAGCATTTATACTAATATTAATAACCTGTCCAATATACCTGATAAAGCTTATTTGGGAAGTAAAGTATACCTTACCAAAGAAGAGTATTTTGGATGGACAGCGGATTTAGGGGTCAGATATAAATTCTAACTAACAACAAACTAATTAACAAAATTTATAGGTGTTACTATGAAGAAACATTCAATTACTATTTTCAAGATGCTCGTAGCTGTAGCAGTTTTGACAGTAGGTCTTAACACTACTTTTGCGCAACGTGTTGTTAAAGTTGACCAGGGGGTTGGTACACTTAACAATACAATTGCAGGTGATACGACTGCAACTGGTGACAGAGTGGATTTGAACACAATATATGAATTATCCGACGGGGGATATTATGTATTAAGTGGTTCACTCGAATTTGGAAGTATTCCTATTCATATTAGAGCTGAAGAAGGAAGTACAAACAGACCAATCTTAATTCCTGGTGTTGACGATGGTGGTAACTCAGGAAGAGCTTTCAGAGTTAAAGGTAACTTAACACTTGAAGGTGTTTATGTAACAAATATGGATGAGAAAAAAGGAATTAACAAAAACCTTATCCGTGCTAGTGCTGATGATATCAGAATTATCTTAAGAAACTGTCATATCGATAGAGATACTCAGTCAGGTATCAGAATTGATAACGACAATATGAAAATTTATATCTATAATACTGTTTTCAGTAATATTGGTTTAACAACCGATCCTGATAATGGTCGTGCAATTGACGATAGAGGAAACTCTATTGATACACTTGTAATCGAAAACAGTACTTTCTACAACTTAACAAGTACCGTATTAAGAGATGGTGGCGGTTTGGTTAACCATTTTGTATACAACCACAACACTGCTTATAATATTGGACAGAGAGGCTTTGATTTTGGACAGGCAAAATATGCTGAAGTAACTAACAGCGTTTTTGCAAACTGTGGTTTCTTCGGTCAGCCACCGGCAGAAACTGAATTTTTAAGAGCAGTAATAGTTGGTGATACTTTAGATGGACAATCAATCGTTATTAAAAACAATGTGGTATTTGCAGATCCTGCAATTGCTACTGCTCAACCTGATACTGTAGATGCTATTCCTCTTTACGATGCAGTAACTCAGAAAATGGTTAATGATTTTAATACAGGTGAAAACATGTATACTGAAACATTAACATTTACAACTGCTCCTGCTGTACCTACTCAGACAATCACATCTTACTATGCAGATCCTTCAACAGCTGCTGAATTAGATGATGGTGGCGGTTCAGGCGAATATGGCGGTACACAATTACCATTTGATTATGCTTATGCTAATACATCTGCAGCTTATGCTCAATCTACTGCGGGTCAGCCACTTGGTGCATTAACCTGGTTTGATATGTACATTACAGGTATTGAAGATGATTTAACTGCTCCTGAATTACCTGGCAATTACGTTTTAGGAAACAACTATCCTAATCCGTTTAACCCTGCTACTTCTATTGAGTATTCAATTCCTGAAGAAACAAATGTTAAGATAGTTGTTTTTAACTCAATCGGACAAGAAGTAAAAACTTTGGTTAACGAAGTTCAGCAGGCAGGAACTTATACTACAGAATGGGACGGAACAACAAACAGTGGTGTTGCTGCCAGTGGTATATATTTCTACCAGCTTAGAGCCGGTGAAGCAGTAATTGTTAAGAAAATGGTATTGCTTAAATAGTAATACTTCATTAAAAATTATTTAAATTTGAACTATTGCCGGATAAATTTGTTGGACAAATAGAAAGTTAAAATGCAAAATAAAATAATTTATAACGACCCTTCTCCATTGTATGAACAGATTGAGAAGATAATCAAGAATAAGATTGAAGCAGGAGAACTCAGAGCAGGAGACCAGATCGGTTCTCATCACGAGTTGTCAAAAGAATTTAATGTTAGTCTGATTACCATAAAAAAAGCTCTTTCCAATCTGGTTAAAGATAATGTGCTTTACACCAGAGTAGGAAAAGGAACCTATGTTGCTGAAAAGAAAAAGAATATACTTGATCTTTCAAAACATAAGACAATTGGTTTGGTGCTTAAAGACCTTAATCATCCATTTTTCTCTAAAATTGTTCATGCCCTTGAAGAACGCGCTTATGAATTAGGTTTTAACTTATTGCTGACAAGTTCTTCCGGCAATATTGAAAAAGAAGAAAGTCAAATTGAACACTTCAGAAATATTGGTGTTGATGCTATAACAATCGGTTCGCTTTCTCTGCAATACAGGGCAACCGATGCCATATACAAACTTCACAAAGAAAATTTCCCTTATGTAATGTTTTCCTATATGCACGACCCCGACTACTGGTACGTTGGCTCCAATCAGGAACTAGGTGGTTTTATGGCCACCGAACATCTGATTAAACTTGGCTATAAATCAGTAGGCTTTGCACACGTGGGAAAAGGAAACCTGCTTAGTGAAGTTAGAAAAAACGGGTATACAAGAGCACTTATGGAATATGATTTACCATTCATTTCCGAAAATGTTTTTTACCTTTCTGATGAATATACAGATAAATCACTAAACAGATTTGAACTTGGCTACAAGTTTGGCAAAGAGTTTAAATCAATTTATAATAAACCTGATGCAATGTTTTTATATAGTGATCTTGTTGCTTTAGGTTTTGCACAGGCAGTGCAGGAAGACGGAATGAAAATTCCTGACGATATTGCCATTGTCGGATTTGATAATATTGAAATCGGACAATTCTCTTCGGTGCCGTTAACTACAATCAGACAACCGGCAGCACAAATTGGTAAAACAATTGTTGATGTTTTAGATAAACGACTTGGCGGAAAAGATATAAGCAACAGAACTATCTTTAAACCCGCACTGGTTGTAAGAGATTCCTGCGGTTCAAAATTTAAAACAGAATAGAACCGAAGTGAACATAATTTAGCGTGAATTTTTTTAATATAACCTGGTATACTAACTATACCTTAATGGATAGAAAAATGCTTAGACCTCAAAAAAATAATTACAGAGAAATATATGATATAACCGGATTATGGAAATTTAAAGCTGATCCGGAGAAAATTGGTGAAAATGAAAAATGGTATCAGAATAATAATTTTTCAACTGATATAGCTGTGCCCGGAAGCTGGAACGAACAGCTTGAAGCTGAAGGAATGATTCACTATGTTGGAACAGCTTGGTATTCGCACCAATTTTTTATTCCTGAAAATTATGCAGATAAAAAGATCTGGATCAGATTTGATTCAGTTGATTATTTTTCAAAATTATGGATTAACGGTGAATTAATCGGTGAAAATAACGGCGGTTTTTTACCATTCGATTTTGAAATTACAAAATATCTAAAACTTGGTTCCAAAAATAAACTGACACTTCTCGTTAATAACGAACTAAGTTGCGACACTATCCCGCAAGGTATTACACAAAAAGAATATGCTGAAGAGGGAAGGTTAAGAGAAGAAACATTCCCCGGCGCCCGCTTCGATTTTTCTCCATACGGCGGTATTCACAGACCGGTAAAAATTTACACTACTCCCAAACAGTTTGTGACTGATATAAAAATTGATACTGAAATTTTGAGCTCCGACAGAGGAAAAGTAAAGATAGAAGTATCATTATCAGACGGGACTGCAGATACACTCAATATCCAAATGTTAGGAAAGGATGACGCAGCTGTTAAATCATTTGCTGTTTCCAATAATGCAGTTAAGGCAGAGTTTGAAATAGAAAATTGTGAATTCTGGTGCTGCGAAAATCCTTTCCTTTATGAATTGCAGCTTGAGCTTTTAGAAAATAATTCTATTGTCGATTCTTACGAAACAAAGTTTGGAGTAAGAGAAATTAAAGTTGAAGGCACAAAATTATTGCTGAATAATAAAGAAGTATTCCTTAAAGGATATGGAAAACATGAAGATTTTCAGGTTTTAGGAAAAGCCTTAAATATGGCTGTGCTAGTTAAAGATTTCTCACTAATGAAATGGACAAACGCAAATTCTTTCAGAACATCACACTATCCTTATGCAGAAGAATGGCTTGATTATGCCGATGAAAACGGATTTTTGGTTATTGATGAAGTTCCTGCTGTTAGTCTCGATTTCAGAAGAACTACAGAAAAAACTTTGGAACACCATAAAGAGTTTTTAAGAAAATTAATTACTAGAGATAAAAATCACCCTTGCGTAATTATGTGGGCAACCGGTAACGAACCAAATATTGTTGCCGAACCATCCTACTATAACGGCTCCGGTGAGAAATATTGGAAAGAAATTTACGAATATACAAAGTCAATGGATCCGCGTCCGATAACAGTTCCTAACTGTCAGAGAGCAGGCAGAAACGATCCTGCATTTACATATTCAGATGTTCTTTCACTTAACAGATACTTTGGTTGGTATGAAAATCCTGGTAAACTTGATGAAGCAATTGCCAGAATGGATGATGAAATGGATGCAATTGCGGGTCTGTACGGCAAACCAATGATTATCACAGAATTTGGTGCCGATACAATGGCTGGTTTCCATTCAGTAGGCGATCAGATGTTTACAGAAGAGTATCAGTCAAATTTACTTGAAAGATATTGCAGATTGATCGAATCTAAAGATTACACCTGCGGTGAACATGTTTGGAATTTTGCTGATTTTAAAACTCCTCAGCACGTTAAGAGAGTTGTTAATAACCTGAAAGGAGTATTTACAAGAACCCGTGATCCGAAACTTGCCGCGTTTACATTAAAGAAAATTTGGGGTGAAAAATAATTTCACCAAATAATTAATAAAACTATACAGAGATAAAATGTTTGGATTAACATATTTCGATTTTTCAATAATATTATTGTACGTGCTGATTATAGTTTATATGGGATGGCGTACAAAGAAGAAAGTAGCATCTTCAGGCGATTATTTTATGGGCGGCCGTAAAGGCAGCAAATTTATGATGATTGCCAACGCTCTTGGAGCCGGAACTCATACCGATCAGGCTATTGCAGTTTCCGGAGCAACTTATTCTATTGGTCTGGCCGGAATCTGGTACCAGTGGGTATGGCTTTTTTCCACTCCGTTTTACTGGCTGTTATCACCAATTTTCAGACGCGTACGTTATGTAACAACCGGTGATTTTTTTGAAGAAAGATATGGTTCAAAATTAGGTGCAGCATACACTGTTATGGGAATGTTGTACTTTACAATAAATATAGGATTAATTCTTAAAGGTACAGGAACCGCAATTGAAGCTGTAACCGGTGGAGAGATTACCACCACTGCAATTGTAGTTATTCTTACAATTTTCTTTTTGGGATACAGTGTTCTTGGCGGACTTGTTTCAGCTTTAATAGTTAATCTTATTCAGGGAATGTTCATACTTGTTTTATCATTCCTTCTAATTCCTTTTGCATTAAACGCAGCAGGCGGACTGGCAGAAATTAAAGGTAGTTTGCCGGAACATATGTTCAGCTTTGTTGCTCCCGAAGAAGTTACTCTCTTTTTCATTATAATGGTAATCATAAATGGCTTGGTGGGCATTGTTGTTCAGCCCCACCATATGGCCGTTGGCGGTGCCGGAAAAACTGAACATTCCTGTAGAATGGGCTGGACTTACGGTAACTTTACCAAAAGATTTGCAACTCTTGGCTGGGCTTTTGTTGGTGTTTTTGCAGCTGCATTATTCCCGGGATTAGAAAATGAAAACAGAGAACTTGCATTTGGTATGGCTGTTGCAAATCTTCTTCCTTCCGGTCTGGTTGGCTTGATGATTGCCGCAATGGCAGCCGCTGTGCTTGCTGCCTGTCACAATTTTATGGTTGGCGGATCAGCACTCTATACAAAAAATATATACAAAAAATTTGTTGATGCAAAAATTAATGAAGATAAAGAGTTGAAAATTGCCCGCCTCTCTTCGGTTCTTATTGTAATTGGCGGTGTAACCGTTGCTTTAACAATTCCAAGTGTTGTTCAGGGATTGAAATATTTATGGCAAATCACTGCTTATTTCGGAATTGCATTCTGGATGGCAATTATCTGGAGAAAATCTAACAGATATGCTGTTTGGGCAAGTCTGATTGTAACTGTTCTTGCTACAATAATTACGGGTCCATTTTTCTCATTTGGCCTTGGACTCGCAATAGAATACCAGATTGCTGTTTATCTTCCGCTTGGATTTATAACATTTGTAGTTGTTAGTCTCTTTACTAAAAGTGAAAAAGAAGAAACACTCGATAAATTTTACGCCTTGCTTCACACTCCGGTGGGTGAGGAACATAAACTTGTCTCCAAAGGTTTTGATATTGTACTTGGAGGTTCTTCCGATAAAGATCAGGAAAACAAATCAGACGAATCACTTGAAGAGAACGGACACAGTCTGTTACTTGTAGATCTTTTATCACTTCACAAAAAGTTTTCATTCAAAAAATACAAAATAGATATTACCGGATTTGCCTGGGCAATTCTGTTTGTAATTGGAATATTTTTAATTGGCCTGATAAGCTCATCGCTTTAATTGCCAATGCACCGTTTGAAATATATTTTTGTTCACCAGATCAGTCAATAGTAACATATTGACTGATCTTAAATATAAAAATTAAGTATTCGTTTTTACAATAAGTATAAAACAGATAATGAAAACAAAAATTACATTAATACTGATTTTGTTAGCGCTGGTTTCTTGCGGAACCAAAGAGAAATCCCGCAAAGTTTCACTTTCAAAAGAGTTTGAAAAAAGCTTACTTATTTTAGCAGATGATCTGATTAAGATGCAGGAGTTAAACACAAAATCGGAAAACTGCGGTGCACTGTTTTGTAAAACCTGCAACGATTATCATACTCGTGCTTCAGAAGCAGTTTTACCTTTTGCAGTTGCATTCAAGCTTACCAATAATCAAAAGTATTTGAAATCTGCAGTTTACACGGGGAACTGGCTGATTGCACAGCAGCAAAAAAATGGTTCCTGGTTAGAAACACCTTCTGTGTGGACAGGCACAACAGCCGATCAATTATTAATGATGGCAGCTGCTTACCCGATACTTGAAAAACATTTATCGGAAAAAGAGAAGCAAGCCTGGAAGAATTCTATTAAAGAGGCTTCCGACTGGATGGTTGAAAATATGAATCACGTATTTGCAAGCATCAATTACTGTGCAACTTCAACCGCTACTTTGATGGCTGCGTATCAGGTTGTTCCTGATTCTGCTTATGTTAAAAAAGCAAAAGAACTTGCAATGCTAGTTGCCTCTAAATTTGATGAAGATTATTTCCTTACCGGCGAAGGAAACAGAATCAGAGGAACAAAATATGGCGTTGATCAGGGCTACAGTATGGATATGTCGTTATGGGGAATGGGACTTTACGCAAAGCTTGCAAATGATGAGTTCGTAAATAACATTATAAAAAAATCCCTAGAACGATATGTTTATTTTATTTATCCTGACGGATCAACCGATGGTTCCTGGGGAGTAAGAGCAAGTAAATGGACTACTTACGGAAGTGTAACTGCCGATGGCTGTCAAATTTTATTTTCACTTTATGCAAATGAAAATCCTACATACAGACAGGCAGCTCTTGATAATCTAAACTACTTAATGACAATGCGCGAAAACGGATTGTTGACTTACGGTCCGAATTACTCTGAAATGTTTAACGAAGATCCTTGTAACTATCCGACTTTTTGCAGAGCTAAAAATTTAGCACTCTCTCTTATTTATGGAAATGAAATTGATGGTTCAGCGGAAAAAACTCCGACTCAAAAAATTGGCTGGATGAAAAATTTTCCTACTATGGATTTAACTTTGGTCAGGACTCAAAATTTTATGACAACAGTAACAGGGTATCGTTACAAAGATATTAGAAGAGGAGCCGATTTCAAATATATGCACCGTGCTTCCGGCGGTTCCATAACAAATTTATGGGTGGAAAATTACGGCTATCTGCAAGCTTCGAGTCAGACCGAATATCACCAATGGGAAATGCACTATCCGAAAATTGAAGACGCACTTCCTTTAACTCCGCGAATAGAATTTACTGATTCAAATGCATATTATACAAATTTATATGAATTTGATTCTCATATGAGTTCAGCAAAAAATGGTAACGAATATGTTATAGAAGCGCGCGGAGAATTGAAAGATCGAAATCGCTGGGAAGGCGGAGTAGCTTATGTTTTAACACATAAGATAAGCGACAATTCAGTTCAAAAAAATATCAAATTAAGATTTCACGGACAAAAACCGGTTATAAAAATTGTTGAACCATTTATTCAATATGAAAACACAAAGTTTGTGAAAAAAGAAAATAACAAAATTGAAATCACAGGCGGGAAAAGAGAATTTGTTTTTGAGTTGTTAAGTGACGGCTACGAAATAGAACTTGGTGAACAAGCAGAAAATTATAATCAGCCTTTCCCGGCATTAAAAGGTTATCCGGTAACAATAAAAGTAAAACCTGATAAAGAGAATTTTACGAAATTTATTTCATATAAAATCAGTGTAAAAAAATGAATAAAATAAATCTAAACATATTGATTTTGGCTTTGCTGTGCGGAACCTTGTTTGCCCAAAACGATCCTGCACACCCTGCGCCGATAGATGAAAGAATAAAAAGTAATTCAATTAAATCGGTCTGGCCCGAACAAAACACTGCTGAAATATACCCGGTTCCGGTTGAAGTTAATTATAAAAATGAATTCTTGACAATCATTAAAAACAACTTTCCTGTTGCTTCTTTTAAAGCCGTAACAGAAGGAGAGTTAAGAGCCGCAGGGTTATTTAACAGATTAACTGCAAAATATGATTTCCCGGCACTGCCTGTTAAAGTTGCGGGAAATATTGAATTAAAAATCGACAGTCAAGAATTTAAAACAGATAATCCTCAGGCATATAAAATAAAATGCAGTGACGATAAAATAATTGTTACAGGAATAACTGAAAAAGCATTAAAGTATGGTGTTGCAAGTCTGTCTCAGCTTGTTATAAAAAACGAAAATAAAATTGAAATACAACTTGCCGATGTTTACGATTACCCTGCGTATAAAAGAAGAATGTTTAACTGCAATCCTGTTACAAATCAACTGGAAGATGATCTTGACTGGATGGCAAAATATAAAATTGAAGCGATCTCTTTTCATAATGAAAATTTCGGCTGGTATGGATTTGATGAAAAATTAAAATCAAACCTGAAGGTTTTTAAGAAGTGGACAGAAAAAGCCGGCGGAGTTGAAGCTGTTTTATTGATGAATATGTACAGGGATGAAACCGACATTGAGGTTACAAATCCTGCTCATATCAAACTTTTGAAATCATCAATCAGATTTGTATATAATCACGGCGTTTCAAGAATCCTTCTTTTTGCAGATGATTCACCTCCGTTCAAATTTGGAGAAGGGTATTATCTTGATTCGGAAAATGATAAAAAAAAATTCTCCTGTATGGCGGAGGCACACGCTTATTTGATGAATCATCTTTTGGAGTGGAGCAGAAAAGAAAAAATGGAAATTGAGTTTTATTATTGCCCCTCTTTCTACACTGCCGAGGAGATGCACTATGGAGATATGGAACTATTTAAAGATACTCCCTGGGAGGAAGATGCTTTCGGACCATTAAAACGTGATCTCGGAATCCTTGGTGAAAAACTTGATAAAGATATTCAGATAATGTGGACTGGTCCTTATGTGTGCACAAGAAAAATTACTGTGAAAGATATTGAAAGATGGAAAAAATATTTGCACGGAAGAACCCCGTTTCTGTTTGATAATTCTATCTTTTCACATTTGGAATACACAGCAAGAACATTTTTCACAGCCTTTGGAAATGACTTTCCTTATGATTTCAAAAACATAACTGCCGGGAACGGAATTTTTATAAATGGTGATGCAACAGGTGAGACCAGTAAATCAGCCAGTATGACAGCAACTGCATTTATGTGGGAAGGGGAGCGATACAAAGATAAAGCTTCCATAATTACTGCAATGCAAAAACTTTATGGAAAAGAAAATGTAAATACTTTGCTAAAGTATAAAGATGTTGAATTGGAACTTTGCAAAACAATTAAGCAAAGACAAGTCTGGTTTGCAGCAGATGAATTATGGCAGACAATCCGTACAACAAGATTTACAACTGAGAAAAATCCGTTTCATTATCACAGGAATTACGGAAGATTAAAAGCATTAAGAATGCAGTTAAAACATTCTGTGCCTGAACCTGTTGAAAAAGAGATACATATAAAAAAATGTTCAGATCTTTTTAATCAGCGTGAAAAAATCTTAAGAAAAATTGAAGCTGCAGGTCTGCAAAAATTAAGTATTTCGCTTCAATCGGAAATGATTTCATTACCAGATTTTGAGAATGAAAAATGAAAAACTTTAAAACTTTAAAATATTTGCTCATTCTGTTATTCTTAATTAGCTCTGTTGTTAATGCGCAGGTTACTATGCTGCAGCCAGCACCAAAAAAAATGAAACAGTTAAAATCTGTTACAATTGAAAAAAGAAAATTAAAAATTGTAGTCAGTAACAAGGAAGAAAGAAAAGCTGCAAATTATCTGAACCACTTGTTAAAAAGTGATTTGGAAATTGAGAACTCTGAGAATAAAGATTTTAAGATTGTATTAAAAATAGATGAGTTTACCGGATACAAAAACAAACAGCATTATTTGATTACATCTGAAAATAGTTCTGTAACAGTTAAATCACCTTCAACTTTAGGATTGCTTTATGGAGTTGTAACTTTGTCAAAATTGATTTCAGAAGAGAAAAGCAACTATAAAATTGAGCTTTGTAATATTGACGATTATCCTTCATATAAAAGAAGAATTTTTTCAGCGGTTCCTACAGTTGACAATATAGAATCATTATTAGATTTTACTCTGAAGAACAAATTTGAAACCCTCGCAATTGCAAGTCGAATTTTTCCCTGGAATGAAGTTACAGAAGAATATCTGACAATTCTGAAAAAGATTAAAAGTTGGAAAAAGCAATTTGGCGGTCCTGACATTATGCAGATGCACAATATCTATGATAGAACTGCAATTGTAATTTCCGATGAAAATCATTTAATAAACTTAAAGTCAGTGATAAAAACATCTTATGAATATGGTGTTACTAAAACAATGATTTGCGCAGATGACACGCCGTCGTTTAAATTTGGTGAAGGTTATGTGCTCACTGATAAAAATGACAAACAGAAATTTAAGCATATTGCAGAAGCTCAAACCTGGCTGATGAATGAACTTAATAGTTGGTCAAAACAAAATAATTTTGAAAATGAATTCTATTTTGTGCCGCCATTTTACACTTATGAAGACATGTATCTTGGGGAAATGGAACTTTATAAAGATACTCCCTGGGAAGAGAATGCTTACAAAACTTTTAAGCGTGATTTGAATTATCTGGGAAATAATTTAGCAAAAGATATTTTTATTGTCTGGACAGGCCCTTTTGTCAGAAGCAGAAAAATCACTAAATCTGATTTAGCTGACTGGACAAAAAACTTAAACGGTAGAACTCCGTTCCTTTGGGATAATACAATGTACAGTCATCATCCTTTTTCTTCATCTGAAATGTTTACTGCTTGGAATAACGATTTTCCAAGCGACTTTCATAAACTCACAGCAGGGAAGGGAATATTTGTAAATGGTGATTTGAGTAAAGAAGATGCAAAAAGTTCTGCAATTACAATGAATGATTATTTGTGGAATCCGGATAAATATAATTCGAAGAAATCAATCAAAAAAGCTTTGTTGAATTTGTATGGTGAGAAGTTATCTGAATATGTAATTGAGTTCAAAAAATCAGAGTTAGAATTAAGGAGAGTTTTTGTACAAAGAAAACTTTGGTTCGATGCTGATAAACTGTGGAAAGCAATAAGAAAAGCAAAAAAGATTACAACCAAAAATCCTTTTTACTATCACTATAATTACAACAGAATGAAAGCTTTACGTTTGCAGTTAAAATATTCTGTTTCTGAACCGGAAAGTAAATCAATGTTTAAGGATAAATCTCTGAAGTTATTTGAAACAAGAAAAAATATTATAGAAAAAATCACAAAATTAAATTCTGAATTAGGAAATAAATTAAATAATATAAAAATGCCCGTACCAGATTTTGAGAGCATTAAATAATTATTCATCAGTGAGGTAATGATGTTGAAGAAAGTTTTTTACACAATATTAACAACTTTTATTTGTTCGATGATTTTTTCATCAGGTCTTTTGGCACAAAAGAACAATGTATCAAAAGAAGAGGTATTAAAAGCGCTAAATGGCGGAGCCAGATATGCAATTGACGCTATTTTGGATGATGAATATAAATCACGTTGTGACTATAATGTTACGGAAGGTAAATGGTACGATTACGAAACTCCCTGGCATACCGGACAAATAATTTATGGTTTGCTTGAAGCATACAAAGTTACAGGCAATAAAGAATATCTGGAAACTGCAAAAAAAGCAGGTGACTGGTGGAGTTCCTTACTTATAACGGATCATCCAAAATTAAATGGAATGATTAGAGCTTCACACGGTGATCACGCAGGTGATATTTTGGTGTTTGCAACTGTTTCAGACGGTACAGCCGGAATGTTTTTACTTCACGATATAACCGGAGTAAAAAAATATGCAGATGTTCCAACCAGTGCTGGTGACTGGATGATGAAAAATATGTTTGAACCGGAACATAAAATATTTTATGACATTATTGATCCTGCTTCAGGTGAAGTGATGAAAGAAAACAGTCCGTTCTGGCCTGATAAAAAAGAACAAAAACTTTTTGATGTTGCTCGTCCGAACAATGAAGGTTCTTTGTTTAAAGATATGTACGAATACACAGGTGATGAAAAATATAAAGAGATGTTTATCACATTGTGTGAAAGTTTGCTTAAGTATCAGGGACCGGAAGGTGCATGGATGGATTTTACACCAAATGATAAAGCCGCGGGATCATTACATCCTAGATTTAACTTGTGGTATGCAGAATCTTTACTTGAAGGTTACGATTTAACCGGCGATAAAAGATATCTGGAAGGAGCAAAGAAAACATTAAAATTGTATCAGAAGTTTCAGAAAAAAGATGGAACAATTTATTATAAAAATTACCTTAGCGGAAAATCAAACAGAAATTCAATTTGCGGTTCAGCAGTTTCATTTGCTGCAATGTTATGGATAAGAATGGTTGATTACGGAGTAGGTGACGAGTTTAAAGAAAATATTGAAAAATCTGCAAACTGGGTTGTGAAAAATCGCTTTGCAGATAATCATCCCGACAAAAACCTCAGAGGCGGATTTATCAATACACGCACAAGAAGAAAAAAAGGAAAAATCTGGATAACACAGAGAGACGTTGGTACTGCAATGGGAATGAGATTTTTATCAGCATATTATAATTACAAGTTTAAATAAAAGGAATTGATGTGAGTGATTTAATTAAAAAGATTGGTGTTTTTCTTGCTACAATCGGACCCGGTTTATTTTTAGTCGGGTATAACATTGGAACAGGCAGTATCACAACTATGGCTTCTGCCGGAGCTTCTTATGGAATGATTCTGACCTGGGCTGTTTTGATATCGTGTATTTTTACATATATATTAATTGTGACTTTTGGCCGATACACAATTGTTACAGGCGAAAGTTCACTGCAAAGTTTTAAAAAACATTTTGGTAAAAAAGTAGCCGGCTTTGTTCTGGGTATTTTAATTTTCACCGAAATGGTTTCAAGTATAGGTGTTATGGCTATTGTAACAGATGTGGTAAGAGAATGGTCGGCTCCACTAACATCCAGCGGAGAAGGATTTAGTACGATCATTCTTACCATTTTATTTGGTACAATGATGGTATTTTTCCTTTTTAACGGAAAATACAATTTCATCGAAAAAATATTAACCATCTTTGTTACACTTATGGGATTAAGTTTTATCCTTACAACTTTCATGGTTATTCCCGAACCATCTGTTGTGATTAAAGGTTTAATCCCAAGTATTCCGGATGAAGTAAATGCCGGATTAATTGTTGCCGGAATGATCGGAACAACAATGGGGGGAATCTTATATGTTACCCGTTCAATCACAATTAAACAGAAAAAATGGGATGTTTCAAAACTTAAGCTTGAAAAAAGAGATGCTTTTGTTTCATCACTTCTAATGTTTTTGTTAAGTATTGCAATTATGGCATCTGCAGCGGGAACCCTTTATCCTAAAGGTCTGCACGTTGAAAATGCAATTGATATGATAAAACTTCTTGAACCAATTGCAGGCAGATTTGCAATTTCAATTTTTGTTGCAGGAATTGTTTGTGCCGGATTATCTTCATTATTCCCGCATTATATGCTTGTACCTTTACTGCTTGCAGATTACAACAATGAAGAATTCAATTTAAGTAAATGGCGTAACAGAGGAATCATAATTTTTTATGCGGCTCTCGGACTTGTAGTACCAATATTTGGTGGTCGTCCGGTTCTTGTTATGATTGCTTCTCAGGTGCTTGCCTTAATAGTAACTCCGTTAATTTTGATTTTAATGCAGATTCTTCAAAACAAAGAAGGAGTTATGGGTAAATATAAACCTACCAAAGCAATGAATATTGTTTTGATTGTTATTGCCGGATTTACAATTTTTATGGCTGTTATAGGATTAATTGGAATTATTGAAATTT
This sequence comes from Rhodothermaceae bacterium, assembly GCA_041725875.1. GTDB lineage: Bacteria > Bacteroidota > Ignavibacteria > Ignavibacteriales > Melioribacteraceae > JBGRQB01. Next base: position 18,698 of record JBGRQB010000028.1, read on the forward strand.
TATAGGTGAAATATGTTTAACGAAAAAATTGTTTGTACTTATTTATATGTTATTACTAAATATGGATATCCGCCAAAGGCTGAAAATACAATCCAGTATTTGCACGAAATGAAAGACCTTGGATTTAAAAGCATTGAACTGGAAGGAATAAGAGAAGAACATCTTAGCAAAGTTTATGAAATGCGAAATGAAATAAAAACAGAACTTGATAAACTTGATTTGACTGTCCAATATTATTGCACAGTTTTGCCTGGGATTTCGAGTCTGGATGAAAAAGAAAAAGAGAAACAACTTGCTCTTTTTGAAAAAGGATGCGAAACTGCAAAACTTTTTGGTGCAAAAGGAGTACTTGATAACGCTCCCTTACCACCATATAAGTTTCCGGCTGATATCCCGGTTGTACGACATTACGGTGAAAAAGAACTTGCAGCAGCATTTCTTCCAAAAGATTTAAGCTGGAAAAAATATTGGGATAATCTTGTTGAAACTTACAGAACGGCCTGCGACATTGCAAAAGAATATGGTTTAACTTATCAGGTTCATCCTGCATTGGGATTATTATCCTCAACAACCGATTCATTTCTATACTTCTTTGATGCTGTTAAAAGAGATAATCTGCGATTTAATTTTGATACGGCAAATCAGTTTTTCTTAAAAGATAACCTTGCACTCGGACTCAGAAGATTAAAAGACCACATAGATTATATTCATTTTTCCGATAATGGTGGAGGAAAGGTAGAACATCTTTCAGTTGGTGACGGAATTATAAGATGGGACATTTTCCTTGAAACTCTTGATCTGATTGATTTTAAAGGTGTTATCGGACTCGATATTGGTGGTGATGAATCTGCCGTGCCTGATCTTGATAAAGCATATATTGAAACAGCAGAATATCTGACAAAAAACTGGATTAAATAAAAAGGTTTAACAATGAAAAAAATCCTTCTTCAAATATTTACGGTTTTATTATTTACTACTCAAATAATTGCTTCGGGTGATTTGAATATTATTCCCGAACCAAAAAAATGGGAGTTAACAAAAGAGAAGTTCAATCTTGGAGAGAGAACAATTGTTTTATCTTCTGAGATAAAAAATAAATCTGTAACCATAGCACTTGATGAAATTAAAGAAATCTTGAAAACAAAATTTAATTCATCATTCGGGGTTAACGGACAAGCAAAATTGATTTTGAAAATTGAACAAAATAAAAAACTTGGTGAAGAAGGATATAAATTAAATATAGAAGCAGATAAAATTGAAATCCTGGCAGCTGGTGAAAAAGGGATTTTTTACGGATTGCAATCATTAAAACAAATAATGAAGAATCCTGAAAATAAAACATCTTTGCCCGGTTGCAGAGTAGTTGATTTCCCTGATTATAAAATCAGAGCAATATCTGATGATATAAGCAGGGGACCAATACCAATTCTCGATTTTATGAAAAAGCAAATTCGCAAACTCGCAGAGTTAAAAGTCAATACTATCATTCACTATGTAGAGCACGTTGTTAAAACAAAAAAACATCCTGCTTTTGCACCTGACGATGGTTCATTAACTATTGAAGAATGGAAAGAGATTGCAGATTATGCACTTGATTATAACGTAATGATAGTAGGCGGATTTCAATCTTTCGGGCATTTTAACAAAATTCTTGAAACACCCGAATATGCTCATCTTGGAGAAAGTGGTTCATTAATTTCTCCTGTATTGGACGAAAGCTATAAGTTTTTAGAAGACATTTATGATGAAATGATTCCCGCTTTTCATTCACCATATTTTAATATCAACTGCGATGAAACATTTGATCTTGGAAAAGAAAAATCAAAAGAACTGGTTGACAAAATTGGTTATGCAGAGGTTTATTATCAACACATAATGAAACTTTACAACATTGTGAAAAAACATAACAAACAAGTAATTATGTGGGGAGATATTCTACTTGAATATCCTGAGTTACTGGAAAAACTTCCGAAAGATATTATTGTCGGAACCTGGAATTATGATCCGCTTGATAATTTTGATAAACTGATAAAACCAATCAAAGAAGCGGGATTTGAATTTTGGGTTGTACCGGGATTGTTAAATTCAAGAAGAGTTTATCCGAATTATTATCAGGCGCCAAAAAATATTCAGAATTTTTGCAGAGACGGACTAAAATATAATGCAGCCGGAATGATGAATTGCTTCTGGGATGACGGCGGTGCTTCTTTGTTTTCACTTGACTGGTACGGCGCTGCGTATGGTGCAGAAAAAGGGTGGAATGTTTTTTCTGATAACAAAACTTTTGATGAGAGAGTCAATAAAACCATTTATGGAATCACTGATAATAGTTTTACTGACATAATGTGGAAATTATCTGAACTGGCAAAACTTGAACCGACTGACGCTCTAAATGATAAAGTCCCGTTTGAAAAAATACTACCAGATGCAGGGAAAGATTTGAAACTTTCGCTTGCCGAGTGGGATCAGGTATTAAAAATTGCAAAAGAAGCAAATGAAATTTTATTAAACACTAAACCTTTGTACAACAAAGAAGAATTGGAGTATCATCAATTTATAATTAATGTTTATTCGGCCTTGGCACAAGAGCGATTTGATTTGTTTGAAGCAGCCACTTTATACAAAGAAGCGGTAAAAATTCAAAAAGAAGATCTGTTTGGTGCAAGAGAATTGGTCCTTAAGTCAATTAAATTAATAACAGAGATTATTTCACGACAACAAAAAAACAGAGATCAGTTTGAAATTTTATGGTTAAAAGAGAATCATACTTATGCAGTTGAGTGGATTACAAATAAATATGATGAAAAAATAAAAGAATTTTTAGATGTAAAGAAAAAACTGTTTTCTTCCTTAAGAAAGCTTGACAGTTCAGAAAAACTTCTTTCAGCAAAAGATGTCAGATTATCAATTACAAAACTTCCCGGTAAATATTTCACTCAATGGATGATGATTAATCCAATAACTGATTTACCCGAGGAAAATTTATTAACTCCTGATTATCTTGAAGATATGGGAGGAGAAGAGACAGCAAAACCAAAGGTAACTCAAGAGTTTTATTACAAAGGTCAAAAACTAAGGTGGAGAAGATTTGTTTCATCAAATCCTGATATCACAGATGTTAAGGAAAGATATGCTGATGTAAAAGGAAATTCTGTCATATATCTTTTTGCAAATTTAAGCGTTGAAAATGATACAAGTGTAACTGCGTCTGTGGGACAAGATGAAGAAATAGAAATTTTCTTAAATGGTAAAAGTGTTTACAAAAACTCCGGTTCAAGTGATTTTGTAGTTGATTATAAAACGTTCAAACTCGATTTACCAAAAGGGAAAAATAATTTATTAATAAAATCATCTTATAAAAAAGGTGACTGGAATATTTCATTCAGATTACCAGAAAGTAAAGTGCGAAATAGTAAAAACAGATATAGAATTATCAGGTAGACAAATATGAATTTTAAAATTATTATACCATTACTTGCTCTATTATTAGTTGCAGGTTGCAGTAAGGAAAATATTGATAACAGAACTCCCGAGGAAATTGGGAAAGCTGTAGCTGATAAAATCATCAGAGAAACAACTTTTGATTTTGAATATGAGTTGCAGAAACCTGCAATTAATCTTCAGGTTCTTGATTATAAAAATGAATTTAATACAGACAAAGGCGTTTTTTATTCACTTGCAAATATTCTGGTAAAAAATGATACAACATTAAACTTTGGATTGGATTTTTCAGGTGCAGTAAAAGTATTTGTAAATGACAAACAGGTTTTTGAAGGAATAAACAATAACGTAATCAAAGTGAAAGAGATTGCATACAATGTTTTTGATTTTAAAAATCATATTGCCGCTGGTTTGCAAAAAGGAAGTAATAAGATTTTGATTAAGCTTGTCAGCGGATCTGAAAGACCTGTAGTTTATCTCAGAGAAGAAACTCTTGAACACGAGACACCTTTATCTGGTAAGTTTGTTAACTACAGAAATGAAAAAGACATAAACAATGTATGGCTTAATTGCGGTCCTTTTACAATTGAAAAAAATCAGTTAACCAGTTTGAATAAAGTTTATCAACCGGAAAAGGAAATAAAAGATATTTACGCAGAACAAAACTGGGTTCCGACTAAAAATCAGATATTAAAAAAACTGGTTATAAAAGAAACAAACAGCTACAAAAGAGAATCATACCTTGAATGGCATTACGCAAACGGCAATACAATGCTCGGGATGTTATCTTTTGCCGAAAAAGTAAAAGGTGCGCAATATAAAGATTTTGTTCAAAGTATCTGTGATTACACAATTGATAATTTAGAATTTTTCAGATGGCAGTTTGATCAGCTTCACGCAATACGCGGCACAAACAACAGAATATTCAGAAGCAGTATGCTGGATGATACTGGTGCTCCTGCATTACCGTACCTTCAATTATTTATGGAAACAAAAAATCCTAAATTCAAACCATTACTCGATGATATAGAAAATTATGTTGTTAATGAACAGGTTCGTCTGGAAGACGGCACTTTTTGCAGACCGGAACCACACAAAATGACTCTCTGGGCCGATGATCTGTTTATGAGTGTTCCATATTTATTACGACTCGCAAAATTGAACAACGATGAAAAACTATATGATGACGCAGCAAATCAAGTTGTAAACTTTCATAATTATTTGTTTGATGAAAAAGTAGGAGTTTATAAACATGCCTGGTTTGATTTTAAAAAAGAGAAATCAAAAGTTCATTGGGGAAGAGCAAACGGATGGATGATCTGGGCTACTTCAGAAGCTTTGATGAATCTGCCGAAAAGTCATGAAAAATATGAAACAATAAAAAATCAGTTTCAAAAACATGTTAAAGGTCTGATTGCTTTACAAGGAAAAAGCGGAATGTGGCATCAGGTTTTAACTCATCCTGAATCGTTTGAGGAAACTTCTTGTACTGCAATGTATATTCTTGGAATAGCACGCGGAATTAAAAACGGGTGGATCGACAAAAAATATGAATCAAACATAGTAAAAGCGTGGAATGCTCTTAAGAAAAATGTTGCTGCAGATGGAACAGTAAAAGATATTTGCAGAGGAACAGGAATTGGTTACGATCTTGATTTTTATTTTAACAGAAAAAGATTTGATCACGATCCGAGAGGATTAGGATCTGTTCTGACAGCAGCTTCTGAAATGGTAGATTTTATTAAATAAAGGATTAGATAAATGAAAAAAATAATATTGCTGATTTCGTTTTTATTGTTGGTTACATCCTGTTCAAAAGATGTTTACAGTGATTATACAGAAACGATTGAAATTAAGTTGATAAATAATCTTGAAATAGAAAGAACAGATGAGTTTGTGACAATTTCAAAGCAAAAATTAATTGAACTTAAAAAAGATTTCAATTTTGATGCTTTTATTGTTCTTGATAAGAAAGTTGATCTGGCTTCACAAATCAATGAAGAAAATATCTCTTTTGTCTGTGATTTCAAACCTAAAGGAACAAAAACAGTTTTAATTAAATATGCTAAAGAAGGTTCAAAGAAAAGAAATTATAAAAACAGAACCTACGCTGAACTTGCAATGAAAACTGATTATGAATTGATTGATAACAAATATACCGGCGGTAGTTTTGAAAATGTGACAAAAATTACGGTTCCTGAAATTCATACAGATCACGATGCTTTATTTAAATATGAAGGACCAGGCTGGGAATCTGAAAAGATTGCATATCGTTTTTATCTTGACTGGAGAAATGCAACTGACATATTTGGTAAAAAAGTTGACTCACTTGTACTTCCGATTGTCGGGAAATATGATATTGTTGCCCAGAATGAATCTTATCAGAAGATGCAGGATTGGGGAATGGATATTTTCAAAGTAGGGAAATCTCTTGGTATCGGATCAATCGGAATGATGACAAATAATAAAGTTCAGATGGTAAATGAAACTGATAAGATAGATTTTGAAATAACTCAAAACGGACCAATAAAATCAAAACTGAAAACGGAATATTTTGGCTGGAAAGTTGGTGAAAGTAAATTTGATCTGAAAACGGAATTAAGCATTACTGCAGGCAGCAGATTAACAAAATGTGAACTTGATATTTTTGAAAATCCTGAAAATATGGTTACAGGAATTGTTAAGCATTCTGACACAGAATTAATCCATTCAGATAAAAATGGAAAGTGGAATTACCTTGCTTTATACGGAAAACAAACGCTTTCCAAAGATAATCTGGGTCTTGTAATTTTTTATAACTCAGAAAATTTTATAAAACATTCTGAAGATAAAATTAACTATATAGTTGAAATGAAACCTGCAAACGGAAAACTGCAGTATTATTTTGCAGCAGCCTGGGAACAGGAGCAGAATGGTATTAAAAATAAAAAAGAATTTGAAACATACTTGAAAGCAGAACAAAAGAAATTAAACAATCCTATTGAAATAAAGTTGTAGACGGAGTAATTAATGACATCGTTAAAAGAAATTAAGACAGATAAATTGGTAACCAATATTTATGAAGGCAGAGAAGAGCTTGGAAAAGCAGCTGCAGAAGATATGATTGAAATAATCAAAAATCTTATGAAGCAAAAAGAAAAATTAAGAATTGTTTTTGCTGCTGCTCCTTCACAAAATGAATTTTTGAATGAAATGCTTAGCTCAGATATTGACTGGAATAAAATAGAAGCATTTCATATGGATGAATATATTGGTCTGCCAAAAAACGCACCGCAAACATTCGGACATTATTTAAGAGAAAATATTTTTGATAAAGTTGATTTCAGCAACATTAATTATATCGATCCTTCTAACAACCCTGAAGAAGAATGTGAAAGATATGCTGCTTTGTTAAAAGAAGCGCCAATAGATATAGTGTTTATGGGAATTGGTGAAAATGGACATATAGCCTTTAATGATCCACCTGTTGCAGATTTTGAAGATGAAAAATTTGTTAAAGTTGTTGAACTTGACGAGCCTTGCAGAGTTCAACAGGTTAATGACGGATGTTTTCCTAAATTTGAAGATGTACCAAAAACAGCTTTTACACTAACAGTTCCGGCTTTAATGTCAGCCGATTATTTATCGGTTTGCGTTCCGGGAATTACAAAAGCAGTTGCAGTGAAAAATACTCTGAAAGGAGAAATTTCAACTAAATGTCCCGCAACAATTTTACGTACACATAAGCAAGCTAAATTATATATTGATACAGATTCCGCATCACTTTTATAAGAAGAGATTATGAAAAAGAATATATTATTAATACTGGCAGTATTGTTTGTGCAAACTCTTTTTGCAGGCAATACAAAACTTGAAAGAAAAACTTATCTGATAGATTTTGGAAAAGAAAAATCATCGGTTAAAGAGAATTTTATCGGGTTAAGTAAAACTGATATTTATAATTCCCAAAAAGGTTTTGGCTGGATAAAGGCTCCGGTTGGTTCTTATGAAAGAACTGATTTGAGTAATTCCACGTTGAGAAATAAAATGACCAAAGATGGTCTTTTAGGCAAGGATATAGAATTCAAAATCGATATCCCGAAAGGTGAATGGTATTTTACATTCTGGATGGAAATGGGATTTGAAGATAACTGCACTGCCAATCTGACTATTAACGGGAAAGAGCAACAAACAGATTTTTATAAGTTTAACGAAAGTGCAGAAGGTAGAACAAAAATTGCTACAATGTACAGAGTTTATCACACTAAAATTACAACAGATGAAAATACCTTTGATTTCAGAATTGCAAATAAAAATGATTCTGTAAGAATTATGGGTGTTTCTTTTATTCCTGTTGAAAATGAGGCTGGTAAAAAATATGCACTTCTTGATAAAATTATAAAAGAAGCGGGAAAATACAGATCCAAAGTTAATTTGTATAATTTGAAAAGAAAACTGGAAAACCTTGTTGCACAGGAATCGGAAAATTCATATTTGCAATACTGGAAACAGCAGGTTGATTTTTTATTTGAAGCTGAAAGATTAATAGATATGATGGGTTGGGAATGGGAAAGATATATTTCCGCTGCATCAATTTTTGACAGACTACATCAGGCAATTTGTCTGCTTAATACTCAACTTGAAAATTTTGATATTACAAATTACGCTCTAAAAGAAAGAGCGCTATACTTGCGCGGCAAATTGAGTTTTGATCTTAATCTCGAACGTGGCGGGAGTCACGCCGAACAGGTAGCTCATTCTAATTGGTGGAAGTTGTTTCAGAAATATCCTGATGATATAACTCTCAGAATGTTCAATGGAGAAAAAGTTGATATAAAAGATCCTTTTGATAATCTTGTTTATTCAGAAAACGCTCCAAGATGGTCACGACTACAAAGAGAAGCAATCGGGAGATTATCCGCCGAAGTTGATTTTTGGGTAAATGACCGACAAGCACCAAATGGTGAGTGGGGAGGAAAAATAGGGGATGATGTTGAGCTTCTTCGCTGGTGGTCTCCATTTTTACTTACCGGCAACAAGACTGCAATTAAGGGATGGAAAAAACTTGCTGAAGCAGTTTGGAATGACCCGAAAATTTATAAAGGATATTCCAAGCGTCCACTAGATGTTGAACACGCATCTGAATATATTTCCGATTCAACACCTGAATTGCTGTTCCTTGATACAGATTCAACATATTATAAAAGATTGTTATATACAGCAGAATATTTTGAAAATTTATGGACTATAAAAAAATCAAACGGCGATCGTTTTGTGCGCTCTGCCTGGTATAGTTCAACTGAAGTTGATGAACGTCCGCCAAGAAACAGAGATGTCGATTATAACGCCCGTGCAGTGAAACCTTTACGTTACCTTGCCTGGTATACGCGTAATCCGAAGTTTGTTAAGCTTCTTGAAGAATGGTCAATGGGTTGGGTTCACACGGCTCTTAAAACCGAAAAGGGAAAACCAATTGGAGTGCTGCCGAGTTCTGTAAGAGGTACTGACGGTAAAATTAACGGTGATGAAAAGACCTGGTACAAAGCAAATATGCTTTGGAGATATTTTGACTGGAAATATGATACCGGAAGTAAAATTTTAGATAACATTATTTTTACATATTCGCTTACAAAAAATGATAGTCTATTGTTACCTTTTGAATTACAGCTTGAATTAATAGAAGATAACATAGATGAAGTTAAAAACAGTAAAACACTCACTGAAGGAAGTAAAGAATGGGCTGTTAAACATCTTGTTAAAAATACGCGTTTTTGGGAAATAGCAGAAAAATGGCGCGGTTATGCTGATACTGATGAATATGACGATTTGTTGTTACAGTATGGAAATGATTACACAAAATATAAAATTTCAGGTGATGTGAAATTTGTTGAAAGCGGATTGGAAAAACTTCTTGAAGAGGTAAGATATAACACTCCTTTAAGAACAAATCTTGTGCAGCATACTGACAGAGTAAGAACAGAAGGAGCAAATCATCTTAAAGCAATGCTTGTTGGTGACGGAACTCCTGAAGGAAGTTCTCCATACTATGCTGTAACCTGGGAAAATACAAATCGAGAATTTACAGCTTTTGTTAAAAAATCTTCTGATGAAATAATCGTTGTAGATGTTTTTAATCATCACAATGAGAGTCAGAAAATTACTGCAAAATTCTGGCAGTTAAACAAAGGCGATTATGAACTGATATTAAATATTGAGAATGAAACAGCGAAGAGAAAAGAAGTTAAAGTTACAAAAGCTGGTACTGCCTTTGAATTAGATATTCCTTCGCAAAAACTTGTAACAATAAAATTGGAAAAAAGATAAACAGGAGATAAAATGGACGTAAGATATTCACCGGATCAGAACGGATTTAAAGGAATGTCAACAGATGAATTGAGAAAAGCTTTTTTAATGGAAGATCTGTTTGCTAAAAATAAAATTCCTATGGTTTATTCTGATATCGACAGATCAATCACCGGCTCTGCGGTTCCTTCAGGAAAAGTTCTAAAGTTAACTGCTTCCAAAAAAGAGATGGCTGCAAAATATTTTGCTGAAAGAAGAGAAATCGGGGTAATAAATATTGGCGGAAAAGGAACTGTAACTGTTGATAAAAAAGAATATAAAATGGAACACAAAGATGCCCTCTACATTGGTAAAGGTTCCAAAAATGTTTCTTTCAAAAGTGCGAGTGCAAAAACTCCGGCAAAATTTTATTTTGTAAGTTATCCTGCACACACAGAGTATCCTACAACTCACGCAAAATTCAGTGATGCAACTCCGGTAAAACTTGGCAGTCTGAAAGATTCAAACGCAAGAACCATTTACAAATATATTTTCCCTGACGGAATTAAATCTTGTCAGCTTGTTATGGGTCTGACAGAACTTGAAGAAGGAAGTGTTTGGAATACAATGCCGGCTCATACTCATCAAAGAAGATCTGAAGTGTATATGTATTTTAATCTTCCTAAAGATGCACTTGTTGTTCATTTAAGTGGTTCAGCTGAAGAGACTCGTCACATTATGGTTAGAAATGAACAAGCTGTTTTATCAACAAGCTGGTCATTACACTCAGGAGCCGGAACAAGAAATTACTCATTTATCTGGGCTATGGGTGGAGAAAATCAGGATTTTGATGATATGGATTTTATTAAGATGACAGATTTGAAATAGGTTAACACAGGAGATTTTATGATTTTAGATAAATTTAAATTAGACGGCAAAACAGCACTGGTTACCGGTTGCAAACGAGGCATCGGTAAAGCTTTGGCTGTTGCTCTTGCCGAAGCTGGCGCTGATATTATAGGTGTAAGCGCTACTTTGGAAAAAGAGAGCGAAGTTGAAAAAGAAGTAAAAGCTTTGGGAAGAAACTTCACTTCGTATCAATGTGATTTTTCAGACAGAGAAGATCTTTACAATTTTATTTCTAAAGTAAAAAATGATTTTGAAAAAATAGATATCCTTGTAAACAACGCCGGAACTATTTTAAGAAAGCCAATCGCTGAGCACCCTGATGAATATTGGGATAAAGTGATGGAAGTTAATTTGAACTCGCAATTTATTATCACAAGAGAAATTGGTAAAATGATGCTCGAACAGGGAAGCGGCAAAGTGGTTTTTACTGCTTCATTGCTCTCTTTTTCAGGTGGAATTACTGTTCCCGGTTATGCTGCCAGTAAAGGCGCTATTAAACAAATTACCATGTCATTTGCAAATGAATGGGCTGGTAAAGGTGTTAATGTAAATGCAATTGCTCCCGGTTATATCAAGACAGACAACACTCAGGCTCTGCAGGAAGATAAAACAAGATACAATCAGATTTTGGAGAGAATTCCTGCCGACAGATGGGGAGAACCGGAAGATTTCAAAGGTGCTATTGTTTATCTTTGTTCTGATGCTTCAAGTTATGTTAACGGAACCGTTCTTACCGTCGACGGCGGATGGATGGGACGCTAAAATTTGTAATTCACTTTAAGGTGGAATAAAATGAAAAAACAAAACATTTATATATTATTGATACTTTTAATTGCAGGTCAGGTTTTATTCGCACAAACAAATAATATCTTCAATGTTAAAGATTTTGGAGCTGTTGGTGACGGAAAAACTCTTGACACTGAAGCTGTCAGAAAAGCTGTTTCCAAATGTGCTGAAAATGGCGGAACGGTTCTTTTCCCTTCAGGTGATTATCTGATTGGTTCTGTTGATTTAAAAAGCAATGTTGATATTTATATTCAGCGCGGCGCAACTCTTTGGGGAAGTACAAACATAAAAGATTATGAAGAACGTGTTCCAAAGCTAAAATCTTATAATGATTATTTTTTGAAGCACTCAATGTTTTACGCTGAAAGAGTTGAAAATATTTCAATACGAGGTGAAGGTGCTATTGACGGACAGGGAGCTTCCTACAAAATCACAACAAAAAAGAAACCTGAACGTTATATGAATCGTCCGTTTATTATTCGGTTTGTGGAATGTAAAAATGTAAAAGTAGAAGGCGTTACGCTCAGAAACTCTGCAATGTGGATGCAGCAATATCTTGCCTGTGAAAGTCTTTTTATTCACGGAATAAAAGTCTATAATCATTCAAATAAAAACAATGATATGATTGATATTGACGGATGTAAAAATGTTGTTATGTCTGATTGTATTGGTGATTCCGACGATGATGCACTTACTTTAAAAAGTACTTCGGATCGAATTACGGAAAATGTTACAATCACAAATTGTGTTTTTAGCAGTCATTGCAACGCAATAAAGTTTGGAACCGAATCAACAGGCGGGTTCAGAAATATTACTATCTCGAATATTGTAATTAAGCCATCTGAGCACCCGACTCACATTTACGGCGTGAATAACGGAATTAGCGGAATTACTCTTGGAATGGTTGACGGCGGAATTGTTGAAGGAATAATTATTTCAGATATCAGAATTGACGGACCAAAAGTGCCGATTTATATGCGACTCGGAAACCGTGGACGAAAACATACTCCGAATGCAGAACAGCCGGGTATTGGTATTTTTAGAGATGTGAAAATAAGTAATGTTATTGCATCAAACATTGGTTCTAAAGTTGGCAGTTCAATAACCGGAATTCCGGGACACAATATTGAAAATGTTACTTTGAGAAATATTTCAATTGAATATCCGGGTGGTGGAACCGCAGAAGATGCTGCAAAAGAGATTGAAGAACTGGAAAAACATTATCCCGAATCAACTAAATTTGGTGATTTGAACTCTTACGGGTTTTTTGTCAGACACGTAAACGGAATCACATTTGACAATGTTTCTGTGAAATATAAAGAAAAAGATGTGCGTCCGGCTTTTGTTTTTGATGATGTAAAAGATATCAGAATTATCAACTCCTCAGCAAAATCTGATAAAAAAACTAAAGAGGTTTTCAGATTTGAGAATTCTGAAAATGTTTCTGTAAGCGGGTTTTTATCATCTGAATCAATTAGCAATATTGTGACTGTAAAAGGAAACAAAAGCAAAAATATTTTATTGTGGAATAATGATTTTAGAAAAGTTGAAAACATAATTTCATCAAAAAATGTAAATAAAAAAGAGATCAGATTATTTAACAATCTCAAAAAATAAATTTTGGAACCGACAGAAATTTCTGTCGGTTTTAATTAAGTTTGCATAAAAGCAGAGGTTAAAATGGAATTGGTATTTGGTAAAAATAAAACTCTTTTTACTTCTCTCGGAATTGATATTCTTGCATTTGCAATTATTGCTCTTGCCCCTGCGCTTTCGCATCTTTCAGGTATACCTCTCTATTATGCCGAACCATTTAGAATTGCATTATTTATTTTGTTAATATATTTCCATGTAGTGTTCAAAGACAATATCATAGCGCGCTGGTTTAGTTTGTTCATTGTGAAAACTTTAATAGTCTAAGGACAGGTGTTCTAATTCATTCTTCAACACAAATATTTTCTTGGCGTAACTCTTCTGTTGATTAATCTCTTCAAGGAGTTTTGAAACTTTGCTATCAAGCAAATGCGATCTTCTCTCGGCGGCTTCAGCTCTTGTGGTCGCCTCTTTAGCTTTTTC
>JBGRQB010000029.1:0-31610 GCA_041725875.1 Rhodothermaceae bacterium
GCCGTTTACTTTGCAATATGTGTTAACAAGAGCAAGCCCGAGTCCGTTACCCTCAAATTTTCTGGTATAACCTTGCTCTTCCTGTGTAAATGCGCTAAAAAGTTTATCTTTATATTCTTCCGAAATCCCAATTCCCGTATCAATAATATCAATGATTAAACTTTCGCCATTATTTTTTGTTATAACTTTTACCGATCCCTGCTCAGTATATTTGATGGCATTATTAATAAGGTTTTCAAATAATTGAGTAACAGTATGTTCATCTGCGTGAATAAGAGAGTTTTTTGCATTAAGCAATAAAATTAATTCCAGATTTTTGTTCAGTGCTTCCGGTTTGTTTTCCTGATAAAGTTTTTCAAGAATTTCATTCAAATCAATTATTTTTGGAAAAACTTCCAGCGAGTTGATTTGTATCTGCGCCATCTGCAAAATTGAATCAATTGTTTTGATTAATCTTTTACCTGAATTATCAATAATGTTAAAGCTGGTCTGCACATCTTCGGAAGAAGTTCCGTAAACTTCTTCTTTAATCAGACCCGTAAAGTTTAATATCGAATTAATTGGCGTTCTTATTTCGTGCGACATCTGTGCAAGGAATTCCGACTTTAACCTGTCGGCAATTTCGGCTTCCTCTTTTGCTTTTATCAGATCACTTTCAGCCATTATTCTTTCCAGCTCGGAAGAGGACCTGGATGCAAAAATCTGAATAATGGAAGAAGATCTTCTGGAATCGATAATTTTTTTTGTGTTAAGAAGCATAATTATGCCGATTAATTCCTTTTCAGAATTAAACAGAGGCACGCTTAAATAACTGTTAATATTTCTCTTTCGAAAAGATTCATTTTCAGGAAACTCACTCTGGATATCGTTGGAAAAATATTCTTGTCGCGTTGTAATAACTCTCTGACAAGGAGTTCCTTTAATGTCGTATGAATAATTTTTCAGAAAGCGATTGTTATTCCAGACTGAAAGAGTATACATTTTTGCTTTTTCTTGAGCAAATCTGGAAATAACCACAAAATCAACATCCATAAGATTTCCCAGATATTCTGCCATTGAATTAAAAAACCGAATGCCCGTCTGATGCGAAACGTGTGAAGCTATTGTCTGGAGATCTTTTTCCGCTTCCTTTAGCTGAGTTAAATCCATTGCCTGAAAAATATATCCGGTAATATTATTTTCCTGATCTACAACCGGAGTAACATTCAGCAAAACTCTTTTCTTTCTTTTATCTTTTGTTATAAAAGTCCACTCATGTTCATTGGGCAAATTCATATTTGTCTTAACAACAAACACCTCAAAACCAATTGTTACTTTTCTGTCGAGACTATTAGAAAATTCAATTGCTCTGTACATCACTTCATCTATATCGTGAAAAACAAGAGGCGTTAATTTCCCGATCAGTTCTTCGGCATTATATCCCAGCAAAGTTTCAGCGGCTTTATTAAATAATGTGATTAACCCTTTTGAATCTGTGGCAATAATAGCATAACCAGCATTTTCAATTATGAGGTTTTTAAACTTTTTCTCCACCCACAGATTTTTTTCGGTTAGTTTTTTTTCTGTAATATTTTTAACCAGAATCAGCGCAAAATATTCATCATCCTGTTCTTTAATATCAATCGACATTTCAACCGGAACAAAATTATTACTGCTCGGATAAACAATTGTTTCAACTGAAAAATTATGAGGCGAAACTTTATAACTTTCAGAAGCGGCAAGTTCTTTTAATCTGTATTTTATATCTGAATCAAGAAAATTATAAAACTTGGAGCCGATAAGATCTTCAATAGGACTGTTAAGCATTCTGCAGCCAGATTTGTTTGCATCTTCAATAACCAGAGAAGGGAGCTTAACAAGAAAAACACCGTCGGAGATTTTGTTAAAAAGGATACTGAATTTTTCCAGATCGGACATTTTATTCTGGAGCTCGGGATAATAACTTTTTCTGCCCGACTTTTCTCCGAGTCCGATAATTTTTTTTCTCTGTATTTCCCAGGATTCAGTATCAGAGTGCTTCTTCATAAATTACCTCAATATCTCTCTGAACAGGGCGACGAGGATTTGTCACCGAACAAACATCTGCTAATGCTTTTTTTGCAAGTGGCGGGATGTCGCCTGTTTTTACCCCTCTGGTGTTAAGTGAATCGGTAATTCCTGCTTTTTCTCTGAAACTCTGAATTAAATTGAACAAAGCAGATTTTTTTTCAGGAGCTGTCATTTTAGTAAAATCTATGTTAAAAATTCTGGCAAGATTAACATATTTTTCCTCTGCTTCACTAAAATTGTAATTTATTACATGATTAAATAAGAGAGCGTTGCATTCTCCGTGAGGTAAATCAAGGAGTCCGCCCAAACTATGCGCCATTGAATGCACAACTCCGAGAGAAGCGTTTGAAAATGCGAGTCCGGCCTCAAGACTGGCAAACATAACCTGACTTCTATACTCGAGATTATTTGGTTCCTGAAGAGAAGGAATTAAATATTTAGCTAATATCTCAATTGCTTTAAGTGCGTGCATATCTGTCATAGCAGAACTGGCATTTGAAACATAAGCCTCAAAGGCGTGAACCATTGCATCAATTCCGGTGCAGGCGGTAAGATAATTATCCATAGTTAATAAAGTTTGAGGATCAATTAAAGATATGTCGGGAATGATTGCCTTGCTCACAATAGATATTTTTACTTTTTCCTTTTGATCCGTGATAATGGAAAATTGCGAAACATCCGCTGAGGTTCCGCCTGTTGTCGGGACACAAATTAATGGCGGAATAGGATTGTTTATCTGATCAACACCTTCAAACTCCAGTATATGTCTGCTGTTTGCAACCACAATTCCGATTCCTTTTGCACAATCTATAGGACTTCCGCCGCCCACCGCAACAATTAAATTACAGCCCGAAGTTCTGTATAATTCAGCCCCTTCCATAACTTCATCTTCACGAGGATTTTGCGACACTTTGGAATATATTTCAACTTTGATGTTTTTTTCAATAAGACTCTCAACAACTTTTTTTGTCCAACCAGCCTCTGCAACGCCCGAATCTGTAACAACAAGGGCTTTTTTACCCCCGTAATTTCTTGCATATTGCCCGGTTAAATCAAGTGCATCTATTCCAAAAACAAATTCCGGAGCTATAAACTTTCTCAATTCCAGAATAGTATCATTCATTTTTATACCTCTAATTATTATGAGTTTAATTATCGACACATAGTCCGAAATAATTAGTTTATCATAAATTCTTCAGCCTCCGCTCGCTAAAACAGCTATTTTAAATTAAATGGCTGATTTCTTGCTTTTAAATTTGTAAAAATGTATACTTGACAAGTACTTATATTAGCACTTATAAAAAGGCAACTAAATGAGTTTTTACAAGCAAACCGGAGCTTTAATTTTCGGAACCAGACTCAAAAGACTGAGTGACAGATTTTTACAAGATGTTTCAAAACTGTATAAATCGCTTAATCTTACATTTGAACCGGGGTGGTTTCCTGTTTTTTACCTTTTGAATGAAAAGGGAACACTTACAATGACGGAAATAGCCAACGAACTGAAAATTACCCACTCGGCTGTGAGTCAGCTGGTAAATTCTCTTAAAAAGAAAAACTACCTCGAGTTTATAAAAGATACCGATGATAAAAGAAAGATTATGGTAACTTTTACAGAAGAAGGGTTAAACATTACGGAAAAGCTGGTTCCGGTATGGCAGTCGCTGAAACGCAGTATGGAAGAGCTGATCAGCGAAGGAAAGTACAGTGCTAATATGCTTGACGGACTAAACGAAATTGAAGACAGACTCGAGGAAAGGAGTCTGCTCGACAGAGTTGTTGAAGATATGGAAAAATTCTCAACCGACGGACTGGAAATAATTGATTACGAAGTTAAATATAAAGCGCAGTACAAAAAACTTATGCTCAACTGGCTAATCAGTAATTACCAGAACGACCGAATAAATGTTGATTTGCTAAACGATCCGCTTGATACATTTATTAAAAACGGCGGAATTATTCGTCTGGTAAAAGTAAGAGAAGAAATTGTTGCTGTTTGTGTTATCAGAACATTTTCAAAAAAAGAAGCTGAAATTTCCTATTTGGGAATTGACGAGAACTGGGAATGGAGAAACATCGGCATAAAGCTGTTAAAAGATGTGCTTAAAAAAGTTAAAAATCTTAAAATGAACAAAATTTCCGTTTCCTTAACCGAAATGCAGGAAAATTATATCAGTTTATATAGAAAAGCCGGGTTTGAACCGGTTCAAAACAAAATAGCGCAAAATGGAATTGAGTTAAAATTAAATATAGAGGCTTAAAATGAGTAACAAAATATTTAAGTACGGAGAAAATACATTAAGTACCGGATTGGTGCTGGATATAGCGCACGGAAAAGTTAAAGCCGGACTAGGAGAAAATTCCAGAGAACGAGTTCTGGCAAACTGGAAAGCTGTACAAAACATTGTTGAAAAGAAAAAAATAGTTTACGGTGTTAATACCGGCTTTGGCTCTTTGTGTAATAAAATTATTTCACCTGAAGATACTAAAACTCTGCAATACAATATTTTGAAAAGTCACAGTGTTGGTGTTGGTAATCCAATAGATACCGAAATTGCAAAAATTATGCTTATTCTTAAAATGCAGGCACTTTCTCAGGGTTACTCAGGTGTAGCTATTGAAACTCTTGAAAGAATTAACTGGCACATCAATAACGATGCAATCCCTGTTGTTCCCGAACAGGGCTCGGTTGGTGCTTCCGGTGATCTTGCGCCTCTTTCACATCTTTTCCTTCCTTTAATTGGTTTAGGATTAGTAAACTACAAAGGTAAAGTAATTGAAACTGCCGAACTGTTCAAAAAAGAAGGTTTGGAACCAATTAATTTGGGTCCGAAAGAAGGTCTTGCACTAATCAACGGAACTCAGTTTATTGCGGCTCACGCAGTTAAAGCAGTTGAAAGATTAGGTAATATGCTTGACACTGCTGATATTGTTGGTGCTATGTCACTTGAAGGGTTACTTGGTTCCAAGCGTCCTTTCCTTGCAGATCTTCACAAAATCAGACCTTACAAAGGAACGCAATACGTTGCTCACAGATTACGTACTCTGCTTGCCAATTCTGAAATGGTTGAATCACACACAGATTGTACAAGAGTACAAGACCCATATTCACTTCGCTGTATGCCGCAGGTTCACGGTGCATCACGTAATGCCTGGGCACATCTTCGCGATTCATTAAATGTTGAGTTAAACGCAGTAACAGATAACCCGATTGTTTTGGATGAAGAAAATACAATCAGCGGCGGTAATTTCCACGGTCAGCCAATGGCTCTTCCTCTTGATTACGCAACACTTGCTTCTGCAGAAATTGGAAATATCTCAGACAGAAGATGTTATCTTATGCTTGAAGGTGGTTACGAGGGACTTCCTGTTTTACTTTTGGAAAATACAGGTATTAACTCAGGATTTATGATTCCTCAATACACCACCGCTGCTCTTGTTACTGAAAATAAATCACTCTGCTTCCCGCCAAGTGCCGACAGCGTTCCTACTTCGCTCGGACAAGAAGATCATGTTTCAATGGGATCAATCAGCGGCAGAAGAGTAAACCAGGTATTAACAAATATTGAAAAAATATTTGCTATAGAATTAATGTGTGCTGCACAGGCTTTTGATTTCAGACGACCTAAGAAATCAAGTGCACTGCTTGAAACCTGTTACTCAATAGTAAGAGAAAAAATTGCTTTTGCCGAAGTTGACAGAGTATTTGGTGATGATATTGAAATAGCCAGACAAATAATTGCAAGCAATGTTCTTGTTAATGCTGTTAATGAAACAGCAACAGAAAATAACATAGATCTTAAAGGTGAATTCGGTAACATTTACTCAATTTACTAGTTCAAAATGTATCAGAAAGCATCACATAATTTATGGCCGGGAAGAGCCGAAAATGATATAACAAAAGATACATTGCAGATTCATCAGGTAGTTGAATTTGTTGATCTTGAAAATGAACAACTGCCCCAACTGGAAGAAAACCAGAGAGGCATAGCTTTTCTAAGCTTTGATGTTGATGAAGGCGTCAGAAGAAATAATGGGAGAACTGGTGCTGCCCAGGGGCCGACGGTTCTGAGAAAATCGATTTCCTCTTTTGCCGTACATTTTGAAAATGAAAAAAAAATTATTGATGCAGGTGTGCTTACCTGCGAAAATAGAAATCTTGAAAAAACTCAAAAAGCATTAACCGCTTCAGTTAACACCATACTGAACAGCGGGTATTTCCCAATCATCCTCGGTGGTGGCCACGAACTTGCATTCGGTCACTTCCGGGGACTCTTAAAATTTCTACTTTCCAAACACAATACACCTCGCATTGGCATTTTTAACTTTGATGCACATTTTGATCTCCGCGATTACCGATACGGAATAACAAGCGGAACCGGATTTTTGCAAATTGCCGATTTGTGTAAAAATAATCTTACCGATTTCAACTATTTCGTTTTAGGTCTGCAACAGGCAAATAACTCAAGAAAACTTTTCAAAACAGCTGAGAGTCTTGATACAGAATATATTTTTGCCAGGCACACAAAAATTTTCGACCGGGACAACATTTTATCACGAGTTAAAAACTTCATAGATAAAGTTGATTTTATTTACACAACAATTTGTATGGATGTTTTTGCATCTTCTGTAGCACCAGGTGTGAGCGCGCTTGCAATAAACGGTATCCAACCTGATATTGCATTTGAGGTTCTCGACTTGCTGCTCTCTTCAAAAAAAGTAATTGGCTTTGATCTTGCCGAACTAAATCCGCACTTTGATGCCGATGACAGAACCGCCAAACTTGCCGCAGCAATAATATATGAAGTATTAATGGGAATTTAATTTTTGTATATTTACCCCGGGTAGTCGACTACCATTTCACTTTCTTCTTTACAAAGAAGACCCAAAGTATTATTTTTGAGTATTGAAAATAGTTGCCGTTAGGGGTGTTCCGAAAAACCGGGACTGAGAAATTACCCTTGAACCTGATCCGGATAATACCGGCGGAGGAAAACGGAAAGATATTAATTCCTCTTGTCGTTTTTCTGTTCAGCGGCATTTTTTATAATATGTAAGGAGGGATTAATGAAAAACCTCATTATTCTACTTTTTTTCGTTTCATCAATTTTTGCACAAATAAATTTTAAGGGGCAGGTAATCAATTCTTCAGGTGATCCTGTGCCGGGTGTAAATATCTTTATCGAAAAAACCTCAAATGGAACCGCAAGTGACCGTAACGGTTTTTTCAGTATTACAATAAAATCATATAATGCTAAACTTGTTTTAAGTCATATAGCCTTTAAAAAACAAATTGTTGATTTATCTGAATTTAAAAACAAAAGCGAAACAGTTTTTACTTTAAAGGAAAAAGTACTTTCCAGTCAGTCAGTTTTTGTTGAAGCAGCTTTAGGAAAAAGAAACCAGACTCCGGCAGCTTTTGATCAGATAAACAGAAAAGAGATTGAAGATACTTACACAATTCAGGATGTTCCTGTTTTCCTTAGCACACTTCCTTCATCAACTTTTTACAGCGAAGGAGGAGCCGGAATAGGGTATAACTATCTTACCATTCGCGGATTCGATCAAAGAAGAATTTCTGCATCAATAAATGGTATTCCGCAAAACGACCCCGAAGATCACAATATTTACTGGCATAATCTTACAGATCTTCTTTCAACTGCCGGAATGATTCAGGTACAGCGCGGAGCCGGTTCGGGCGTTACAGGTTATCCCGCAGTGGGAGGTTCCATCAACATAATAACTTCACCATTTTCCGATAAACCAAGAATGGATTTCGGAGCTTACTACGGTTCATACAACACCAGAAAATATATTGCTGAACTGGGAAGCGGATTGATTGACAATAAATATTCTGTTTATGTAAAACTTTCTCATACAATGAGCACAGGTTACAAACAGCAAAACTGGGTAGATTTTAAATCTTTTTATGTTTCAGCTGCAAGATATGATAAAAATCTGACCACTCAGATTAATGTTTACGGCGGTCCAATTTCCGACGGACTCACATACACAGGCGTTCCGAAAAGTTTTGTAAAAGATAAAGAACGTCGCCGCGATAACTACAACTGGTGGGGAATTTACGACGGCACACTTGTGAAAACCGACAGAAGAACCGATGAAGTTGAAAGTTTTTCACAGCCACATTTTGAACTTCTTAACGAATACAGAGTTAACAAAAATCTTACATTAAACTCAGCTCTCTTTCTGGTTCTTGGAAATGGTTATTTCGATTATGACGGAAGCTGGGCAGATTCAAGTTATCTTCGTCTGACAAAAGAAAATGGTTTTAATCTCGATGGAAATCCTAAAAATGTTTTAATTCGCGCTATGGTTGAAAATAACCAGTGGGGATGGATTCCGCGTATGAGCTACAAACATAAAAATGGTGAACTTATTGCCGGAGCAGAAATTCGTCTGCATAAATCAGTTCACTGGGGCGGAATAAATTACGGTGCAAATCTCCCATCCGAAATAACAAAAGATTTCAGATATTATTACTACGAAGGCGGTAAGGATATTTTGAATTTCTTTGTAAATGAAAATTACAATCTGACCGACAAATTTAACATTCTTCTTGAAGCTCAGTTTGCTTATCACAAATACAGAATTGAGAATGAAAAATATCTCGATAATGAATTTGAAATTGATGATTTCTTCTTTAATCCGAGAATCGGGTTAAATTATAAATTTAACAAAAAGAGCAGTGCTTACTTTGCATTTGCCCGTGTTAACAGAGAACCAAGATTAAAAAATTATTACGACGCTGCCGAATCAAGCGGCGGTGCAACTCCGCAGTTTGAAAAAGATAAAAACGGAAATTACGATTGGAACAGCCCGCTTGTAAAACCTGAAACAATGAACAGCTTTGATGCCGGATATAGTTACAGTCAGAAAAACTTAAGTTTCAGTGTTAATCTTTTTTACATGCTGTTTAATGACGAAATTGTTAAAAAGGGTCAGCTCGACAGATTTGGTCAGCCAGTTACAGGTAATATGGAAAAAACTGTTCACTCCGGAATTGAGCTTTCAGGAGCTGTTAAAGTATCAAAAAATCTTGAGTTTATCTTAAACGGAACATACAGCAACAACAAAATTCTGGATGGAAAAACATTTGTTAAAGTTAACAGCAAAACAACAGAAGTTTCATTAGATGACAACCAGATAAGCGGATTTCCTGAAATAGTTTTTAACGGAATTGTAAAATTTAACTACCGTGGATTTTCATCAACATTTATTGGTAAATATGTCGGCGATTTTTACTCAGATAACTATGGTGAAAATCTTGCAGATTATATCAGTAAATATCCGGGAATTGTTGATTATACTGATAACAAAGTGGATGCTTACTTTGCAACAAACCTTATTTTATCCTACGAAGCAAGAAACGTTGCAAATCTGCAAAATTTCAAAGTTTTTATTCAGGTGAATAATTTATTTGATAAACTTTATGCTACTAACGCTGTTGGTAAAGAATTTTTCCCGGCAGCGGAAAGGCATTTTCTTGCCGGAATTCAAATCGGTTTATAAGTTTTTACAAGGCTGTATAATTTGATACAGCCTTTTTTACATAATCAATTTTGGTTATTTTTAACTTATGAATTTAGAATCCATAGATTATATATTTATCCTTCTCTTTTTCGGGATCATCTACCTTACAAGTTACTTTGCCGGGAAAAAACAAAGCGGCAAGACAGATGATTATCTTCTCTCGGGAAGAAATGTTGGTCTGTTCCTTTTTGTACTTACAAATGTTTCAACCTGGTATGGCGGAATTTTAGGAGTTGGAGAATTTACTTACAGCTACGGAATTGCAAGCTGGTTCACCCAGGGATTTCCATATTATATCTTTGCTGCTGTTTTTGCTTTTTTAATGGCAGGAAAAATCAGAAAAGCACAACTTTATACAATTCCTGAAAAATTGACGCAGACTTACGGAGAAAAAACCGGAAAGCTTGCCTCGCTCCTTATTTTACTGCTTGTTTCACCGGCTCCATATTTACTTATGGCTGCCAATATAATTGCGCTGATTATTGATGTACATATATTTTATGCAATATTGTTCATCTCTTTTATCTCATTTATCTACCTTTATAAAGGCGGATTTAAAGCCGATCTTTACACAGATGCAATTGAGTTTTTCTTTATGTTTGCCGGATTTATTGCAATTGTTGTGTTTGCATATTTTAATCTGGGCGGATTGGAATATCTTGAAAATAATCTGCCGGAAACACACCTCGATCCAACAGGAGGAACATCACCAGCTTTTATGCTTGTCTGGTTCCTTATTGCTCTCTGGACTTTCGCAGATCCCGGATTTCATCAGCGCTGTTACTCGGCAAAAAATGCAAAAGTTGCAAAATATGGTATTTTGATATCAATATTTTTCTGGGCGTTGTTCGATTTTCTTACAACATCCACAGGCTTGTTTGCACGTGCCGCAATTCCGTCAATTGAAACACCGGTAAATGCTTACCCGTTACTTGCCGAAAAACTTTTACCTGCAGGTGTAAAAGGATTATTTTACATAGCGCTTTTCTCAACAATTTTTTCAACTCTTAACAGTTTTCTCTTTTTAAGCTCAGTTACAATTGGAAAAGATTTGTTGAAATCGGTTAAAAAGAGTGATGTAAAAAAAACAAAAATGGGTCTGTTAATTACAGTTGTAACAGCCGGAATTATCTCTCTCTATTTCGATTCCGTAATTGCAATCTGGTACACAATTGGGTCAATTTGTATTCCTCCTTTAATATTGCTTGTCTTTGGTTCCTATTTTCCAAAACTGGAAACTCTACCCAAATTTGCAATTGCCGAAGTAATTGCAGGTGTTTCAGCTGGAACCCTCTGGTTTATAATTAAAGATCAGTTTACAAATGAAATATTGCTAACTATAGAACCGATGCTGGTAGGATTGTTTATTTCAGGAGCCATCCATTTTACCGGAATTATTTTGAAAAGAAAACAAATTACTAATAAATAAAGACGGGAAAATTTCCGTCTTTAAATTAATTCTGTATCATTTCTCTGGCAAGGTCAGTCATACTGATATAATTATGCTCTTGGCAGCTCTTTAAAATTTATATATTTCGATTCCACTTCACCAAACTCGTCATATTCATCTGTAATTTTGGTAAGCAGTTTCAGGTTTTCTTCTTTAAGCGGATTCTGTTTTTGCTGAGAAAGATATTCGTCAGTCATAAGAAGATATTCTTTTGAAGGCACATTGTTTTTTAACAATCTGTGAGCCAGAATAACAGAAGGGCCCATCAATTTTTTAAAGCTGGAAATCTTTACTTCCTGCAATGTACCGTAATGCGCAACAAATTTTAATGACAAATCGTGAACCGATGTACAAGCTTCACATTCGCAAAGTTTTTCATCTTTATTTTTCTTATCCATTTCAGTCAAAAACTCGTGGAATTTCTCAAACATAGTTTTAGCCTGATTGTGTAATTCATCAAAATCGGGAGCTTCTCCTTTTTTGAAAAAAAGAATTGCATCTCCCTCAATTTCAGAAATTTCCAAATCGAGTCGGTTTTCTTCTATAATTGTCTCAAGAAGTTTTGCAATTATTATCTGACTATGCTCAATTGCAGTATGAGTTACAAATTTTGTAAATCCTGATATATCCGGTATAAATAATAATGCGTTAGTCATTTTCTCTCCGGTTTTGATGAAACATTATCGAACAAAACCCTAATTTAACAAATGATTAAATGTAATCTCTTCAAATTGCTCCAGGGCAAATGGCGATTTGTCGACTTTAACGCGCATCAGCGCGCCTTCCCAGCTGTTCAAAACAAAAGCCGCCAACTCACCCGGATCTTTCTCCGATTTAATTTCTCCGCTCTCAACAGATTCGGAAATACAGCGGGCAACAAGGTTCGTCATTGTATTAAATACTTTTTTTAGTTCCAGACGCAGAACTTCATTTATTCCGCCCAGTTCCTGCGATAAATTCCCGACAGGGCATCCGCCGGAAAAATCTTCTTCCTGCATAAAATTGAGTCGGCTGGCAAAAAAGTTTTTCAGTTTTTCTTTACCTGAAAGGTTTTCTTCGTTAAAATATTTCTGCATCATGGCAATAAAATAATTCCCGTAGGTTTTTATCAGTTCAACACCAAAATCTTCTTTGCTTTTGAAATAGAAATAAAAAGAACCTTTTGGAACTCCGGCCAGATTTAATATCTCCTGAATTCCTGTATTATTGAAGCCTTTTTTTCTGATTAATTCAGCTCCAATTTCAATTATTTTATCTTTAGTTTCCGTTTTTGCCATATTTTCCTCAAACAAGGTTTAAAATATAGACCGGTCGTCTATCAAAATCAAGATATTATTTTTTATAATATTTTACGCCGCTTAGTTCATAATTCATTGTTGCAGGAAAGATCTGCTTTAGAAATTCAGCTGTTAGATATGGAATCAGATTTTCGTTATTTACTTTTAGTCTGACAATTGCATCTTCTGGAAATTTTGCAGTCTCGGTTCGTATTACATCTTCCAGATTTTCGTGGTTTACCGAATCATCCAGAATTATATCAACCATTGGCCGGGTTGGCAATTTGATAAAATTAAGCTCTTTCATTTTCCAGAGTTTGTTCGGACGCTGAGTATAAATAATTTCGTAAAAGCCTTTATCTTCGGTTCTTTCCTGAAAGGAAGTGCGCTCTATAGAACCGGGATAGATAACCGGAACTCGTTTTGCCGTAAAGTTTTTTACAAGAACCTGCTGCCGGTGAATATGTCCCGATAAAATCGCATCAAAAAATTCAGGTACTTCCTGAAACGGAATTATATCTTTTCCATGCTTAAAAGTATAATTTATTACTTTGCTTCCTTCAAATGTTTGATGGACAAGCAAAAGTTTAATGTCACTTTCCGCAATCGGCTTGCATTCTTTTATAAGATTTGAAAATTTTCCTTTAACATCTTTCCGTTCGCAAGGGAAGCCGGAAATTGAGAGTCGGGCACCATTTATATTAAATTCAAATGTTTTGGGAACGTCAAAAATAAAAAGATTAGGGTGATTCAAAAATATTGAGACCGGCATTTTTGATCTTTCGTGATTGCCCGGAACAACAACAAAAGGAATATTATTGGGTGCAAAATCGAGTAAAATTGAATATGACAGATCAACAATTTTTTGTGGCACCTTTGCTCTGAAGAAAAAATCGCCTCCGTGCAGAACAAGATCTGCTTTTGTATCAACAGCATAATCAAGCACTTTTCTGAAATTATCAAAAAAGTCATTACCTCTTCTGCGTCTTTCAATTCGCGGTTTAACAGGGTAATCAAATCCAAGATGTGAATCAGCCAGAAAAACTATTTTTACTTTTTTTATCTCATCCATTTCAAAAAATAAAAAAAGAAAGGTGCAACTCAAAACCGGAGTTTAAAATTGCACCTGGGGACTTTCCTGCCAGATTAAGATCTTCTTGCGCAGGAAGGGAGTTTAATAACTTCATCTCTGTTTTCCAGAAAAGTTGCTTCAACACAATCTACGGGATCACAGCATGTATAGCATACTCTTTTAAAAGATTTTACATTAATCAGTTTTACATCGGGAGCCATAAAACCTTCTTTAACAGGTTCGTTTCCGAGTAAATCTGTTGATAAATATTTTTTGTTGTCATCGGGGAAAATTGTAACAACACATTTTTCCGAACCAATTTTTTCCTGAATTTTTAATGCGCCCAAAAAGTTTGCACCGGAAGAAATTCCTACTCCCAAACCAAGTTCGGCAGCAAGTTTCTGAGCCATAATTATTGCATCACCGTCGTCAACCGCAACAATATTGTTTAGTTTATCCAGCTTAACAATTTCAGGAATAAACTCATCTGAAATTCCCTGTATTCTGTGTTTACCAACTTTGTAGCCGGTTGACATTGTTGGGGAATTGGATGGTTCCAGCGGATGAATTTTCATAGCAAGATTTTTCGTCTGCAAAAACTCTCCGGTTCCCATAACAGTTCCTCCGGTTCCAACTCCGGCAACAAAAGCATTGGGAATCAAATTTCTGAATTGAAGCTGCCACCATATTTCAGGTCCGGTAGTATCAAAATGCGCCTGTGCATTATCCTGATTTGAAAATTGTCGGGGAAGAAATGTATTTTCGTCAGCAGCAGCAAGTTCTTCTGCCATTTCAATACTTCCCAGAAAACCGCCTTGTTCTTTGCTAACAAGAACTATGTCGGCTCCCAGACTCTTAATTAAATTTTTTCTTTCATCGCTCATCCAGTCAGGCATAAAAATAGTTACCGGATGTCCCAACGCACGACCGATAGCTGAAAAAGCTATTCCGGTATTTCCACTGGTTGCTTCAATTATTCTGGCGCCCGGTTTTAATAATCCTCTTTCATACCCTTTTTTGATAATATGAAAAGCCATTCTGTCTTTAATACTTCCTGTCATATTCAAATTTTCTGCTTTTGCATAAAGCATTCTTATATTTCCTTTATACTCAAACTCAATTTGCAGAAGGGGAGTATTGCCTATCAGACTGGAAATTCCTCTTATTTTTTTCTCGGAAAAATCGCTCACCTTTCTCTCCTAAAATGATTTTAATACACCTTATGTTATTCCTACTATTTTAATAGGAATTATACTAAAATAACCCAAAGGAGGTAATTTTACCAGAAAGAATTAGTTGACTAAGAATAAATCGTTTTATCGCTATAAAGCTTAGTTTTTTCTTAAAACTGCATAAAAAAGCACAATTGGTATTATCAGAACCGAAGAGATAATAAGCGCCGCCGGAACAGAATAAGCAGAAGCAATTAAGCCGAGCAGCGGACCACCTATTATTTGTCCAACCTGATCTGTTTGTCCGCCCATAGATAAAACAGTTGCGCGAACTTCCGAGTTTTCAATTTTTTGGTTCATTATAATATTCTGAATTGATGCTGTTGTATTGCGCATTGCCTGCGCGCACCAGAATGAGGCAATTGCCAGATAAAAATTACCTGTAAATGCAAAAAAGAAAATAGAACCGCTGATTAACAGATTTACAACACTTTGTATTCCAATTAAAATTCGGTGATCATTTTTTTCCAGATTTTTCTTTATGATTTCCACAATTGTAAGATTTATAATAATTGCGCCAAACTGGAAAACTGCAAACCAGTAAATTGGATTTATTTCATCTGAAAAAGGAAGTGATAATTCTTCCCAAAACCGGAAAGCCCATAACCTGTCGAAACCTTCGCTATACAAACCGGTTATGAGAGAAATAACAATAAGAATAATCAGAAATTTCTTACCCCGAATTTCTTTAACTCCATTTTGGAAAGTATTTTTCATTTGTTTAAAAGCGTTATAATTGCCCGGAGTTTGTTTTTTGAATTTTGTTTCAGGCATAAAGATCCAGATTGCAGCAGCAAATAAAATAAAACTTACTCCGCTTAAAATAACCGGAAAATTCACCTGAATACCTGCCAGAAAGACACTCAAAATTATAGCAGCAAAAGTTGCTATTTGTCTGATTTGCAAACCTTTCAAAATTACTTTATCAACAGCTTTTCCTTCAAGCTCATCATTAAGCCAGGCAATATCTGCACCAGATAAAAATGTTGCGCCAATTCCCCAAATTACCTGAGCCAGAGCAACTGCAATAAAAACAGGGAAAAACCCTTCAATAAAAAGTCCGGCTCCCATAACAAGCAATCCAATAAACAGCGAAAGTTTTCTGCTGTAATTATCTGCAATTATTCCGGTTGGAACTTCAAACAGAAAACAGGCTGCTTCCAGAATGGTTCCTGTAAGAACCAACTGAAACGGAGTCATTTTCACCATTTCAATATGATAAACGCTATAGACTGTTGTCATTAGTGTAAAACTGAAAGCAAATGCGATTGAGTATAGAAAATATGAATTTACAGGAGTGAGTTGAATTCCGGAATTGAAAAGTTTTTTTATCATTTATCCCCCACAAAAAGAAAAGGGACTGACCGACAGTCCCCCGTAAAAAACTTAAAAAGCTCTTAAAATATCGCTGTATATAATAAACGCCATTAGCGCAAGAAGAATTACAAAACCTACATTTTGAACTGCAATCTTCATTTTAAGCGGTAATTCGCGTCTCATAATTCCTTCAATTAAGATAATTAAAAAGTGCCCGCCATCCAGTGCAGGAAAAGGGAATATATTAATTAATGCCAAACTGAGACTCAGTTGTGCGAGGAAGAAAAGGAAATCTACCAGACCGGAATCAGCAGATTTTGCCGCAAACTGTGCTATGCGAATCGGTCCGCCAAAGGCTTCGCCAAACTCAATATCGCCGGCAAAAACTTTTTTAACAAAATAGCCTGTAAGTCCGACTATCCGCACCATATAATCGGCACTTTTTTCAACTGATTCGAAAAATCCAAAAGTTTTATATTCAAATGGACCGTTATATGCATTAAATAATTGTACACCGAGCAATCCGTTCATATCTGGTTTTGCTGAAACTACAAGAGTATCCTGTCCTCTGAGAATAGCAACATCAACTTCGGAATCTGAATTAGCTTTTATCACTTTTCTTGCATCTTCGTCGGTTCCGATTACATTTCCTTCAATAGAAAGGAAGATATCACCTTCCTGAATTCCGGCAACTTCCGCAGGAGAATCTTTTACAACTTTAAGAATTGAAACTGCCGAAGGCGCGGCCGGAAGATACATTCTGGCTCCCTCTTTATCAGTCATCATATCCTGCGTGATATCAAGATTAATGGTTGAGCCGTCTCTGTTTAGCACAAGTGAAAATGTCGGAGTTTTTTCATCAGATAATATTGCAGCAACTTCCTGCCAGTTTGATGTTTTAACGTTGTTGATTGATTCTATTTTATCTCCGGTAACCAGACCTGCTTTTGAAGCAAGAGATTCAGCTCTTAACGATCCAATTTCTGTGGAGTTCCAGATTTTATCACCTTTGAAAAAGAACATTCCCCAGAAAATTGCAAGTGTAAGAATAAGGTTCATTATTACACCGGCAGAAATTACAAACAATTTCTGGAATGTATTTTTAGATCTGAATTCCCAGGATTCCGGTTCTTTTGAAGCAAATTCTGTATCAAAACTTTCATCTATCATTCCGGCAATTTTTACATATCCGCCAAAAGGAAGCAGACTCAAACGATAATCTGTATGTCCGTTTAACTCCAATTCATCAGGCAGATCACCAAAAGTAAAACCGTTTATTTTATTCCATCCGAGTAATCTTTTTCCAAAACCGATTGCAAAAACGTCGGTTCTGATTTTACACATACGTGCTGCTATAAAATGACCAAACTCGTGGACGAAAACCAAAATACCAATAGTGATAAGAAAATATATAAAATAACTCATTCGGTTAATCTCTCCATTTCGAATTTCTTAAATATTCCCTGGTTTGACGATCGGAATAAAAAATTGTTTCCAGATCGGGATTTTGAATAATCTCTACATTTTCGAGAGAGTCTTCAATAATTTCAGGAATGTTCGTAAATTTTATTTTTCCGTTTAAAAACCAGTCAACGGCCACTTCATTTGCCGCATTAAGTGTACAAGCCGCTGTTCCGCCTTGTTCCATAACATCGTAAGCAAGTTTAAGGCAGCGGAATTTTTCCATATCAGGTTTTATAAAAGTAAGGTTCTGCAGTTTAAAGAAATCCGTCTCAACAAAATTACTGCTTAATCTTTCAGGATAAGTTATTGCATATTGAATAGGAAGTTTCATATCGGGCAGACTAAGCTGCGCTTTGATAGAACAATCAACAAATTCCACCATTGAGTGAATTATTGACTGCGGATGAACAACCACATCTATTTTTTCTTTTGGAAGGTTAAACAGCCAGTGAGCTTCAATTACTTCGAGTCCCTTATTCATCATAGTTGCGGAATCAATTGTAATTTTACTTCCCATTTTCCAGTTGGGATGATTAAGCGCATCTTCAATTGTTACATTTTCAAGTTCTTCCAGACTTCTGGCAAGGAAGGGACCGCCAGAGGCTGTAACAATCAGCTTTTTTATTTCATTGCTGTTTTCACCAACCAGACATTGAAAAATTGCACTATGTTCCGAATCAACCGGAATCATTTCGGAGTTATATTCTTTTAGAAGATTATTTATTATCTCTCCTGCAACAACAAGCGTCTCCTTATTTGCAAGAGCAATTCTTTTCCCGAGTTTTATTGCTTCAATGGTAGGTGCTAATCCGGAAAACCCGACAAGCGCATTTACAAAAATATCGTAATCGCTTTCTCTTGAAACTTCAATTAAAGCTTCGGAACCGGTTAAAATTTTACAATCTCCGGTTGAACGGGTTTTAAGAATTTCAGCTTTTTCAGGATCTATAACAACTGCAACTGAGGGTTTGAATTTTTTAATCTGGGTTTCGAGAAGGTCAATATTTCTGTAAGTACTTAAAACTTCTATTTTGTAACGATCTGAAAATTCATCTACAACGTTTAAAGTATTTACCCCAATTGAACCTGTTGAACCCAATACAAGTAATTTTTTCATAAATTAAATTTAATCGGCTGATTTCTGTAATTATTTTTAAACTGACTAAGATAAGTAAAAAAAAGAAAATATGTATTTGCGCCGCAGTTAATCGAGAAATGACCTGAACATTTTTTCAAGATGTCCAAAATCTTTTTCATCTATGGTAAATGTTACAAAGTCGGCAAAATTATTCAGCACAACAACAGCGTTAATACTTGTGTCTCTTCTTTCAAGATCTGCAATTTTAGCAGCAACATTCTGGTTTACTTTTTGAATATCTTCATATATTTTCATTAAGCCTTTCAACTCCCAATCGGGAGTTTGATTGTTTTTACTTCTGAAATATTGCGCAAGCAGATACATTGACATTACTCTGAATTCGGTTTCTTCCAGCGAAGCAAAAGGAAGGTGAAAGCGCACCATTGGTTTCATTTTTTCAAGATGAGGGCATCCGCTGGTTGCCATTAAAATTCCGATAATGCTGCTTACTCCAACCTGAACCGAAGTTTTTTTGGCATATTGCCTTTCAGTTGAAAGCACATAAATTTTTGATTCTTCGTAAGAGGGAGTGTTGGTAAAAAACTCAATAATGTCGCTTAAGTTCATTGCAACGGGACAGTGACTTTGAGGAGATTTATTTAACGGACAATGCTCACAGGAAAAGTTTTCAAATTTAGTCCAGTCAGGATATTCTTTTTCAGCTCTGATAATATTTAACGATTCGGAATCGAGTTTTATTTCAAACGTTTTTTCCGTTCCGTCTGTGAAAACAAATTTATAAACATACTTCAGAATGTCTTTTTCATTTTCCATCTGCATTGCCATTTCCATTTTTGCCGTTCAGACAGCAAATTACAAAAAAAGAATCAGAAATTACAATTAATATAATCTCCGATTCTCTTTAAAATTTTAGCAGGAAACAGAATTATTTATTCTGCTGCTGGATTCTTTTATTTCATTCAGCATTTTTGCAAACAGTTCATCCACGGAAAGAAGGTCTTTAACAAGTCCGGCACTTTGTCCGGCTTCCATCATTCCTTCATCAAAATTTCCTTCAAACATACCGGCCATTTCTTTCTTTTTACCTAAAAGAGTTCTTAATCTTTCTTCGTCGGCTCCGGCAATTTCAGATTGCATTATTTTTTCGGTAAATGGCGATTTGATAACTCTTGCCATTCCTACTTTTTTCAAAATAAGCATAGTTGCATTATCACCGGCTTCTATAACTTTATCTTTGTAAAGCTGGTGCATACTCGATTCTTTTGTGGCTGCAAATGCAGTTCCTATCTGAACGCCTTCTGCGCCAAGAGCAAGTGAAGCAAGTATCTGCTGACCGGAAGCAATTCCGCCTGCTGCAATAACCGGAATATTAACAGCATCAACAAGTTGAGGAATAAGAGAAAGAGTTGTTGTTTCGTCCAGACCGTTATGTCCGCCCGCTTCAACACCTTCGCCAACAATTGCATCACATTCAACGCTTTCAGCTTTTTTTGCAAATTTTACCGAAGCAACAACATGTACAACTTTTGCACCTGATGATTTAAGTTGCTCAATAAATTTTCCCGGGTGTCCGGCAGCTGTAAAAACAACTTTTACTCCCGCTTTTGTAACAACATCTATTAAATCAGCAGCATCACCTCTTAACAAGGGAACGTTTACGCCAAACGGATTTGAAGTTGCAGCTTTACATTTATTTATGTGTTCTTCAAGCAGTTCCGGTTTCATTGATCCCGCGCCAATTAATCCTAAACCGCCGTTGTTAGAAACAACAGAAGCAAGTTTCCATCCGGCAGCCCAAACCATTCCACCTTGAATAATCGGATATCTTATATTTAGCAGTTCGGTTATTTTTGTGTTTATATTCATTAAAACTCCATTTTGATTTACATCATAAAAATAAATATCACAATGGTGATAATCCATTATAATTGATAATAGCTCATCTTTTAGTTAAGTTTATTTGTTATTTCTAAAAATATTTGAGAATTATTATGCGGGCTGTAATTCCAGTTGCCGGATTCGGAAAAAGATTAAAACCACACACATATTCCTGGCCAAAAGTTTTACTTAATGTAGGGGGCAAACCTATACTTGGTCATATTCTCGATAAGCTTCTTGAAGAAAATATTCACAAGGCAACTTTTATTATTGGACACCTTGGTGAAAAGATAAAAGAGTATGTTGAAAAAGAATATCCTTCGATAAGTGCTGATTTTGTTGAGCAGAAAGAGATGCTTGGTTTGGGACATGCAATTTATACTGCTATTCCTACTTTTGATGATGAAGAGATTTTTATAATTCTCGGCGACACGGTTTTTGATGTTGATATTACAAATGTTTTCAAATCAAAAACAACTTCTCTCGGAGTTAAAACAGTTGAAGATCCGAGCAGATTTGGTGTTGCTGTAATGGATAACGGCAAAATTCTAAAACTTGTTGAAAAGCCTAAAACTCCAATCTCCAAACTTGCGCTTGTAGGACTCTACTACATTTCAAATGCAAAACTGCTTGCTGATTGTCTGGAAGAATTAGTGCAAAAAGAAATCCGTACAAATAATGAATTTCAATTAACCGATGCTCTTCAGATAATGATTGAGCGCGGAGAAAATATAACAACATTTCCGGTAGAAGGCTGGTATGATTGCGGTAAACCGGAAACATTACTTTCTACAAATAAGTTTTTATTATCCAAGAATAATAAAGACACTAATATTAATAATGTAATTATAAACCCTCCTGTATTTATTTCCGATAATGCAGATGTCAAAAACTGTGTTATTGGTCCTTACACAACAATTGCCGAAAACTGTAAAATAGAAAACAGCATTATTGTTAACTCTATAATCAGTGCAGAATCTTCTGTTGAAAAAACAATGTTAGAAAATTCTATCATAGGCAACGGAACTGTTGTAAAAGGAAATTATAAAAGATTAAATGCAGGTGATTCATCCGAAATAGAATTATTTTAACATAAAAAGTGAGGTATAATGTCATACTTATTTACATCTGAATCAGTTTCAGAGGGACATCCGGATAAAGTATGTGATCAGATTTCTGATGCTATACTAGACGCTATGCTTGCTCAAGATCCTAACTCAAGAGTAGCTTGCGAAACTTTAACTACAACCGGACTTGTTTTAGTTGCCGGTGAAGTTACTACCGACGCCTGGATTGATATTCAGGACGTTGTAAGAAAAACCGTAGAAGAAATCGGTTATACTCAGGCTGACTATAAATTTGATTCTGAATCTTGTTCAGTTTTAAATGCTATTCATTCTCAATCACCTGATATTGCAATGGGTGTTGATACCGGCGGTGCCGGCGATCAGGGAATTATGTTTGGTTATGCTTGCGATCAGACTCCAGAGTTAATGCCTATGCCAATAGTTTATTCTCACAAGTTGGTTAAAAAGCTTGCTGACGTAAGAAAATCAAAGAAAAACCCAATGCCTTATCTAAGACCAGATTCAAAATCTCAGGTAACTGTTGAATATGATGATAACGGCAAACCATTAAGAGTTGATACAATTGTTGTTTCTACTCAGCACGATGCAAAAGTTAAGCAGTCAAAAATTAAAAAAGATATTATCGAATATGTTATAAAGCCGATTATTCCTGCAAAATATCTTGATAAAAACACTAAATATTATGTTAACCCTACTGGTCGCTTT
Source organism: Rhodothermaceae bacterium (assembly GCA_041725875.1). Classification (GTDB taxonomy): domain Bacteria; phylum Bacteroidota; class Ignavibacteria; order Ignavibacteriales; family Melioribacteraceae; genus JBGRQB01. The sequence continues at coordinate 22,183 of JBGRQB010000029.1, forward strand.
GAAATTGGCGGTCCTCACGGAGATGCAGGTTTAACAGGAAGAAAAATCATTGTAGATACTTACGGCGGATGGGCTCCTCACGGTGGCGGCGCATTCTCAGGTAAAGATCCTTCTAAAGTTGACAGAAGTGCTACTTACGCTGCACGTTATGTTGCTAAAAACGTTGTTGGTGCAAAACTTGCAAAAGAATGTATGGTACAGCTTGCTTATGCAATTGGTGTTGCTGAACCAGTATCAATTTATGTTGATACAAAAGGCACCGGAAAAATTTCTGATAAAGAAATTTCAGAAATGATTAAAAAAGAAGTTGATCTTACTCCTAAAGGAATTATTGAAAAGTTAGATCTTAAAAAGCCAATCTACAGAAAATCAGCTGCTTACGGTCACTTTGGCAGAAAAGAATTCAGCTGGGAAAACCTTGATTTGGTTCCTGCTTTCAAAAAATACTTAAACAAATAAGAAATGAGGTAACAATTGGATTACGTTCCAGGAAAATATAAAATCAGAGATTTGTCACTGGCTGACTGGGGAAGAAAAGAGATAGATATAGCTGAACACGAAATGCCGGGTTTAATGTCTATCAGAAAAAAACATTCTGAATCAAAACCTCTTGCAGGTGTAAGAGTTATGGGTTCTCTTCATATGACTGTTCAGACAGCAGTTTTAATTGAAACTTTAAAAGAACTTGGCGCAGATATTCGCTGGTGTTCTTGTAATATTTTTTCAACCCAGGATCACGCTGCAGCTGCAATAGCAAAAACAGACGTTCCTGTTTTTGCCTGGAAAGGTGAAACCCTTGAAGAATACTGGCAGTGTACTTACGATGCTCTTTCTTTTGAAGGTGGTAAAGGCCCTAACCTTATCGTAGATGACGGCGGCGACGCAACTCTTTTAATCCACAAAGGTTATGAACTTGAAGAAGGTTCTGACTGGGTTAATACTCCTGCTGAAAGCACTGAAGAAGGTGTTATCAAAGAATTGTTGAAAAAAGTTCACGCTGAAAAACCTAATCACTGGCACGAAGTTGTTAAAGAATTTAAAGGTGTTTCAGAAGAAACTACAACAGGTGTTCACAGATTGTATCAGATGATGGAAGAAGGAAAATTATTAATTCCTGCTATCAATGTTAATGACTCTGTTACAAAATCAAAATTTGATAACCTTTATGGTTGTCGCGAATCACTTGCCGATGGTATCAAACGTGCTACCGATGTAATGATTGCAGGTAAAGTTGCAGTTGTTTGCGGTTATGGTGATGTTGGTAAAGGCTGCGCTCAATCATTAAGAGGATTTGGTGCAAGAGTTATGGTAACTGAAATAGATCCTATCTGTGCGCTTCAGGCTGCTATGGAAGGTTTTGAAGTTACAACTGTTGAAGATACATTAGGTGAAGCTGATCTTTATGTTACAACAACAGGTAACAAAGATATTATCACTGCAGATCATATGTCAAAAATGAAAAATCAGGCAATTGTTTGTAATATCGGTCATTTCGATAATGAAATTCAGGTTGAAAAATTAAACAACTGGCCTGGTGTTAAAAAGACTACTATCAAACCTCAGGTTGATAAATATACTTATGAAAATGGTAACGAAATTTTCCTTCTTGCCGAAGGACGTTTAGTTAACCTTGGATGTGCAACCGGTCATCCTTCATTTGTAATGTCTAATTCATTCTCAAACCAGACTTTAGCTCAGATTGATCTTTGGGAAAACAAAGACAAATATGAAAATAAAGTTTATCGTCTGCCAAAAGAACTTGATGAAGAAGTTGCAAGATTACATCTTGAAAAAATTGGTGTTAAATTAACAACTCTTTCAAAAGAACAGGCTGACTACATTGGCGTTAAGGTTGAAGGACCTTACAAACCAGAACATTACAGATATTAATATTTTCACATTTTATAAAAAAGGCTGCCATATTTGGCAGCCTTTTTTTATTTTAGTACTTTCACGCACATAATGGTAAAGCAATGGAAAATCTTAATATTACCTCTCAAATTACATTTCTATATTTTGAACATTATCAGAAAGCAAAAGAGTTTTTTACAAATGTGCTAAAACTGGAGCTTGTTTTTGATCCGGGGTGGGCATCGGTCTTCAGAACTTCGGGCAACGCATTTATAGGCGCAGTTGATATAACCAAAAGTTCTGTTGATGTAAAAGAAAAGGGAGGAACTCTTATCAGCATCACGGTTGAGGATTTATCTTCCTGGTATAATCACCTTAAAAAAGAGAGTGATTTGGAATTAACCGAAATTAAAACATTTGAGGATATTCACTTAAAATCGTTTTTCTTTAAAGGACCTGAAGGTTATGATTTTGAAATTCAGGAGTTTCAGAATAAAAGTTTAAATCTCATTTTTTAATTACTTCTGAAGTAGAAATTATGAACAATTATTTAGCTGATAAAAAGAGCAAACTGTTTTCCTGTGTAGAAAACTCGTCAAATGTTAAACCAGATAAAGATCAGGTTTTCTTTAATACATCTAAAGAAGCTTTACTTCAGGGTTTTAATCCATCAACTTCCAATAATCCGATGTTCAGAAATGATATGCCGGAAGAAGTTGAAAAAGCATTTAATCTGGCAAATCATCTTCCTGAAAAAGAGTTAAGAAACAGTGATTTAAAAACATTAGAACTCAATATAACTGTTGTGGATGAATGGTTTCAGAACCATCACAATATGACATTTCAGGAATATCATAATATTGTTTATTTTAATTCTCAGTTCGGATTGGCAGATATTTATGGAAGTCAGAAAATTGAAGATGACAATTTTATTGTAATCAACAGAATTATAAATGAGTTGGGAGTCTGGATTGTCGGAACCACCGCCAAAGGAATTACTCTTTTGGAAACAGCTGAACGCCCTAATATTAATAAGCAGTTAACCCGACTTAAAAAACATCATAAGAAAAACTTTATTTACGGCTCACATCCGCTGCTAATACAACTTGATAATGAAATTAATGAATACCTGAACGGTACAAGAAAAACATTTGATGTTCCGATTGATATAAAAGGAACATCTTTTCAGGAAAAAGTCTGGCAGGTTTTACTTGCAATTCCTTATGGAAAAACAATCAGTTATAAAGAAGAAGCAGAAACTTTAGGCAGTGCCAAAGCTGTAAGAGCTGTTGCAAACGCCAACGGAATTAATCCTGTTTCCATTATAGTGCCTTGTCACCGGGTAATAGGACATAACGGAAAATTAGTTGGTTACGGCGGAAAACTTTGGAGAAAACAACATTTAATTGATTTAGAAAAACAAAAATACAACAACAAGTAAAATCGCTGAAACGCCTGCCGGTAAAGGTATTTATTTATACCACCTGTTTATGCAGTAGAAATTTCAAGTTAAAATTAATATTTTTGTGTGTAATGTTAATTTACTCTGACACTTACACAATTAATTGCAAGTATCAGCTTCGAGGCATTGATATTTGTAATTAACCTCACAGGCTTAATGTATATTAATCCTATGTTAATGATTGGGGGAGACCTGGCCAGGGTCTCCTTTTTTAATATGGCTATTTTGAGTTATTGCATATACGCGTATAATATTTTATCTTAAACAGATCATTAAATATTATGCGGTACATTAACTTCTGTTTTCATCTATTTCGCGTAATAATAATTTACTGTCATACAAATTTATTGAGGAGTGTTTTGATGAAACTGAATAAAATATTCTTTTCTCCAACAAACACAACAAAGAAAATTTTAGACGGAATCACCAAAGGAATATCGGTAACCAGCGTAAAGAATTACAATCTTAGCTCAGAAGAAATCCAAAGCATAAGTATTAATTCCGGTTTATCACTTATCGGAATACCCGTTTACAACGGCAATCTTCACGAAGAAGCAGTAAAACAGCTGAACAAGTTTAATGCTGAAAAACAACTTTGTGTGGTTGTTATAACTTATGGCGATGAACATTACGAAAACCTGCTTGATGAATTAAAAGAACTTGTTAAAGACCGCGGATTTATTCCGGTTGCTGCAGCTGCGTTTTTAGGTAAAGCTAAATTTACAGATATAAACGATCCTGTTCCGGTTGACGTACCAGACAAAGCTGATATAGACGCTTGTTTGAAGTTTGGTCATAAGATTAATGAAAAGTTGCTCTCAGTTGAAAAAATAATTGATGATGTGTTGAACACAACTGAAATGGAAAACAGTTAAAATATTTTATCTGAAAACCTTTATGTTTAAAATAAACAACCCCGGGCGTTACTCCGGGGCCTAAGGTAAATATGAATATAGGTATTTTAAAGGAATGGAGTTCTTTTATACCTTCTTCGTTAATCTTTTTGGTCCGGCAGCAACCACTTCTTCGGAGCAACCTTTTTCAAAAAGTTTAAAGTTTTCTATAAATCTGGCAGCTAAAGCATCATACTTTTGCCAGTATTCTTCTTTATTTCCCCAGCTTGCTGAAGGATCTAAAACATCTTCAGGTACATTAGGACAACTTAACGGAACTTCAAATCCGAAAAGATCATCTTTTCTGTACTCAATATTATCAAGTTTTCCTTCAAGAGCTGCGTTAAGTAAGTTGCGAGTGTGACGAATACTGATTCTTTTTCCAACACCAAATCTTCCGCCTACCCAGCCGGTATTTACAAGCCATACATTTGATTTATGTTCCATCATTCGTTTTTTCAGCATTTTTGCATATTCAAATGGATGACGAACCATAAACGGAGCACCAAAACAGGCTGAGAAAGTAATTTGCGGCTCAATTCCCAACCCAATCTCGGTTCCGGCAATTTTTGATGTATATCCTGAGATAAAATGATATTGTGCCTGTGCAGGATCGAGTTTTGCAATAGGAGGTAAAACTCCTGATGCATCACAGGTTAAGAAAATTATATTTTTAGGATGTGCATCTGCATATCCTTTTTCAATTACATTTGGAATAAAACTTATCGGGTATGATGCACGTGTATTTTCAGTTAATGTATCATCATCCAAATCGATAAATCTTGTTGCCGGATCGTAAACAACATTTTCAAGAATGGTTCCGAATCTTTTTGTGGTTGAATAGATCTGTGGTTCAGCTTCTTCGGAAAGACGAATAACTTTTGCATAACATCCGCCTTCAAAATTGAAAATGCCTTTTGTAGTCCAGCCATGCTCATCATCGCCAATTAATTTTCTTTGAGGATCGGCTGACAATGTGGTTTTACCTGTACCGGATAACCCGAAAAACAATGCTGCATCACCATCTTCACCAACATTTGCAGAGCAGTGCATTGGTAAAACATCGCGGAATGTTAAAAGATAATTAAGTACGGTAAATATACCTTTTTTAATTTCACCGCCGTAAAGTGTGTTGGCAACAATTGCTGTTTTTTCAGCAAAATTAAGAATAATTCCTGTTTCACTTCTTGTTCCGTCAATAATAGGATCAAGTTTTAATCCCGGTAAATCAATTACCGTAAATTCAGGAACAAAGTTTTTTAATTCTTCTTTATTTGGCGTTGTAATAAACATATTACGGGCAAATAAACTGTGCCATGCTTTTTCTGTAATTATTCTTACAGGCATTCTATATTCAGGATCTGTTCCGGCAAAACAATCCTGTACAAAAACTTCTTCACCCTGGCAATATGACTGAACTCTTGACATAATGCTGTTGAATTTTTCAGGTGCAAACGGACGATTATATTCGCCCCACCAAATGTTTTCTTCGGTGCTTACTTCTTTTACAATAAACTTATCGTTAGCTGCTCTTGCACTCCATTTTCCAGTGTTAACAAGTAAAGGTCCGCCATTGACTATATGACCTTCATTTCTAAACACAGCTTCTTCATATAAGGCAGCGTCTGATAAATTCCAATAAACTTTATCAAGATATTTTAATCCGTGATTTTCCAAACCAAACTTTGGTGCCAGCTCTGCAGCAACTTTTGATGCAGGGGTGTTAAATTCTAAATACTTACTCATGTCCAATCCCTCACTAACTTTCTATCACCAATGTAAAGTTCGTTAGGCGAGTTAAGATCCAGCGCCCATTTCATTCTTTCTATACCTTCGGTGATGTCTTTAACTGATCCGCAATAACTTAATCTTAAATATCCGTCCATACCAAAAGCAATGCCGGGCACAGTAAGAACCTGAACTTTATCAATTAAAAATTCGGATAGTTTTAATGAATCTTTTTCATAAGCAGAAAAATCAGCAAAACAATAGAATGTTCCGCCCGGATTTGTAACTCTTACACCTTCAAATGAATTAAGGTAATCAATTAAGATGTTTCTGTTGTTTTCAAGTGTTACTCTTAAGTTTTCAACTGCTGACTGCATTCCGTTTAACGCACCAACAGCAGCTTTTTGAAGCAGCATTGAAGGACCTGAAGTCTGATGCCCCTGAATATTGGCCATAACTTCAATCAGTTTTCTGTTTGCAATTGCCCAGCCAATTCTAAAGCCGGTCATCGCATATTGTTTTGAAACACCATTTATAATAATCAGTTTAGAATTTTCTGATGTATCTTTAACATAATCAAAAACGTTAATTGGTTTGCGACCGTCAAAAAGAAGACGCTGATAAATATCATCCATTATCAGGTATAAACCTTTTTTCTCGCAAAACTCAACTATTTCGGCAATAAACTCTTTTGTGTAAACCTGTCCGGTCGGATTATTAGGACTGTTAATAATAACAGCTTTTGTGTAAGGCCCCACTCTGTCTGCTATATCCTGAACTCTTGGCTGAAAAGTACCATCTTCGGCATGAACAGGTACAGGTACAGCGCCACATAATTTAATCATATCAGGATAACTTACCCAGTATGGTGCAGGAAAAATGACTTCTTCTAGAGGATTTAGAATAGCCTGAAGTGCAACCATAAGAGCCTGTTTTGCACCGCTGGAAGCCATAATATTTTCAGGTGCAACCACACGGTTATAATGTTCTTCGGTATATCTGATTATTGATTTTTTCAAAGCCGGAATTCCTTCTGCAGGTGTATAACGCACCTCGCCGGAATTCAGGTTTGCAGATGCCGCTAAAATAGCATCAATTGGAGCCTTCGTTTTTGGTTCACCGCCACCTAAATGAATAACCGGATCTCCTTTTTGACGAAGGATTGCCGCTTTTTCATTTAGACGAAGGGTCGGTGAAGGCTTAATACTCTTTGCAATTTGACTAATGCTCATCTCCGTTCCGCCTTATAAATTTATATGTATTTAGGTTCGCTTTTGAATATCTTTTTGGTAGTTAATAACCGGCTTTGCAATTTGTTCGGTTCGGATATCAGGTTCCGGCTATCAACTACTACAAAAAGAAAAAAGGGTTTTGAAAAACCCTTCAGTACAAAACTATTTTAGTTTGTACTTTTAGTCAAGATGTTTTTAAATCGCGACTTAAATCCTTATAAAATAACGACTTAACCTACTTTTACGTTTACTTTACAATCCTTTTGCTGTTACCGGTAACAACAAAAACTATTTAGGTATCGTGTTAAATTATTATTAAATTTTAAAGAATTTTAAAAAGTGTTTTATGCCAAAATATTTGAAAAAAAATTTATTTTTTTCGATATTTTTTCTTCGTTTTGGTATAAATGTTCCAATTATTTTTTACTGCTTGTCGCGAACTTTTAAAATGAGGGAAAAATGAAGCTGTCAGACTTACCAAATATTGGCTCTGTTCTTGAATCCGATCTGGAAGAAGCCGGAATAAAAACCATCGAAGATCTTATAACGCTGGGAACCGAAAAATCGTTCAAAATGATAAAAAAACTCTCTAATCCAGATGCCTGCTTTTCAAAACTGCTTGCAATTGAAGGAGCAATTCAAGGAATAAGATGGCACGGAATTGATAAAAAAAGAAAAGATGAATTAAAAAATTTTATTAATTCTCTAGATGACTAATAATATTATACGAATTATTGTTTTAGAGATAAAATATCTTTTTATCATATAACGACAAAATCTGGAACAAATGTACCAATAATTTTTGCACGATTTATTTCACTTTTGCTTTCGGGATTTAAAACAACCCTTATTTTATTCTAAGAATTTATTCCGGAGAAAATTATATTTGCAAAGATTCTTTGGAAAACCTGCTTAACGGAGATGTTTATGTTGTTTATAAAAACAGTTACAAAACCCAAAACTCTTATTTTTATAATTATTTCACTTTTTATTTTCGGCTGCAAACATCGCCCCGATTTGAGTATTTATTTTAAAGACACAGAAGGTTGTTTTGTTTTTTTTGATACTCAGGACAGCAGTTACCAAAGATATAATTCAGAAAGATGTGCAAAGAGATTTACACCTTGCTCAACCTTTAAAATTCCAAACACATTAATTGCGCTTGATTCAAAATTATTTTCAAATCCCGATTCAATTGTAACCTGGGACAGTACCAAAAATCCGCCGCTGAACTACTGGCCTTCAAGCTGGAAAAGAGATAATAGTCTGAGAACCGCCTTACAAAACTCAGTAGTCTGGTTTTATCAGGAAATTGCACGCAAAACCGGAAAAGAAAAATATAAAGATTACCTTAATAAAATTAACTATGGTAATAAAAATCTTGCCGGACCCATAGATAAATTCTGGCTCAGCTCCTCTCTTCAAATTTCTGCTGATGAACAAATTGAATTTTTGAAAAAATTCTACAGCAACAAACTCGGTTTTTCAGAGGAACATACAGAACTTACTAAAGAATTACTTGTGCTCGAAGACACAGGCGTATATACTTTATATGGGAAAACAGGTGCCGGGAGTCTGCCCAATGGAAACTTTATCGGATGGCTGGTCGGGTATGTGGAAAACGACAAAGGCATTTCATTTTACGCCCTTAATATAGAAGGGAAAACCTTTTCCGATATTTCTGCCAAAAGAATTAAACTGGCAAAAAAACTGTTAAAAGCAGTTGAAGCATTGCCCAGAGCTTATCAATAGTTTCTGCTGGAAAAAGTAAATCTGTTTTAAATCATAAGTATTAAACTAAACTGGTTTAAAACAGATTTTCACTTATTCCCTCAAAAAACATTTCAAAATCTCAATTTTTTCAGGAATTTTTTCTTGACAAGAATATTCTTTTTCGTTATACTCATATTCAAATTGTCCGACGTTTAACTTTTTAAGTTCGGATTTAGGGTTTGAGGGGACCCAAACAGAGGTCGAATATGAAACAAAAATATAATATATATCTAACGAGGGTTTCTAAATATCTATTGGTTTTAATTCTTCTGGTAAGTGGGATTTCAAAAATTATTGATCCTGAATTTGCCCTGGAAGTATTAAAAGCATTCAACCTTTTTAACGAGTCAATTAATATTTTTATTATATCAATTTTACCGATTTTGGAAATTATATTGGCAGTAATGCTATTATTAAATTACAAAATCAGATTTACCAACATCTCTACAATTATCCTGTTTTTTATTTTTTTTGCAATAAGTATATGGG
>JBGRQB010000030.1:0-29586 GCA_041725875.1 Rhodothermaceae bacterium
ATTCATCAAGAGAGATTTCTTTTGCGCCAAACATTTCAAGATGGTCAGTCTGGTATTGCACATCAAGTATTGTAAATTTTTTTTCTCGCAGGCGTTCAAGCAGTTTTACAAGAGCTGCTTTGGATGCCTGCGGAACTCTTGAAAACATTGATTCCCCGAAAAACACTCCTTTAAAACTTACTCCGTATAATCCTCCGACAAGTTTATTGTTTTGATAAACGCCTATTGAATGGAGGAATCCGTAAAATTCGAGTCCGCGATAAGCCTGAATCAATTCTTCCGAAATCCAGGTTTCCTCTCTGTCGGCACAACATTCCACAATTTCCATTGTGTCATAATCAAACCTGAATTCAAAATCGGAAGTTTTCATAAATTTTTTCAGGGAGCGGGGAATGTTAAAATCGTTAACGGGAATTACAGTTCTTATTTCAGGATAATACCAATCCAAAACGCCATCTTCATCTGCCATTGGAAAAGCTCCTTTGGCGTACAGACGAATCATATTGTCAGGATAAAAAAGTTCATCCATCTATAAAACAACCTTGTTGGAAAGTTCGTTTGTATCGTCCGCTTTAATAGGAAAATATTCACTTAACACTTTTCCCATTTCGATAAGTTCAGTTGGATTATAAAATTCCTTCTGAGCCATTTCGATAATAGAGCGATTTCTGTCGGAAAATGATTTTGTTTCCTTTATACTGATTCTGATTTCACCACTGGTGATTTTTTCAGTCTCACCAATACAATTGGAAATTCTTAAAAAATCATCATCAGAAAAGTATTCGTAGATTAGCTGGTTTTTCATAGTTTTACTTAATTAATGAGTATTTGTTATTTTAATATCCAAAATTATAAAAGTTTTAACATAATCTTAACTAGATTATTTAATGTATCGATTGAAAAACAAACCTTGTATCGGTATATTTTAAGTTTCGATATGAATAATTTATTTAAAGGAATAGAGGCAATATATGACACTTAAACTAAACAAACTAGAAAATTTTTCAGGCAGAAAAGGTCCTGTATTACTTGTAATTATGGATGGTGTCGGAATTGGTAAACAAGATGAATCAGATGCGGTTCATTTAGCAAAAACTCCGGTTCTTGATATGTTACTTGAGACAAAACTTACTACAAGATTAAAAGCTCACGGACCCGCAGTTGGTTTGCCTACCGACGATGATATGGGCAACAGTGAAGTTGGGCATAATGCTTTAGGTGCAGGAAGAATTTTTGCACAGGGAGCCAAACTTGTTAATAAATCAATTGAGACAAAAAACATTTTTAACGGCGAAGCCTGGAAAAAAATGGTTAAAGTCGGGCTAGAAGGCGGAACTGTTCATCTGCTCGGACTTTTCTCAGACGGCAACGTTCATTCACATGTTAATCAGGTTTATGCCTTGGTTGATGAATTAAAAAATCAGAATGTTAAAAAAGTAAGATTACACGTTTTAACTGACGGAAGAGATGTTGGTGAAAGATCTGCTCCTGAATATGTTAAACCTGCCGAAGAAAAACTTGCTGCAATTTCAGCCGAAGGTTTTGATTATAAAATTGCATCCGGCGGCGGCAGAATGATTACTACTATGGACAGATATAATGCTGACTGGAGCATTGTTGAGCGGGGATGGAAAACGCACGTTTTAGGTGATGCAAGAAAATTCAAATCAGCTATGGAAGCTATTGAAACTATGTATGCGGAAAACGAAACTGTAAATGATCAGTATCTTGATCCGTTTGTAGTTGTTGACGAAAATGAAAAGCCTGTCGGAACAATTGAAGATGGCGACGGAGTTATTTTCTTTAACTTCAGAGGCGACAGAGCAATTGAAATTTCAAAAGCGTTTGAAGAAAAAGATTTCACTGAATTTGATCGTGTAAGAGTTCCAAATGTATTTTATACCGGAATGATGGAATATGATGGTGATGCACACATTCCTTCCAACTTTTTGGTTGAACCACCTGCAATTGACAACACTGTAAGTGAATATATTTGCTCTGAAGGAATTAAATCATTTGCTATTTCCGAGACTCAAAAATTTGGTCATGTTACATATTTCTGGAATGGCAACAGATCAGGTTACATTAACGAAAAATTAGAAAAATATATTGAAATTCCTTCTGATAAAATTGAGTTTGATAAAGCTCCAAAAATGAAAGCTGAAGAAATAACCGAAGAAACAATTAAGTTGTTAAAATCTGGCGAATATAAATTTGGCCGCATAAACTACGCAAATGGTGATATGGTTGGCCACACAGGAAGTGTTGAAGCTTCAATTACTGCCGTAGAAGTTGTTGACGAAGGAGTTGGAAAACTTCTTGAAGTAATTAAAGAATTGGGCGGAATTGCAATTATAACTGCAGATCACGGAAATGCTGATGAAATGTTCACGGTTAAAAAAGGTGTGAAAGCTGTAAAAACTGCTCATACTTTAAACCCGGTTCCATTTGTAATTTTTGATCCTGAATTTAACAACGAATATGAAATTAAAAATGTTGAAGGTACAGGATTGGCTAATGTTGCCGGAACAGTTCTTAATCTTCTTGGTTATGAAAACATCGAAGGATATGAAGAATCTCTAATTGATTTGAAATAAAAATTAAAGGCAAGCCCTGCTTGCCTTTATTACTTAAAATATATTATCTTTACAAAGTTTGACTTATTATAGCAGAAAAAATTATAGATGAAACAAAAAATTATACGATTACTTGCAAAAAAAGATGAAATTAAGATTATAAAGAGCATTTTTCGCAAATTTGAAGTGCATATGCCCACAATGAAAGTCGCTTCAAAAAAGATTGGAGAATTGAGTGATCGTGCTGTGGTAAGTATAAAAATCAATCCTGAAAATCAAGCCAAGCTCATAGAAGTGTTTCTTATTAACGGATTAAAAGTACTTGCAGTTGATGATGAAAATAAAAAACTCATTGATTCAATTAAGCGAAAGTTAAAAGAAGGACTAATTGACAAAGAAGCAGAAAAGTCAAAAGAGAGCGTGAGATTGGCCTCACTTCCCATTTCAGAAGAAAGGTTAAATGAATTTGCAGAATCTGGTGATTACGAAGCAATTAAGGATGTTTCAAAGGATATCATAAACTTCAGTGAAAATTTTGTCGGAAAGATTTCCGAACTTCTTTCAAGAGCTGTTGCAAATGCAATTGATAATGAAGTTATGAATGCTCTTGACGGCAAGGAAGCAGCCAGAAAAAGTATTCAGAATCTTATGAATATTGCCTCTGATCAAACATTAAGATCATTTCATAAAAGAGACCTGCGCGTTCGTGCAGGAGAATCTGCAATTGAAATTTGTCAGCACAACATCGGCTGTATGCACTTTTTAATTGATATTGCCAACCAGAAAAATATTCCCAACGAAATAAATGTAATTTCAGCCATAAGGTTTGCCGAAGTGGTTTTGGAAGATGTTGACTTTTTTGAAGATGAAGTTGAATATGTTCGTAAAAACCTGAATGCAAAATGGCTTGAAATGGCTTTTGACGTTGCTGTAAAATCGTTAACTTTTGCTGAAAAAACAGTTTACAAGAAACTTCTCAACTTTGTAAAAAACAAAGTATAACTTAATAATCTCATTTTATCTCCGAAAGTGTTTGTATATTCTTTTATAAAATAATATCATTGCTAAGTTTTTTTTATTTTATTATGTTTATTAAATAACTGAGAATTAATTAAACTTACAGAGCTAAATCTATATGTTCAAAGTACTTATAGTAGATGATGATGAAGTTGTATGTCTATTTTTGGGCAGACTCCTTACAAATAAATTTGACTGTGAAGTGATCTCAGCCGAAAATGGCCTGGAAGCGCTTGAAGTTATTGAAAAAGAAACTCCCGACGTAGTTTTCCTCGATATTACAATGCCTGTAATGGACGGAATTGAAACTTTGGAAGTTATCAGAAAAGATCCCAAATTCAAAAAATTACCAGTTATTATGCTTACTGCTTTGAAAGATAAAGGTACTGTGAGCAGTGTTATGAGTCTGGGAGTAATGGCATATTTGTTAAAACCTCTGCAATACAATTCTGCCTATGAAAAAATAAAGGAAATATTTGAACAGATTAAGAAAGAGAAAAAAGAAATGTCAATGGTCAGAGAAGCCGGCGACGATGCTGTTCAGAAAATCCTTGTTGTAGATTACGACGAAGAATTCAGAGGAATAATAAAGAAAAAACTTGAAAAAGCCTTTACGGTTCTGGAATCTGCTTCCGGAGCAGAAGGACTAAAAGTTTTTATGAAAGAAATGCCGAATATAGTTTTTCTGGGTGAAAATCTGCCGTTGTTAAATGAAAAAAGACTTGCCCAAAAAATAGCCGAATTTAAAAATTCCAATAATGGAAGAAATCTGGATGTGTTTGTTTGTCTGATAAAAGAAGACGAAGCAGTCACCGATGAAGAAAATGAACTTTTCGACAGTGTCATCCAGAAAAATAAAAATGTGGGATTGTTTCTGAAACAATTAGGAGATCTGATAAAACAAGCTTATATGTAGTGTTTTATCAGGTCTTTCCGGCCGACCTCCCTCGTGCAGTTAAATTTACCTTGATTTTCAACTCTAATTTAAGAATCTTGGATACATTCATTTATTCAATTTATGAAAAGGTCTGTTGTTTTGAAATTCAATAAGATTATTATCAAACTTCTGTTTGCAAGTCTGTTTTTAATAAATATTTTCCACGCACAAACTAAAATAAGCAAATACGCAGGTGAGTTTTTAACTCTTGGTGCCGGCGGTCGGGCAATGGCTCTTGGCGGCGCAAATGTGGCACTGGTTAACGATGTTACTGCCGGTTACTGGAACCCTGCCGGATTGATAAACGTAAATTACCCACAATTTTCTCTTCTTCACGAAGAACACTTTGGTTCATTGGTAAATTATAATTATGCTGGTATTGCAATTCCTTATAAAGATGATATGAGTTTTGCATTTAATGTAATTCGTTTGAGTATAGATGGAATTCCCGATACAAGAAAAGCGCTTTACGATAAAAATGGTGACGGTATTATTGATATAAACATTGATGGTGTGGATTATTCAAAAATAACTGAATTTAATAATACTGACTGGGCATTCTTTTTCTCATTTGCAAAAAGAATCTCTGAGAAATTTTCCTGGGGTGCAAGTGTAAAACTTATCAGACGAGATCTTGCTGAGTACAGCGCAACCGGAATTGGTTTTGATATTGGCGCTATCTATAAAGCTTCAGAACGTTTAACGCTTGGAGCAAATATTCAGGATGTTACTACAACACTTGTTGCCTGGGATACAGGAAGAAATGAACTAATTTCTCCAACAATGAAACTTGGTGGAAGTTATCTTTTTTATGTTCCGGGCGGAACACTTACTCCTGTTCTTGATGTTGATGTTCGTTTTGAAGACAGAAAATTTGCATCTACTATTAATGCAGGTCCGGTAAGTTTTGATGTTCATTCCGGAATGGAATATCAATACAAAAATTTATTTGCCGTGAGAGCAGGTTACAGTGATGTAAAACAGCTTACTCTTGGTGCAGGATTGAGATTCCCGAAACTGAACATTGATTATTCATTTGCACGATTTACAGATTCATCAGATGATCGTTTGGAAGATAGTCACAGAATATCATTAATGTTTTCTTTGGATACAGCTAATTACAGAAGATAAAATGTTTAATAAAGCAATATTTTTTTTAGTCGTAGTTGTTGTAGCCTTTACCGGATGCGGAGGAAATTCTGTTTCCAAATCAGATGTTGATTTTGGCAGATTAAAAAATGTAAAATCAAAATACTCCAACCTCCAATTTAGTATTCCTGCAAACTGGATTGAATTATCAAAAACCGAAACTTCTTTCTTTGATATTTGTGTTGTTGATGAATTATATGGGACGGCAATTTATCTTGTCCCCTTAATAATTGATTTCGAAATAAAACTGAATTCTGAATCTGAAAACCTTGAACGGATTGTTTATTACAGTCAATTACTAAAAGAAGCAGAATATAATACCACTATTGACAAAGAGGAAATAGCTTATTTTAGTCTAAATAACATTCAGTTTGCTTCTTACGAATTTTCAGACGGCAGCGGAAGTAAAGTAAAGACAGTGGTTTTTGAGCATAATAGTGGTCCGCAGGAACTGACTTTCAGAAAAATAAATTTTGATAATGGCGAAAAAACCTATTTTGATGCAGAATTTGCAGAAAAAATAATTTTGAATTCGATTCAATAATTTATTTGCTTTTAATCAAAAATTTAGTAATATAACAATATGTGTTTTTTTTAAATGAGTTTTTAAAGTGAAACAAGATTTTTTTGGCAAATATTCACCAATTTTTAATCCTGTCTTCTGTAACTCTAAAAAACAATTTTAATTAACTTTTTGGGCATTTAATGCCCGGATAACAATAAGTAAATATTATAAGGATTCACAAAATGAGTGAAAGAGTAACCGGAAAAGTAAAATGGTTTAATTCTTCAAAAGGATACGGATTTATAACAAGAGAAGGTGGAGACGATGTATTCGTTCACTTTTCTGCTATTCAGAAAGATGGTTTTAAATCATTAGAAGAAGAACAGGCAGTTGAATTTTCAATTGGTGATGGCCCAAGAGGTCCTCAGGCACAAGACGTTACAGTACTTGACTAATATATTTAACCCCGTTTTTAACGGGGTTTTTTTATAGCTTTAATATATCCTGCACAATTGGTTTCAGACCGTTAAAGAATAGTTCTACAGAAATTACCATTATAATCAGACCCATAATCCTCATCATAACTTTATTTCCGTTATCGCCTATAAAATTCATAATCTTTCTTCCACTTATAAATGAAATAAGATCAATCAATAAAATTATTATAAGTATTGATATTAAAATCATTTTGTTGCCAACCGAGCCGGCTTCACTCATTAATACAATTGAAAGAGTAATTGCTCCGGGGCCGCACAACATAGGTATTGCAAGAGGGGTAATTGCAATGTCGTTTGCATATTCCAGATTTTCATTCGGATCATCATCCGGAGATTCTTTTATCCTGCTTATATGTGCCTGAAGCATATCATAGCCGGTAATAAAAAATATTACACCACCAACAATCTTTAATCCGTTTACTGATATATGGAAAAAATCAAAAATGAATTTTCCCAGTAAGGCAAAAGTTACCAGAATTATAAATGCAGTTGTTGTGGCCTTTATTGCAACTTTTCTGGCTTCTTTTGGTGAAAGTCCGGAAGTTAGCGAGATAAAAACCGGAATTAATCCAACCGGATTTAACATTGAAAATAAAGAAGTAAATGCCATTAGGGCAAAATCTACTGATTCATTCATTGATTAACTCTAGAATTAAATTTTGAAGAAAATAACTAATAATGCGATTTGGTAAAAGAATGCAAAAATTGCGTATTCAATTAATCGTTTTTTAATTGAAATTGTCAAGAAACAAAATTGAAAATTAATATTATTTCTTAAAGATCATTAAACCGGCATAACCATTTTGTTAACAAATCAGCCAGTTCAATTCTTTTATTTGAGAGTCCGTGACCCGTTTCTAAAATATGCTCTTCTAAGTTTATATTTGCAGCTTTTGCAGCTGCGGAGAGTGGTTTATGATGAATTTCCAAAGGAGCAATTGTGTCATATAAACCTGAAATAAATAAAAGATTTCTCTCTTTTAACTTGGATATATGACTGACCAGATCCCAGTTTTCAGAATTATTTTTAATTTGCTCAAATAGTATTTCCGGATCGGCTTTGCTTAAAATTGCCGAACCTTTTTGCAGACTTTCAAAAGTCATCTTTTCAGCATCTTCAATTGTAGGCATCAGTTTGGAGAACAAGCCGAAATTGAATCCTGTTATAAAAGCAATGTTTTTGATGTTTTGGTTTTCCAGACTGTTAAACATTCCGAAAAAACCGCCCATACTATATCCTGCTACATTTATTCTGGTGCTGTCAATTCTGTAATTTTTACAAACTTTTTCATTCTGTAAAAATTTCAATGCGTTTTCCGTATCCTTTATTCCGTTAACAAACGAAAATTCACCCGAACTTCCCCAGGTTCCCCTGTAATGAAATACAAGAACATTAAAACCGGCTCTTCTAAACGCATGTGCCAAATCAAAATTTGTTTCATTACCGGGAAAGCCGTGTAACAACAACACAACCGGATGAGGTCCTTTTCCATTTGCCACAAACATAGTTCCTACAATTTTTTCTCCTTCAGATTGAAAAATTACAGGATCCATTGTTGGAGGAAATTCACGATCGAAATTTTCATTATCTTGAATTACAGGATTAAATTCCATTTTGTACAACACCAAAAGTTTAAAAGTGAACTCAAATAAACTTACTTACCAATTAAAAATCAAAATAATTTGATAAAAAAATATTCTCGACTTACTTTAGTAGATCACAAGAAGTATTTTTTAATAACCGGAATCTGACTATGAAAAAAACAATTTTACTGTTGGTTATTTTTTTGATCTCCTGTTCGCAAAAATCAAATCATTTACAATTCATTAAACAAAATTCGCAAGTAAATTCAAGTTTTCGGGGAATGTCAATTGTAGATGATAATGTTATCTGGGTCAGTGGTTCAAAAGGAACGATTTTGAAATCTGTAAATGGCGGAGATACCTGGCAAAATGTTTCTCCGAAAAATTTTGCAGAAAAAGGATTCAGAGACATCCACGCCTGGGACAAAGAGAAAGCAATTATTATGGGAATTGCTTCACCTGCCATATTTTTAAAGACAGAGGATGGCGGAAAAAACTGGAAAGAGGTTTATCAGAACAGTCTCGAAAATATATTTTTTGATTCAATGGAATTTTGGAATGACTCCTGCGGAATGGCATTTAGCGATCCGATAAACAAGAGACATTTTATCATAAAAACAACAGATTACGGTAATTCCTGGCAGGAAATTGATACAATCAACATACCTTTTGCAGTAAAAGGAGAAGCAGCATTTGCAGCAAGCGGTACCTGCATAAGCACGTCAGGTGACAACAATGCTTGGTTTGTTACAGGCGGAACCGAAGCACGGGTTTTTAAAAGTACAGATCAGGGAATTAAATGGAAAGCTGTTACTTCACCACTTATAAGTGGTTTATCCACCACCGGAATTTATTCAGTTTGTTTCAAAGATGAAAAAAACGGATTTATCACCGGCGGCGATTACACCAAAGATAAAGAATTAAACGCCAATGCAGCTGTTACAACAGATGGCGGATTAACTTGGACACTGTTGAAAAATAAACCTCAGGGATTCAAATCTTGTGTGAGTTATATTCCTCATATTAAAGATGGAGTTATTGTTACTGGAACTTCCGGGACAGACATTTCATTTGATAATGGTAAAAACTGGAGCCAGATTGATACAACATCTTTTAACACAATCGGGTTTTCTCAAAATGGAAATGGATGGGCTGTTGGTGATAAAGGTTTAATTTACAAAGTTATTTTAAGGAAAAAGAAATAAATGGCAAAAACAAATGCTGTCAGATTACTCGAAGCACAAAAGATAAAGTATGATACAGTTGAATATGAATTCAATGAAGAAGAGATAGATGCAGTTTCAGTTGCACGAAAAATAGGTGAGGAACCGGAAATTGTTTTTAAGACGCTTGTTGCAACTGGAGATAAAACCGGACATATAGTTTTTGTAATTCCGGGAAATTACGACCTTGATTTGAAAAAAGCAGCTAAAGCCAGCGGAAACAAAAAAGTAGAACTGATAAAATTAAAAGATCTGCAGCCTCTCACCGGATATATCCGCGGAGGATGTTCTCCAATCGGGATGAAAAAGCTTTTCCCGACATATATTGACGAAACTGCCGAACTTTACGACGAACTTTTTTGTAGTGCCGGAGTTAGGGGAATGCAGCTGAAAATAGATCCGCAAGAGTTGAAAAACATAATAAATGCGCGTTTTTGCGAATTAATTTAAATATTTAAAAAGATTTTCATTTAAAATCTTTTTTATTATCTTTAAAGACTTAAATTAAACGGAGATATACGATGGCTAAAAAGCAGACTTTCGCAGATAAAGCACATGCCAGAGGTGCTGCAGCACAGATTAACGTTTTGTACGTAAAAACAGCTAAAACTGAAAAAGGATCATACAAATTTCAGGAAAAATACGTTAAATTAGACGATGTAAGTAAAGTAACTACTTTAAAATAATCTGGTTACCGAAATTTTATAAAAAAAGCGGATGTTTATCATCCGCTTTTTTATTTTAAATATTTGATGTTTCTTAACCTGGAACAACATTAATTTCAGGATGAATTTCTCTCTTCAAGAGATTTTCAATTGCAACAAGTGTTCCTTTAATTGCACTCGGGCAACTTCCGCAGGCACCCTGATAACGAATTGATAATGTTAAACCTTCAAGTCCGATAATTTCCATACCGCCGCCGTCAGCAGCTAAAGCAGGACGAACTCTCTGATCTAAAACCGAATTAATTTTTTTAAGTAATTCAGTACCTTCAATATTTTCAGGATCAATTAATGGTTCTTCTTCAGGAATTAATTTTGTATCAAAACCTGAAATAAATCCGGCAAAATCTTTTTGTAATTCCGGCCATGCTTTTTCAGGAGTTTTTTCAATGGTTACAAATTTATCCATATAAAATACGGAAACTACACCATCCAATTCAAAAACGCCTTTTGCAAGCGGATCATTTTCTGCTTCTGCTTTTTGTGCAAAACTTCTTTGTTCGCGGGAAAGCAGAGTCTGGTTAAGAATGAATTTTAATGCGTTAGGATTAGGAGTTACATCAACGCCTTGTACAACTAACATATTTATCTCCTTTCTTCAATTTATACTATAAACTAATCAATAATCTGGGAATAATTCAAGTCCTCAGTTTTTATTATTTCTTCCAATTTTTCTGTTGTTTACCAAAAGTACAAATTCTCCTTTTAACTTTTGGTCAGTCACGGTTTTCAAAATGCTGCCAATTTCTCCGCGATAGAAAATCTCTTCCGGCTGAGTCAGTTTATACGCCAATACAATTTGTGTCTTTGAACCAAACACTTTCGATACATCACCCAAAAGCTGTTTGAGTCTGTATGGAGTTTCCATAATAACAAGAAGATCATTTCTCTTTTTCAGATTCAGTAATTCTTTTTTTCTGATTTCCTTTTTAGGAGAAAGCCAGCCGTAATAGTAGAATTTTTCAATATCAAAGTTTGAACCTGTCAGAGCCGGTAAAAGTGAACTGGCTCCGGGAACAGGGGAAATTGTAATGTTTGCCTGAATCGCCATATCCACAAGAGTGTGACCCGGATCTGAAAAAAGAGGAGTTCCGCAATCGGAAATTAAGGCAATCTTTTTCCCGTCTTTAATCAGTTGAATGACTTCTCTTGAAGATTCATCTTCGTTATGCTCGTTAAGAGAAATCAATTCTTTCTGAATTTCATATTTACTTAGTAATCTTCTGGCTTCTTTATATTCTTCGCAGACAACAACATCAGATTCTTTAAGAATGTTTAATGCGCGAAGAGTAATATCTTCATAATTTCCTATTGGAGTAGAGACCAGATATAGTGTATTTTTATTCATAACCTGCACTGTAAAAAAAATGCGTATTCATTGAATACGCATTGTAGTTAAACTAATTCTTTTAATTTATCGTATAATTCATCGAGTTTTACTTTGTATCTTTCGTCGGTTTTTCTGATTTTCAGTTCAACCATTCCTTCTTTAAGATTTTTGTCACCGACAACTATCTGAACAGGAATACCCATTAAATCGGCATCATTAAATTTGAATCCTGCCTGAGCATCTCTTCTGTCATCAAATAATACATCGTAACCAAGCTCCTGAAGTTTGCTATAAATTTCTTCACTTGCTTCGGCAACTGTTTCTTTTTTCATATTCAGACCAAGAATCTGGAACTGGAACGGCTGGATATATTTATTATCCCAAACCAAACCTTTTTCATCATTGTTTTGTTCAACATAGCAGGCAAAAACTCTTTCAACACCAATTCCGTAACTTCCCATTACAAGTGGTTTTTCTTTACCGTCATCGTCAAGGAAGTAAGCTTTTAAGCCTTCTGAGTATTTTGTACCAAGTTTGAAAATATGACCAAGTTCAATTGCTTTGAATACATCAAATTTTTCCTGACAGCGAGGACATTTTTCACCTGACTGTGCAACTCTTAAATCTGCAAATTCTATATCTTTAACATCGCGTTCAAAATCAATTCCACCAATGTGATAATCATTTTTATTTGCACCGCTGAACATATTGTTTTGACCTTTCAGACGGTTATCAGCAATAATTCTGCCTTTGTAATCTATTGGTCCTATTGAACCTGCATCCGCACCTGAAATCTCTTTTAATTCATCAGGGTGAGCCGGACGAACCTGCGCGCCAAGAAGAGTTTCAAGTTTGCTTTCATTAACTTCTTCGTTGCCAAGCATAAGAATCAATACCGGTTTTTCATCACAGATATAGATTCTTGATTTTGCACATTTTGTTTCATCTATTTTTAAGAATTCACAAAGATCGTTAATAGATTTTACATCAGGAGTGTGAATTTCTTCAATGGCTTTGCTTTCAGCATCTCTTGGTAATTCATCAATTACAGAAGTTGCAACTTCAATGTTTGCTGCGTAACCGCATTTTTCGCAATGTGCAACAACATCTTCACCTGCTTCTGACTGAACCATAAATTCTTCAGATTTACTTCCGCCCATTGCACCACTTGCAGCGCCAACAACAAAATATTTAATTCCGCATTTGTCAAAAATAGTTTTGTAAGCGTTATCAAGTCCGGCATAAGCTTTATCAAGATCTTCAAAACTTCTGTCAAAAGTGTAAGCATCTTTCATAAGGAACTGACGACCTCTGATAACACCACTTCTCGGACGAGCTTCATTTCTGAATTTAGTTTGAATCTGATACCACATTTGTGGCATATCTTTATAAGATTTTATCTCACCTTTTGCGTGATAACACATAATTTCTTCGTGAGTTGGTGCTAAAATGTAATCTCTGTTTTTAACATGAAACATTGTATCACCGAAAGCTTCAACTCTGTCGGTAGCTTCCCAAATCTCTCTGGGGTTAAGAGCGGGTAGATGAAATTCTTGTCCGCCAACCTTATTCATTTCTTCACGAATAATGTCGGAGATTTTTTGGATTATTTTGTAACCAACGGGCAGAAATGAATAAATTCCTGCGGAAAGTTGTCTTACCAATCCGGCTCTTAACATTAAAATGTGACTCGTTATAACAGCATCTGCTGGAGTCTCTTTCAGAGTAGGGATAAATGTTTTGCTAATTCTCATTTTGTAAACACCAATTATTAAAAAAAAGTAGACACAAAAATAGTAAAAAAGTGCTTAAAGGAGAAATTATCCTAATTAAAGGATGAAAAAAATGTTTTTTTCATAAAGAATGCCGTTATAGAGTTTTTTTTAATAAAATGAGAAACAAACGGGCAAATAGAAAAAATTTTTGTTAATTTTATTTTTATTCGAAATACACAAACTTAGGGGTAAGTTAAATGAAAAAAATATTTGTTTTTTTATTTAGTTTCGTAATTATTCACATCAGTTTTGCCGGAAATGAAATTAAAGTTACCAATTCCGGATTTGAAAAAATATCTAATCAGCAGGCCATTGGCTGGAAAGCCGATAACAAAACAATTTCAGTTTCTTCTGCCCAGTTTCACTCTGGTTCCAAAAGTATAAAAATTAACCATAGCAACTGGAACCAAAGTACGCTTGTGTCTGAAGAAGTTGATTTGAAGGTCGGGCATTTATACAAATTGAGTGGCTGGGTTAAAACTTCAAATGCTGTTACAAAAGAAATTAAGAGATACCCTACTTCCGTAGCTGGTTGTTTAACAATGGAATCTATGCCTTTTACAAATCATTCTCCATCGGCCGGTGGTACTTATGACTGGCAAAAAATTGAAATGCAGTTTATTGCAACAAAGGCAAAAGACAAAATTAGATTACACTTTGGTTACAACGGAAATGCAAAAGGAGAAATCTTTTTTGATGATATCGAACTTTCCGAAGTTGATGATATAACTTCCTTTATTGAACCTGAAACTGTGAAGTGGTTTGATAAAGGATTCCGTTACGACGATAAGGGATGGATCTTTGTTCATATTGAAGGAAAACCGTACGAAAGAGGTTACCAGTATGGTTATCTGGTTGCAAAAGAAATTGAAGAGATGATCAGAAAAATTTCAGTTTCTTCTGACAGAGATAAACCTTCGCGAGGATGGCATAATAAAAGATATGCTGCCGATGCAATGATGTTAAGAAAATTTGAAGAAGAATATCTGGAAGAGATGAAAGGTATTGCAGATGGTGTTGCAAAAACAGGAATAAAAATTCACGGCTCAACTCCAGATCTGCTTGATATTGTTACACTTAACTGTGATATAGATATCGATTATTCATCTTATGCACTAAGAAAAACTCCGAATCAGTTATCAAGTAAAAGTTTTCTTGCTCAGGAAGATGAACTTTGTATCCCTGAAAAACTTCATAAATGTTCTGCCTTTCTTGCAAACAACAGCGCAACAAAAGATGGCGGAATTGTTTTCGGACAAATCTTTATGTGGGGCGGATATACCGGACCGCATTGGAATGTAATTACCGATGTTGTACCTGAAAAGGGAAACAGACTGGTTTATCAAACTTATCCGGGCGGTATTCATTCAGGTGCTGATTTTTATATGAACAGTGCCGGAATTATGCTTGGTGAAACCACAGTTTCGCAGACTCCGTTTAATGTTGACGGAAAACCGATGAGTAACAGAATCAGAAAAGCAGCTCAGTATGCAAACAGCATTGATGATGTTGCAGAAATTCTTGCTGATCAGAATAATGGTATGTACACTAACGATTGGCTTATTGGCGATACAAAAACAAACGAGATTGCAATCTTTTTACTTGGAACATATACCAACAAATTGTGGCGCAGTTCTAAAAATGAATTTTACGGAGATTCAAAAGACTGGTATTGGAGTAACAACAATAATAAGTCGATGAAAGTTCGTAAAGAGTTAATCTCCAACAAAAATAATTCTCCTGTTGATTTGGTATTTCGTCCGCACAACAGAGATATTGCATTTCAGGAATTTTACAAAAATCATTATGGAAAAATTGACGCAGTTGCAGGTGTAAACCTCTGGGCCTCTTCTCCTATTAACAGACCTCATGCTTGTGACGGAAAAATTACTACTTCTGAAATGGCAAAAAATATGGTGTTCCTGGCACACTATGGAAAGGTCACTTTAAGAGAAAAGTTTGTTGGTGAAAATAACAGGGTTCCAGATTTACCGGGAGCAGTTCCAAGATTATCATTGGGTTATGCAGTTGCAAGTCCGGTATTCATTGCTGATAAATTAAAAGAATATAAACAGAATAAAGAAAAAGAAGTTACCAAGAAAATAAATTTAAAAGATGTAAAAGATAATTACACTTTTGAAAAAAGAAACTTGTGGAGAGGAACTGTTTATCCAAAAACTGACAAAGCAAACTGGTTTAACAGTGCCACGGCATCTTACTGGAATTTACTGAACAGAATTTCTTCAAACGGAAAAAGAAACTTTAAATATGTTACTGGTCAGCTGAATGGTTTAAGCGCAAGATATTCATACTTAACATTAAAAGAAGGAACGCTGAAACCGGTTGATGCGAGAACAGATTACAATCAATATAAGTTTTATCAAATTCCGAGAATAAGAGGAACTTTCCTTTTACATCAGTTGCGACTCACACTTGGGGATAAAATTTTCACAGATGCAATGAATGAAATTCACAATAAGTTTGCTGAAAAAGAAATCACAACAAAAGAAGTGAAAAATATTTTTGAAGATAAATCTGACAAAAATTTATCAGCAATTTTCTCTCAGTGGCTTGAAAGAAATGATTTACCTGAAATTAAGTTTGAGGCAAGTGCTGAAAAAAGTAATGACAAATTTGTTGTGAAAATAAAAACAGATCAGAAAACTAAGTATGATTTTATTACAACAGTCTGCATTGAAACTGAAAAATCTAAAATTGTAAAACAAATTAATATTGATAAAAAAAGAAACAGTTTTGAATTTGAAGTAAAAGAAAAACCTGTTAAAGTAGTTTTTAACGCTTCAAAAGATATGTTGTTAAAAGAAGAAAATTGTTTTACCTGGTCAAATTTCTTTGATGATTTTTCAAATGTAATGTTTGTTTATGGTACGAGCAGACAAATTGAAGCTAATCATACATTGGCAAAAAGATTTAGTCTGGCAGCTGCCGACAGATACACAGAAACTTTGTGTCCGGTAATTAAAGATTCAGAAATTACTGAAGAGCAGTTGAAATCTAACGATCTGGTTATTCTTGGCGGAACCGAAGATAATATGCTGATGAAAAAAATGTGTGAGCAATTTGGAATAAAAGTCGGTAAAAATATATTTGAATTTAACGGTAAGGTTTATGGTTCAAGTGAAGATGGATTTTTTGCTGCTTTTCCAAATCCTTTTAACAAAAAGAAAACTGTTTATTTATACAATGCAAACAGTGCTCTTCAGTTACATCAGATGACAAAAAGAGTTCACAGAATGAATGGTTGGTCAATATTTAAGAATGCAAAAATAATTAAAAGCGGGTATCATAAAAATGAACGCTTTGAAGTGAAATTGTAATAAAAGAAAAGCCGATGAATTTCATCGGCTTTTTTATTTTAATGATTATAATTTTTTACTAACTGAACTGAGTAAGAATCAATTTGCGGAATCAGATTTTTCAGATCAGTAATTTCTCCGGAAGAAAATATTTGATGTTTTATATCATTTGAATCTGAGAGCAAATTTTCATTTTCTAAAATTCGTCTTAACTGCTTAACAACAGCTTCTGCCGGATCGATAAAATTAATTTTATTTTCTGATAACTTAATCAGACTCTCTTTTAAGAAAGGGTAGTGTGTACATCCCAAAGCAACCTGATCAACATTATTTTGCAGAAAGAAATCGATATAGTTTTGCACAAGTTTTTGTGAATCCTTTGTATTAACGGAATTTGTTTCCACCATTTCTACAAGTCCGTCGCCAATCTGCAGATGGATATTTGTATTACCGCCAAACTTTTCTTTTGTCTCGTTAAAAAGATTTCCTCTGAAAGTTCCTTTAGTTGCAAGAATTCCAATTTTGCCTGTTCTGGTATTTTCAACTGCAACTTTTGTTGCCGGTTCAACACCCACAAAAGGGATGTTAAACTTTTTTCTTAACCTGTCAATAACTGAAACTGTAATTGTATTGCAGGCAACAAGAATAAGCTTTACATTTTGTGAGATTAAAAACTTTACAACATTTTCAGCCAACTGATGAATCTCCTCAAGAGATTTTGGTCCGTACGGACAATTTTTATTATCTGCAAAATAGACAGTTGATTCATCAGGAAGTTCTTTTACAAGTTCTTTCCAGATTGAAAGTCCGCCAATTCCCGAATCCATTACTCCAATTGGTTTATCATTCATATCAATATTCAATCATAATAATTTTTAACTGATTCATCATTCCCACGACCTGAAGAATATTTTTCATCCCGTCAACATTTTCCGGTGAAGCAATTTTTACAACATATTCTTTATATCCTTCGAGCAGGCGATCAATTATTTCAGTGTTTACCGGTTGTCCGCCTGTGGAAGCTGCTTTTTTATTGTTAAAGAGAACAATCTTAAGAGGTACTTTTCTTTCAATAACTTCGATAAGAGCCATATGTCCGGCTGCATTAAATCCAAAGTCACCTGATAAAGCCCACACGTTTTTGTGTCCGGCAAGTGATGCACCAATTGCCAGCGGAATACTTCCTCCGATGTAAGTTAAAATATCAACGCAATTGTAAGGAGGAAAAGAATAGTAGCTGGATAATGTTGTATCGCCGGTTACAATTGTTCCGCGGATATCTTTGAAGCAGTCGAAAAATCCTTTATAAACTAACGCAGATTCTTTTATCCTTTCAGGGATATCATCGGGAATAACAGGATAAGAAGGATCTTCAATATTTTCAAATTTTTGATCCGAAGTTTTTGTCTTGAAAATCTTATACTGATAATCGGAAAGGAGTGGATGAACAATATGTTTTTTGATATCTCGTGAAAAGTTGAACTCCGGGATCTCAATTTCTCTTCTTTCAATATTTATTTCTGTCTGTGAAAAAGCTGAATCAACAACAAGAAAATAGGGAAGTTGAAGTTTTTCAGATTCTTCAAAAGCCGTGATTATTTCATCATAAATCTTTTCAGGATCTGCAACTTTATAAGGTGCGGAAAATCCCTTTAAGATTGGTTCAATTTCCAAAATGTTATCGGAAGATTTTCCTGTTTTGTCATCAAACAGGATTGTGACAAATCCGGCTGTAAGACTCGTATAAAGCGAATCATTAATACTGTTTGCAGCTTTCAAAAATCCGTGAGTTTTTATAACACAAGCGGATCTTGCTCCGGCTATGCTTGCGCCGTGAGCAATTGTATATGCTGCTTCTTCATTAAAAGAAGTGAAAATATTTTGATTAATTAATTGTTTGTATTCAAAAAAAGTATCTGTTGCACCACAACCGGGCACGTGAGTAACCACTTTGGTGCCAAGGTCATCTAATCCGTAAGAAAGTGCTTTTGCAACTGTACAATTCATAAAATCCTATTTTGATAAATTACTAAAATCATTTCCTGTCGGGTTCTGAAAAACTCTTAACCCAAACTCAGGAACTATTGCAAGCAGGTGATCAAAAATATCAGACTGAATAGCTTCATAGTCAATCCAATCAGTTGTAACGGTAAATACATAAATTTCAATCGGGACGCCTGTTGCTCCGGAAGAAAGTTGTCGTACAAGGAAAGTCATATCCTTGTGAATATCATCTCTGCTTTGTAAATAGCTTTTTATATATTCTCTAAACGTTCCAACGTTGGTAAGGCGGCGCTTATTAGATTCCACCAAAGTATTAACAGAATCACTGCTGTTAAACTTTTTAACCTCTTCATCTTTTTCCGAAAGATAACCTGAGATTAAATCAATTTTTTTCAATTCGTCAATTTGCGGTTCAGATAAAAAATGTATGCTTGTTTTGTCAATGTATAATGAGCGCTTAATTCTTCTTCCGCCCGAAAGCTGCATTCCGCGCCAGTTTTTGTATGAATCCTCAATTAATTTGTATGTCGGAATAACAGTAATCGTTTTATCAAAGTTTTGCACTTTAATTGTATGAAGCGCAATATCAAGGACATCACCATCAGCTCCATATTTTGGTACTTCTATCCAGTCGCCCACTTTAACCAAATCATAAGTGGATATCTGAATACTTGCAACAAACGATAAAATTGTATCTTTAAAGACCAAAATAATGACAGCGGTTAAAGCACCAATTGCAGAGAGCAGGGTAAACGGAGACTCATTTGCAAGGAGTCCGACAATCAATATTCCGCCAAAGATGTATAAAATTATTCTTACAACCTGAACATAACCTTTTATCGGTTTATCGCGAAGTTTATCTGTGCGTTCCAGCAAAGTAGTTATAGAACCAAGTAAAGTTGAAATTGCCAGAAGTATAAAGAATGCAATCAATGCTGATGATACACGATCTATAAATGATTCAAATCCTTCAAAGATATAGGCAAAGTAATTTATAACAAGCAGCGGCGCTGCCATTGAAATTCTTTTAAGAAGCTGATCTGTTAAAAGAATATCATCTACTTCGGTTTTTGTTTTGGAAATAAGTTTGTGTATGCTGTTTACAATAACTTTTTTTGTTATCAGGTAAACCACAAAACTGAGAAGTAAAACACCGGTAATGTTTAATACTTCTGCCGTTAAAGGATTTTCCTGAAGAAAGATTTTTATTTGCTCAATCATAATACCGCCAGTCAATAAATTATTAACTGCTAAATATTAAAAATCATCAGATTAATTACAACTTGCCGGAGGTGCTAATTTCTACACTTTTATGCAGTTACATAGTAATTGTTTTTTGTTTATTTTTGTCGGCATAATAAGGAGAAAAAGTGGAAAGAGAAAAATTTAAAGCATATCTGGCCTGGGCAACAATTTGTATTGTCTGGGGGACAACTTATCTGGCAATCAGAATCGGGGTGGAAGATTTACCTCCGATGTTATTTGCGGGATTCAGATGGCTTTTAGCCGGATTAATTTTTCTTTCCGTTATGCTGCTGAGAGGTAAAAAGATACCTGATAAGAAATCGATAATCAGACTCTCAATTTCCGGGATTTTGATGTTAGGAATTGCAAACGGATTTGTTGTTATTGCCGAGCAGTGGATTCCTTCCGGTCTGACCGCATTAATAATTACAACTATGCCTTTTTGGATGGCTGGCTTTGAATCATTAATTCCCGAAGGTGTAAAACTTAATAAAACAACTCTCCTAGGGTTATTTTTCGGGTTTGGCGGAACCGCACTTATTTTCAGCAATGAAATACACCATTTTGCGGAAGGTTCTTATTTAATAGGAATTATTTTGGTTTTTGGTGCAATGATTTCCTGGGCGCTCGGTTCTCTTTATTCCAAATATCGCAAAGCAGATACAGATCCGATTACAGGTTCCACAATTCAGATGATTGTTGCAGGTTCTGTCCAGACTATCATCGGGCTGTCCATTGGTGAGTTTGAGCATTTTGCATTTACTACCGACAGTCTGATTGCTTTCAGTTATCTGGTGATTGTAGCTTCAATGGCTGGTTTTGCAGCTTATATGTATGCAATAAATCATCTGCCGCTTTCGTTTGTAACTACTTATGCTTACATAAATCCGATAATTGCAATATTTTTAGGCTGGCTTGTTCTTGACGAAAATATTTCCACTGAAATGATTTTTGCGGCTCTTATAATTTTTGTCGGAGTCGGAATAGTAAAAAGAGGAAGTATCAAAATTAATACTCTCAGTGAAAATAAAGAGTAAGTTATCTCTCTTTGTTTTCTTTTAGATGAAGCTGATAAAAATATTCTTTTAATGTTATTTTTCCATGAATCGGGGCAACCATTTCTTTTGCCATTACAGTCATAAAAAACTGAACCGGTCCAAACATTTTTGCAGGAAGAAAAACTTTGCCAAATCTTAAAATGCCTTTTCTTATCCAATCCGGGATGTAAGATATTTTTGGTTTTTTCCCTACAGCAGCAAAAGCAGTTTCTGCAATTTTATTGTGGGTTAGTACTTCGGGTCCGCCAACATTAATTTCTTTTTCAGAAGAGAAAACAGCATCTACACAAACTTCGGCAAGGTCAGCTCCGTGAATAGGGTTAGATTTAAGTTCGCCGTCACCAAACAGATATACTTTTCCCTTTTTTGCCATATTGTAAAATTCAGTAATATCGGAAAAGAAACCGTTTGGACGAATAATTGAGTAATCAAGACCTGATTTTTTGAGTTCATCAACAAACTTTTCCTTTGCATCGCAAATTTGCACTTCCCTCAGCTGGTCGGCTTTAAGGGCAGAGACATAAATAAACTTTTTCACATTTGCTTTTTTTGCCTCTTCAAGCAAATTCATATTTCCCTGATAGTCAACATCCATATAAGTTTTATCGTCGCGCTGGCGAGTTATCCCGAGCGATGAAATTACAACATCGATATTGTTGCAGCAGTCTGCTAAAGTATCTTTCTCAGTTACTTCGGCAACAAAAATATTTTCCGGAGATAAATTCATCTTTTCAGCTTTTTTCTTATTTCGCACCAAAACTGTAGTATTTAAGTCGCGATTTTGTGATTCAGCAACAATATATCTACCTAAATATCCGGTTGCGCCAGCTATTAAAATTCGGTTCATTTTAATCCTTTTCATGAAATTTTATAATTGACCAAATGTTCAGTTAAAACTTATATAATTTTGATAATATTGTCAATTAAGAAAATCAAATAGTTGATTATAGCGCGAAATTACAATAAATTTTAGATGACCAATTATTCAATTAAAGAGTGAAATGCCGAGAACCAAAGAACAATTTGCCGAAATGCGGGAAAAAACTAAAGAATTAATAACCCGTGCCTCAATGAAATTATTTGCAGAAAATAGTTATCACGGAACTTCTATAACTCAGATAGCAAAAGAAGCCGGTATTTCAAAGGGATTGATTTACAATTATTTTGATAAAAAAGAGGAAATTGTTGAGGTAATAATAAAGGAAGCGTTTGGTGAATTTGAAAAAATGTTTGCTGAACAGATGAAGATGGAAGATCCTTTTGAAGCTCTTGGTTTAATAATAGAATCATCTTTCAAAATGGTTAAGAGTCAGACTGAGTTTTACAAATTGTTTATTATGATTTCCCTTCAGAAAGATTTACAGGAAATTACAATGCGGATAATGACTGACTTTTACGGCAATGTTTATTCCTATTTTGAAGAATTATTCAAAAGAATAGGTGTTGAAAATTATGTTCTTGAAGCACGTATTTTTGGAGCAACATTTGATGGAGTTTTCCTGAACTATTCATTTTTTAGTCAGGAGTTCCCGATTGATGATATAAAAAACTACCTACTGAAAAAGTATGATGTTTATAAAAAATAGAACATCATTTTTTGTTGTTCTCCATTAGTTCTCTTATTGCAGTTAGCTCCATCAAAATTTTTGTTAAAAGATCGGGTGTTGAAAAGTTAACTAAATTATTTTTTCCGTCAATAGCGGAAGTGTTTTTGGTGTTAAGTTTTTCACGCAGCACATTGTAAAGTTCATTGTAATTTATTAAGCCGTCAAGAGAACCCTCGTATCCGGTTGCATTTGTGCTCTGACCCGCAGTCTGAATTCTGATAGATCCGATATTTAATATTCTGTCATAAGGAGATCTGTGAAACATAAAATCGGTTATTGCGCTGAATGGAATGTTTTGTTCAATTTTGGAAAGAATCCCCTTTTTAATAATTATCCTGTCAGTCTCAATTACATAAGCCAGATTATTGATCCACAGTTTTAATAAAGGTAAAACAACTATATGTAAAAAGAGAACTATTCCTCCTGTTATGGGCCAGACTAATGTAAGTATTTTAGAAGCTTTTTCACTTTCGGATGATGAAAGGAAAAATTGTAATGCCAAGGCAACTACTATTACAAATAATGAAACAGTGAGTGTTGTAAGCAGATGTTTTACAAACAATTTTTTATCAGGATTAAAGGAAACTTTCATAAATTTACCTCTTATTTAAAACTTTTCAGCAGAAACTTATTTTTCAGTTTTACAAAAACCAGATGGAAATGCAGATTTTGTTTTCCGCTCTTAAATTCAGCTTTACAATTATAATTCTCGCTATTTTTTACAGGTTCTGAAACTTTATAAGAAGAACTGATTTGCAGCAGTCCTTTTATCTTCTTGCAGATTCTTTTTACCTGAGTAAACTCTGCTTTATTTTTGAAGTTTACGGCACGTTTAAGATTATCGGAACCATTGCCGGTATAAATAAAAA
This sequence comes from Rhodothermaceae bacterium, assembly GCA_041725875.1. Taxonomy (GTDB): domain Bacteria; phylum Bacteroidota; class Ignavibacteria; order Ignavibacteriales; family Melioribacteraceae; genus JBGRQB01. Next base: position 23,416 of record JBGRQB010000030.1, read on the forward strand.
GGCCGGCGGCGTTTTTGTAATCGGATTTTGAGCAGAGTTCAAATATTTTTTCAGAAGTTTGTTTTACGGTCAGGTTCTGAGCCATAATAATTCCCGACAAAAGAACTAAAATTAATATTACTGCATTTCCGGTTTTCATAATTCACTCCTAGTAAATTAAGTGCTTTAATTGTTTCTGATCTTTACTTATGTCGCGTAAAGCTTCGATACCAATCTCAAGATGAAGATCCACAAAATTCTTTGTCACCACTTTATCAGATTCATCAGTTTTAATTCCTTCGGGAATCATAGGAAGATCTGATACAAGTAAAAGAGCTCCGCGAGCTATCTGGTTTACGTGACCAACAAGAAACAGGGTTGCGGTTTCCATATCAATCCCTATTGCACCAATATCTTTAAGATAAGATTTAAAATCTTCATCCCATTCCCATACTCGTCGGTTAGTAGTATAAACAACACCTGTTCTGTATTCCTGATTATGCTGATTAATTTTATTGGAAACGTGTTTGTGAAGATTAAACGACGGCAAAGCCGGAACTTCGATAGGCATATAATCGTTACTTGTTCCTTCTCCTCTTACTGCTGCAATTGGTAAAATAAAATGGCCAATTTCCGTAGATTTTTTCAATCCGCCGCATTTACCCAAAAAGAGAATTCCCTGAGGTTTTCTGGCAACAAGAAGATCCATAATTGTAGCTGCGTTTGCCGAGCCAATTCCAAAGTTTACAATACTTATTCCATCGGAATTGGTTGCAGTCTGCATCGGTTTTCCAATTCCTTTAACTTCGCAGTCAAACATTTCTGCAAATTTATAAACGTAGTTGTTAAAGTTCGTTAATAATATATAATCACCAAAATCCTCTACTTCGGTTCCTGTGTATCTTGGCAGCCAGTTTTTTGCAATATCATATTTTGTTTCTAACATAAATTATTTTTCCTCTTTTAGTTTAAAATAACCATCTACTTTAAGAGCAATGTATGAAAAAAGATATCCTATTCCACTCCCGATTATTGCACCTGCAACTATATCGGAAGGATAATGAACACCTACATAAGGACGCGTAAAAGCTATAAGTGCTGCAACCGAAATTAACACCCATTTAAGATTAGGAAATAAACGGGCAAAGAAAACTGCCGCTGCAAATTTGTTTACTGCGTGTGAGCTCGGAAAAGAAAATGAACCTGAACAGTTAGCAAAGGTATTTACATCCGGCAAGGCATTGCAGGGGCGTAATCTTTCAAATAAGTTTTTAAGAAAAGTGCTGCTGAACTGATCGGAAGCAGTTATTAAAAATATTGCTCCTATTGCTGCAATTTTTCCTATTCTTCCACCTTTGAAATAGCAGGTAAGAATTAAAACCAGATAAGTAATATACCAGTGTCTCACATCTGTAAGGTAGGGCATAAGCTTATCAAAAAGCGGATTTGAAAGCGTATGGTTAATAAAATAAAAAATTTCAAGATCGATTGCGTATAATATATCTACCATAATATTTTTTTTTGTTTAAAAGAAAATTTATATTAAAATAATATAATTATAAAAAATAGAACAATCTTAAATTATTGTTTCTCAGTACGAATATTTATAGATTGTAAAAATAACAAACTTGTTGTACAATAACATTTATTGATAAGGTTTGTTAAAAAGGAAAATTCATTGCTACGATTCGGAAAAAAGAAAAATATAAAAGAAGAAACCGGTGAAGATATAAAGCATCCTCTGGAAGAACTGGTGGAAGCACTTGTCGACGGAATCTTCAAAATTGATATAAAGGGTAAAGTTCTCTTTACCAACACTTCTTTTTTCAGACTCCTCGGGTACGAATCCAAAGATGAAATTCTTGAAATCGAAAGCATTATTCCTCATTTCAAAGCGGAAGAAAATTATCAGAAATTACTTGAACTTCTGGGTAAACACAGCAAAGTAAAAAATTACCGGATTTCTATGAACAGGAAAGACGGAGTTTCCTTTATTGCAAGAATTAACGGACGCGTAATTTTTGATGAAGAACGTGAACCGATTGCAATTGAAGGTTCGCTGCAGGATATTACCGGACAAGTAAGAAAAGAGATGGAAACGAAAAATGCTCTTGAGAAACTCCGACTCGAAACTCAGAACGCTTCCAAAGAAGTTCACGAGGCAAAAAAAACGAGTGATTTTAAGAGTCAGTTTCTTGCAAATATGAGTCACGAAATCCGCACACCAATGAATTCGGTTCTCGGATTTTTAACTCTTATTGAAAATGAACTTTATGAAGATCCGGACGAACTAAAACAATTTTCGGCAAATGCCAGAGGATCGGCTGAATCACTGCTCGATATAATAAATAATATTCTCGATCTTTCTAAAATTGAAGCCGGTAAAATGGAACTTGAGGAAGAAGAGTTTAACCTCAAGGATGAAATTCAGAAAGTTATTTCAATGATTACTCCTTCTGCAAAAGAAAAGGGAATTGAAATTAACTTGCAGGCTGATAACACGGTTCCTGTTATTGTTACCGGAGATTCAACCAGATATAGACAAATACTTGTGAACCTTGCCGGGAATGCAATTAAGTTTACCGATAAAGGTGAAATTTCCATAAAACTTGATTTGTCTGATGACGGCAAGATCAGAACTTCTGTAAAAGATACCGGCAAAGGAATAGGGGAAGAGGATTTGAAAAATATCTTCTCGCCTTATGCACAGGGGAAAGAGAATTCTAAGAATAAAACCGGAACCGGGCTCGGACTTGTAATAGCAAAAGAATTTGTTAATTTGATGGATGGCGACATAAGTGTTACAAGTAAGATTGGTGAAGGAAGTGAGTTTATATTTACTGCCAGATTAAGTTTTGAAGATGAAGGTGAGAAACTTGATTTAACGGAAATTGAAAGTAAAAGTCTGGACGCCACATCACTGATAGAAAGAGATGCTTCATCTCTGTTTAATCCTGAAAAACTGGATCTTCCTGAAGTAAATATTTCTGATAAAAATAAGAAAAGAATTTTACTGGTTGAAGATAACCCTATTTCCCAGAAAGTTGAGTTAAGAATTTTAAGAGAAGTCGGCTATTCCGTTGATCCTGTATCTAATGGTCTGGAAGCAATTGAAGCTATTAAAACAGGTTCGTTCCATCTTGTATTAATGGATGTTGAAATGGCTGAAATGGACGGACTTACAGCTACTAAAAAAATTCGTGATCTTGAAGGAAAAGTAAAAGACGTTCCGATAATTGCCGTAACTGCCAATTCCAGTATGAAGGACAGAGAGAAATGTCTGGCCGCCGGAATGGATGATTATATTGCAAAACCAATCAACATAAACTTCCTGAAAATGACCATTGACAGATGGTTAAATGAAGATAGATAAATTTATATTTTAAATTTGCCTTTGTTGTTTTCCCACACTACATTTACAGATCATTTTGCTTTAATTAATAGTTGTTTTATTAATCTTTTTAAATCATAGGATCTTTATGAAAACGCAAGATTATATCAATCTGGAAGACAAGTATGGTGCGCATAATTACCACCCGCTTCCGGTAGTGCTTTCAAAAGGTGAAGGCGTTCATGTATGGGATGTTGAAGGAAAAAAATATTTTGACTTTTTATCAGCTTATTCAGCTGTTAATCAGGGTCACTGTCATCCAAAAATAGTTAATGCTTTAATTGAGCAGTCAAAAACAATGACTTTGACTTCAAGAGCTTTCTTCAACGATTGTTTAGGTGAATACGAAAAGTTTATTACTGAGTATTTTGGATACGATAAGGTATTACCTATGAACACAGGTGCCGAAGGTGATGAAACAGCTCTTAAGCTTGCTCGTCGCTGGGGACACGTAAAAAAAGGTATTGACAATGATAAAGTAAAAATCATTGCTTGTGAAGGTAACTTCCACGGAAGAACTATTTCAGTTGTTTCCATGTCAACCGATCCTGATTCTTATGCAGGTTTTGGTCCGTTGACTCCTGGATTTGAAAAAGTTCCTTATAACGATCTTGATGCTTTAAGAGAAGCAGTTAAAGATCCAAACGTTGCAGCATTTCTTGTTGAACCTATTCAGGGTGAAGCAGGTGTTTATGTACCTGATAGTGGTTACTTAAAAGCTGCTTATGATATTTGTAAAGAAGCTAATGTATTATTTATTGCTGACGAAGTTCAGACTGGTATCGCAAGAACCGGTAAATTATTAGCTGTTGATCACGAAGAAATTAAACCTGATATTTTAATTCTTGGTAAAGCTCTTTCAGGTGGTGTTTATCCTGTTTCTGCTGTTTTAGCTGATGACGATGTAATGCTTGTTATCAAGCCGGGTGAGCATGGCTCAACTTTTGGCGGTAACCCAGTTGCTTGTAAAGTTGCTATGGCTGCTTTAGAAGTTGTTAAAGAAGAAAAATTAGCTGAAAATGCTGAAAAAATGGGTAAAATCTTCCGTGAAGAATTAGAAAAAATTGACTCTGAAATGATTACTCTTGTAAGAGGAAAAGGTTTGTTAAATGCAATTATCATCAAACCTAAAAATGGTAAAGAAGCTTGGGATGTTTGTGTAAAAATGGCTGAAAACGGTCTTATTGCAAAACCAACTCACGGCGATATTATCAGATTTGCTCCTCCTCTTGTTATTAACGAAGAACAGATCAGAGAAGCTGTCAAGATAATTGAAAAATCAATTAAAGAAATTGAAGCTGAAGCATAAACATTAAGCCCTGATTTTTCAGGGCTTTTTTATTTTAAATATGTAATCATATCGAAGTTGTTTCCTCTTTAAAGGCCAGGTAGAGGCTACTTAGCTCGGAGTTGTATCCTATTTAAACCGGAATTGTTTGGTAGTAGACGATTTTAGTCGTCGTTTATTGCGACGTGCCTTCGGTACACCCCGGCAGAGCCGAGGTACTTACTTGTAGTGCCAAAGCGTGTGTCATTTCGCAGGAGTGAAGCGACGGAGAAATCTTAATGTAGTATTAATCTACTCTTTGCAACTTGGTAGTTTATAAACTTTTAACATTGTTGTTTTGTTCTGCCTTGCTTACTCCGTAGGCAAACTTTTTTAGAAAAAGTTTGACAAAAACTTCGGCTGTCTTTTTCTCCGCTAAAAATTGCTAACGTTCGGCTGAACAAAAACAACTTGCCGTGCTTCGCACGCCTTCAAACAGTTTTTGTTCTTAACGCCTCCGTTCATCAATTTTCTTAACGCTCAGAAAAAGATGCCGGGCGGCAACACTATGTCATCCCGAGTTGTTAGTCGAGGGATCTCAGTAACTGCCAGGCAATATGTCACCACGAGGCACTCGAGAGGTCTCAATGTAGCATTCCGCACAATTTAGAGTTGAGATTTCTCCGTCGCTTCGCTCCTGCGAAATGACACGTGCGTTATACTGTCACACACAATATGGGTGCCTGAGTGCCCAGGCTTTGCCGGATTGTACCGAAGGCAAAAAATATGGGGTAGTCGATGGCTATATGATAAAATCTTAAATTAACTCTTCTGCAAGTTGATACACTTGTTCTACAGAGAGTTCTTTAAGGCATTTGAATTGTTTGTCAGTTCTTGAGCAACTGAGTGGTTTTGGAGAATAGAAAAAACAGGGCGCGCATTCTAAATTGAGTGATGCAATTTTAAATTCTGTTTTCCAGGGGGAGATAAAGTCGGAGTTTGTTGGGCCAATTAACGAAATAATTTTCCTTTGCATTGCTGCTGCAATGTGCATTAAGCCCGAATCATTTGTAATAAAGAGATCTGTCTTTTTTATCAGTGCGGCAGTTTGAGAAAGTGAGCCTGTTTGTACATCTATAAAGTTATCAGAGTTTACACTGTTTGAAATTTTTTCTTTTAGTTCAGCTTCTTCCGGACCGCCGAAAATTAAAACTTTGTTGTTTTTATCTTGGAGCAGTTTTTTAGAAAGTCCGCTAAAACTTTCCGGACTCCATCTTCGGTGAATATGATTTTTTAATGTTGAGCATCCTGCGTGCAGACCAATTAATCTTGCAGGTTTATTCAAATTCATTTTGCTTATATAATTATCTGCAAACAGCTGATCTTCGTCAGTTAGCGGGAAGTTAAGTGCAGGAATTTCTTCGAATTTTGAATCTGTAAGTCTTTCAACAAGTTTTAGATTATGAACAACATTGTGAGTATGGATATCTTCCTTAACTCGTACATTATTTAAGAAATTGAAGTTTTTATGTTT
>JBGRQB010000031.1:0-29257 GCA_041725875.1 Rhodothermaceae bacterium
CTGAAAATCTTTAAAGTCTGTCATTTTGTCATACAATTTGGCCTGAATTACCACTCCGCTATAACTCCGATACAACTCCGGTATAAAGCCGTTATAACTCCGCTTAGGGATATATGACAATTTGTCATACTTCTGTTGAAGGTAATAAACTATAAAATTAAAGAGTTTTTGAGTGAAATTTTCTTATAAAGTAGTGGCAAATAGGGGAAAGATTAAAACAGAGATTACATTTTTGTTAACAGGTCAGATATAAAAAGACCCCTGAAAAATCAGGGGTCGGCTACTAATTAGAACGAGAAATCCAAACCACAGTAATATGTTCTTGGTGTGATGGGACCAAAAACATACGCCGGGTCTCTATCAGCCCCTTTGTCAAGGTCATCCTGATAGGCGTTTGATATGTTTTTTACACCAATTGAAAGTTTTGGAGTAAGTGACTTTATAAATTTCATATTAAATGACATTCCAAGATCAACTTCAAAAAATGTATCTGAAGTTTCAAGTTTTAACATTGGATCATCTTGTCCGTCAACAGGAATTTCGTGAGGAACTTTTGCCTCACCTGTATATTTTCCAGCAACAAAAAATTCTATATCGTGAGTTAATTCAACAGTTGCTCTTAAATAACCGAATACATCAGGAGTTCTTAAGAAATCTTTTGTATCAAAATCTTCTAATTTATCTTCGTATTCACCTTTTTTAACTGTAAAACCACCTCTTAATTCAATACCTTCTGTTGGTTTTATACCAAGATCAAGTTCAACACCCATAGCTTTTGAACCTGAGCTGTTAATTCTGTGCCATAAAGCAATATCGCCTTCGTTTTTAATATATTTTTCGCTGAAAGCATCGTCAATTTTTGTGTAGAAACCCGTGATCCCTATTAAGATAGGAGTATCATTAAAGAAGCCCTGATATTCAAGTCCGCCGGAAATACTTAAACTTTTTTCAGGATCGAGACCAGGAGCATTTCTGATTACGCGCTGATCACCGCCAAGACCACCAATATGTAAATCTTCGTTGTAAGTCTGAGGAGCTTTAAAACCTGTAGTAACAGCAGCTCTTGCAATAATTCCGTTATCAAAAGCATATTTGATGTTCATTCTCGGACTAAAAGTAGGATCGTCTAATTCAGAATGTTTATCCATTCTTGCACCAAGAACTATTTCCAACTGGTCGTTATCACCAAAGTGAAGGTTATCTTGAACAAATAACCCGAAGTTAGTATATGTTTTATCAATGCTGTAAAGCGGATTACTTACTGAATTATCTTCAACACGGTCACTGTAATACTGGAATCCACCTGTTAAAAGATGTCCTTTAAGATGAACATTCATCTGACCGGAAACAATGTGAAGAGGGTTTTTTGTATTTCCATAAGCTTTTAATGCTGCGAGCTGATCTTCAGGTGTATCGCCACCCAATCCGCCAAAGTAAGATTTTCTGTCGATATGACTGAATGAATAAGCTAATTTATAATCTACATTTTCACTTAATCTGTGCATCCAGCGAACTTTTGCACCCCAGTTTAAATGTTCAAGCCATTCTGCAACAGCAGATTCGTGCTGTGGTTTATCAAAGTCATTACCACCGCGGCGGTCTTCGTGAATTCTGTTAAAAGAAAGCATTAAGTCAGTTGCTTGAGTTGGTCTGTAATACCAGTTAAAACCAATAGTTTCATTTTTTAACTGTCCAAGCTCTGAAAATCCGTCACCATTGTGATCGTAAGCAGAACGTGATCTTGTTGAACCAAAGATATATGCACCTGATTTTCCATCTTCACTTACAACTTCAGCCATAGCGCCAATTTTGTAATCAGATTCACCGTCAAGTGAGTTGTAAAGACCGCTGATTTTTGTTCTGTTAAATGCAGGTCTTCTTGTAATAAGGTTAACAGTACCGGCAATTGCGCCGCCACCGTATAAAGATGAACCGCCGCCCTTAACAATTTCAATCTGTTCAATCATATCATTTGGATAATGTTCAAGTCCGTAAACACCGCCAACACTGCTTACTACAGGGTCACCATCAATCAAAATCTGAGTGTAACGACCGTCAAATCCTAAGATTCTTACTTGAGTAAAGTTACAGTTCTGACAGTTATTTTCCACACGTACGCCGGTCTGTAAACCTAAAGCCTGAGCAAGGTTCACTGCTTTTTGCTGATCGATAGTTTTAGCGGAAATAAGTTCGGTTTTAACAGGCATATCTTCATAAAGGTGAGGAGTTGAAGTTCCTGTAACAACAACACTTCCCATTTCAAATGCGCCTTCTCTAAGAGCAAATAAAACATCATCTAAACCGTTTCTTTTAAGTTCAATTATTTTTGTTTCCGGTTTGTAACCGATAAAAGTTGCAACAAGTTTAACAGAACCTACAGGAACCTGAGAAATAACAAATTCGCCATCGGCGTTTGTTGCATTACCAATTGTTGTATGTTCTATCATAACATTAACGCCTGGCAATGGTTGTTTAGTTTTGTAATCAATTACACGTCCCTTAATCTGGGAGGTAATTATGTTTTCATTTGCTGCAAAACTGATAGTGATTGCAGCAAAGAACAACAAAATTGTCTTAAGTAAATGGTTCTTCACAATAACCTCAAATATTTATTTTTTAGATTTTAGAAATTACGTTTTTAGCCAAACAGGACGTACCAAATGGTATTCAAGACCTCTAAGTCCGGTTTAGTTAATATCTTAATAAGAGTGTTTTTCGATAAGAATTACAGAACAGGGGGTGCTCTGAGTGAAGCATTGCAATAAAACTGTTCAAAAACATCAAAAGTTTGTGCTTTTTTGATAATTTTGTCTGTTTCACCAAACAATAACAGATAAACTGCAACAACAAGAATTGTAGCCAGAATTGTGGCTAATATAGAATAATATAGAAATTCTTTTTGTGTATGGCTATGATCAGCTGATTTATCAACCGGAATACAGGGAGCCTGACTCTCGGAATGTTCACTTTCAAGGTGACTGTGAGTAATAAACCTGCCGTTAAAACTGTGGGTATGGATATTAGAATACTGAATATAGATAAATCCGAAAAAGAGGATTAACCAGATTCTTAAGGTCCATTTAAATAATTCGCTATGTTTTAATTTGCTTATCATAACCAATAAAATTAATTACGGATGTTAAACTAAGTCTAAATAGCATTTAAATCAACATGTTTTATTCAAAACTATTACATTTGGGGCTTCAAAATTTATAACCTATTAGGAGTAGTGAAATGGCAGATCCAAAAAGACTTAATAGAGGCAATACAGGTTTACTTATAATTGATATGCAGGAAAGATTACTCCCTGTTATGGAAAACAAAGAAGAACTTATTTCCAATACAATTAAATTAATTGAAGGATTTAAAATACTTGAAGGAGATATATTTTACACCGAACAATATCCAAAAGGACTGGGATACACTGATACAAGTATAAAAAATGCACTGGGTGAAAGAAAATCTTACGAAAAAACTTCATTTAGCTGTGCCGGAGCCGGTAACCTTTTAGCTGATTTTGCGTCTAATAAGCTGGAAAACATTGTTATTTGTGGAATTGAATCGCATATTTGTGTTCAGCAGACTTATTTAGATCTTAAAAAGAATGGATTTGATGTATTTTTAGTAACAGATGCAATTTCTTCCCGAAAGAAAATCGATTACGAAACATCCCTTAAAAGAGCTCAGGCAAATCAGATTGAGCTTATCACAACCGAATCCGTATTATTTGAACTACTAAAAGAGAGCGGCACTGAAGCGTTTAAAGCTATATCAAAGCTGATTAAGTAAGATAAAATTTAATTAATACTTGTATAAAACATTAATTTGTCTTATTATTCGTAGCAAATGGAAGGGAATTTCCCGGATAGTAGAGTAGTGTGAAGAATCATATTTATTCCGTAAAAACCCATTTTGTCTCGGTAATTTGGCAGTTAAAATTAAAAAATGGAGTTGTTATGAGAAAAATCAGGTTACCAAAACTGATCAAATTAGTTATTTTTTCTAGTGTGTTGATTTTATCAACTACAATTTTTGCGTCCCTTCCACAGGCAAAATACCTGGCTTTTGCAGAAGTAATGCCCAAACCCATAGGTGGAATTGAAGCCGTTTACAAAAACATCACATCTTATCCCAGAGCTGCAAAAGATGCAGGTATAGAGGGAAAAGTATATGTGTTGGCTTTTATTAATGAAAAAGGAACTGTTGACAAGGTTAAAGTTGTAAAGGGACTTGGCGGCGGTTGTGACGAAGCTGCAATTAAAGCTGTGAGAAAAACCAAATTTACACCGGCAAAATCAAAAGGGAAAGCTGTAAAAGTTAAAACATCGTTAGCTATAGTGTTTAAAATACAAAAATAGGGATTCATTATGCTGAACCAACGAAACTCTTCTTTTTTGAGCGTTTATAAAAACCTGAAGTTTGTAAGAAAAATTCAGTTGGGTTTTATACTTATTGCGGTCATCGCCGGGCTCGCAGTAGGTAACGATTTTATCAGAATTGGCAGTATGACAAATCAGAAAGATATGATCTTTTCCGAATATGTACAGCCAAACAAAAATGTGCAGGAATTGTACACAAATTATCAAAAAATTCAGTTTTTAATGTTGAAGTTTTCAATGGCTGAATTTGCCGATGATTTTAACAAAAATATGGAAATCTTCCAGGGCTACAAAGATAAGATGGACGCATCTCTTGCAGAACTGGAAAAAGCCAATTTTAGCGCAGAAATTAAGCAGTCACTTACAGAAGTGAACGAGATCTGGACAAACTACAAAGAAGTTGTTGCCGATGCCATAGTGAGTGCGGCTTCTATGCAGGTTTATGATATGGCTGCTGTAATTGCAACCACTTCCGGCGAAGAAGTAGGTCAGCAGTTAGTAGGAAAGTTTGATTCAATTGTAAAAGGATTATCTGACCACGCCGAAACACTTGGCGAAGAGATGAGTGCAGATGCTGACTCAGCTGCATTCTGGATAATTATCAGTATTATTTTAGTGTTGTCGGTTGTATTGTTAAGTGTGTTTGTTATGGCACCGGCCCTTTCTAAACCGATTTGTGTTTTCAAAGATGCCATATATGAATTTTCACTTGGTAACTATGATACCGAAGTTAAAATCGATTCCAAAGACGAATTTGGCGAACTTGCCGATATGATGCAGGAATTGAGAGCTTCACAGGTAAGTAAAATTACTGCTGCAGAAAATATTGCCGCCGGTCGTCCTGAAAAAGTTCAGCCTGCAAGTGATAAAGATATACTTGCGCATTCATTTAACAAAGAAGTTGAAATGATTGAAGAACTTTTAAGTGAAGCAGGAAAGCTTATTGAAGCTAACCAGAATGGTGACTTATCAGTTCGTGGTGATGTTAACAAATTTTCCGGTGACTGGAAAAAAATTCTTGAAGGATTTAACTCAATTCTTGATTCAACAGTTGCACCTCTTGATGAAGCAGGTACGGTTCTTAACCTTATGGCTTCCGGTGACTTCACAATTAAGATGAGCGGAAGTTACAGAGGCGACTATGAGCAGATAAAAAGCAATATAAACTCTGTAATTGATGCGCTTAGTACTTTAATTGGTAAACTTGCTGAAAATGCATCTGAACTTGCAAGCTCTGCTTCCCAAATCTCTTCTTCAACAGAAGAAATGGCAGCAGGTGCAAATGAGCAGGGTGCTCAGACCTCAGAAGTTGCAAGCGCAATTGAAGAAATGACCAAAACAATTATGGAAAACACTGCCAATGCAAATACTGCTGCAAGTATTGCTCAGGAAGCCGGACAAAAAGCAAATGAAGGCGGACAGGTAGTTGTTGAAACTATTGACGGAATTAACAGAATTTCAGAAGTAGTTGTTAAATCTGCTGAAACAATTCAGGGATTAGGAAAAAACAGTGACCAGATTGGTGAAATTATTCAGGTTATTGATGATATTGCCGATCAGACTAACTTACTTGCATTAAATGCCGCTATTGAGGCTGCAAGAGCAGGTGAACAGGGTCGTGGTTTTGCAGTGGTTGCAGATGAAGTTAGAAAACTTGCTGAAAGAACAACCAAGGCAACTAAAGAAATTGCAGATATGATTAAGAAAATCCAGAAAGATACTTCCGGTGCTGTTGAAGCGATTAATGAAGGTACAAAAGAAGTTGAAAATGGTAAAGGGCTTGCAAATGATGCAGGTAATGCTCTTAAAGAAATCATTTCTCAAACAACTGAAGTTGCAGATACAATCAGTCAGCTGGCAGTTGCAAGTGAGCAGCAGTCATCTACAAGTGAACAGATCAGTATGAATGTTGAAGCTATCAATAATGTAACTCAGCAGTCAACTCAGGGTACACAGCAGGTTAGTCGTGCCGCTGAAAACTTGTATCAGCTTACTGAAAATCTTAATAATCTGATTAACCAGTTCAAATTAAATGATGAAACATTTAGTAGAAATTATAATTTGGACAGTCACGATCAGGAATTGCTTGAAAGCCATAATATGGAATATTAACAGAAGTGATAAATTAAAGCCCCGATCTTCGGGGCTTTTCTATTTTAAATACTAATAGATAGTTTTCTAAAAGTTATTCTTTGCTTTTGCCTCTTCCAGAAGTTTCTTTAATAAGATCTTTCTTTCAGCAACAAAATCATAAAGCCGTTCTTTTTCTTCATCAAAATTAAATCTTCCGCCTTTACCCAGATAAGGATCTAAGTTGTAAGCTTCTTTTATTATAAGTCCGACCGAATCTCCAACCGCCTTTATGTTATCCAGAGTATAAACGTTGTTTATCTGATATTCAAACTCTTCCAGGTATTTTTTATGGGTCTCCTGACTTGTCAGGATCTTCTTGATTAAGTCATTATAATCATAGATACTTTTGATAGGTGCTTCATTAAAAAATGCTTTATCAAAATCCCAGGGAATTACTTTAAAAGGAGCCGTGGGAGTTTCTTTATGAAGAAAAATATTATTTGAGAATGCGTCTATATTGTTAACCAGTATAGTCATTGCGTGATATTTCATATAATTATCTAAATCAAGGAATTTTCCCAGTGAAGATTCAAGCTTATCGGAGGAAGAGGTATCAACCGCATGCATAAATTCTACAAGATCGTTGTAGTTTTCATCATCCGGATACTTTTTCTCGTAATTGAAGTATGGATCATATTCGCCGCTGTTTAATGAAAAGCGTGCTTCAAATCCCGCCTTAAACAATACAGCCAGATCAAGTCCGCGTTCGGCAAAAAACTCCTCTTCAACTCTTTCAATCAATGGATAAAGTCCCTGGTCTTCTCCGTTAATTCGTACAAACACAAAGTGAGTACGGAAAAGAGGGAAGCCGAGTCTTTTATATAAATCAGTAGTTATTGCTGTTGCCAGAAGTGTAGGGTCACTAACCTGAGCACTTAAATTAAATTCGTCGTAACCTTCAATCAGACCCTCATCAAGTGATACTTTATATGACCATTTGGGATAATATCGGGAACCGGCTCCGGCTCCTCTTATTTCTGCATCCAGAGTCTGATCTTTATAGGTAATTCTGCAGCTCACCTTTGCATCATTTGCCCGATTTTTTTTCAAATATTCGTAGCTCTCGTGCATTATAAATATATCCATTACAGGTACTGTTGTTAAATCATCTGAGGGACGAATAAAATCTGTATCGCTGCACCCTGAGATGAACAAAACTGCTGCTAAAAAAAAGAAAGAAAGTTTTTTCATCAGAACCTCACCAATACCTCAAGCATAGCAATGGAATCTTTTGTACTGTAAGAATCCATATGTTCATTTTTACGTAAGCGTAAATCTCCCTGCAGGCGCAGACTCACATCTTTATGCACATAAAAATTAGCTCCTACAATTGCCTGAATTGTATTTTGTCCTGAAATTTCAGTGTTCGGTAAATAGTAACTGATTACAGCAATCGGCTCAATTTTTTTTATAAACTCGCCGTCAATATCAAATTCATAAGAGGTAAATAATTTTGCACCAAAGGTGTAAGCATTTTCTTCTTTCTTTTGTAATCTTCTGCGGATATTTTCTACCGGATCTTTCAGATAAACAAGTTCAAGCGCGGCAGTATACTTTTTTTGCTTTCTTGAAATATCAATTCCCATTCCGTGAGTACCAATTGTTTCTTCGCCGCCCTGGTTAAAGTACATATAACTCACACCGTAGTTAAGTGATTCGCCGTGATACACAAAGCGTCCGTTACCGGAAAATGACAAAGAATTATCTTTTGAAAATGAAACATAGTAGCTGTAAGGGAATTCAGGACGTTTCTTAGAATGTTTATAATAGCCCATTAAGGTAAATTCTCTTCCGCCAAAACCAAGTTCCGAGATATTCTCCTGCAGTATTGTTCTTTCAATTGATAATAGTTTTTCGCGATGTACAAGCTGTTCGTAACCAAAAGGGAGTTTCAGGTGACCAATCTTAAATCTGAAATATTTAGATAATTTGAATTTTACAGAAACATCTTTTAACTCAACAGGTTCTTCAACCGAGTTACCTCTGAAATCGAGCTGTGCTTCAATTTTACTATTTATCTTAATGTCTGCCTGAAATTTTCCTTCGTAATATGTTTCCTGATTATATCCGTTTAACATATTTTTATTTGTAAATCTGAATCCCGCGGCGCCAAAACCTGAGAAGCTGAATTCCTGAGCAAAAGTTGTCGAAATAAAAAGAAATAAAGAAATTATTAGAAAAAATCTCATAATCACCTGCATTTGTTTTTGGAGAAATAATCGTATTAAAAATTTTTATATTTATAGTCGAATTATATATCGTAAATATATGAAATCTTCAAGGAGTAATATGCATTTGTTTCTGAAAATCAGCTTGTTTTTAGTTTGTGTTACAAGCAATGGTTTTTACGCCCAGAACGGAATTTTAGGTAATTATGATTTTAGAAACGGAGATATTTCGCAAATCACACTTGGCTCCGAGCTAAATGAAATTTCCGGACTAGCATTTTCTAACGGAAAACTTTTTTGTCATAACGACGAATTTGCCACAATTTATGAAATAGATATCTTCACCGGGAAAGTAATAAAGAAGTTTTTTGCAGGCACTCCCGTACTTGAGGGGGATTTTGAAGACCTGGTAATATTGGATAACAAATTTTATCTCGTTGCAAGTAACGGAACGGTTTATGTTTTTGAAGAAGGTAAAAACAACGAAAGTGTCAGTTATAAAAAGATAAAAACCAGACTCAAATCAAAAAACGATGTAGAAGGAATTCAATATTCGCCTGAAAAGGATAAACTACTTTTAACCTGTAAAGAATCGGCAGGAAGAAAGTACAGAGGTTACAGAGCTGTTTACGAACTTGACTTAAGCTCAGGTGAAGTGGAAAAGGAACCAAAGTTTTTACTTAACATAAAAAAGATTAAACGTAAAACCAGAAGAAGAAATTTTAATCCTTCGGCAATTAAACTGACAGATCAGAATACCTATCTCATTCTTGACGGAAAGGGAAAGAGTCTGATTGAGATTAATCAGAAAGGGAAATTGCTTAACGCTGTTTCTCTCAGCAAATCGCGTCATAACCAGCCGGAAGGAATTGAAATTCTGAACGATAAAACAATAGTGATCAGTGATGAAGCTGGTAATGATGAACCGGGATTAACATTTTACAGAGCAGGAAAATGAGTATGACAAAAATAAAATCTTTAGTTATAGCCGTTTTATTATCTGCAGTTAGTTATGCACAAACAAATTCAGAAACAATAACTGTGGTTCCGGGAGAAGAATATGAAGCAAATATTTTCACAAGATATTTTCTTGGAAGTCACTGGAGAGATTTGTGGATAACACCTGTAAAAGTTCAGGTTCTTAATCTGGATACATTTGCCGGCGGACTAACACCAATTAGGAAAGGTGGAGGAATGGCAACAAAATCTCTCCGCTTTAAAGGAAATGATGGACGCTTCTGGAAGTTCAGATCTATAAATAAAGACCCGACCAAAATTTTGCCTGAGGTTTTCAGACCAACACCTATTGCCGACGTAATAAGAGATCAGACAAGTTCATCAAACCCTATGGCGCCCCTTGTGGTTGTACCTCTGCTTAAAGCTGTGGGAGTTTTACAGGCTGCTCCAAAGCTTGTCTGGCTGCCAGATGATCCAAAACTTGGGAAATACAGAGAAGATTTTGGCAACATCCTTGGAATGATTGAAGAACACCCTGATGAAAAGGGTGCCGGTTTTGAAAATGCTGAAAAAGTTATGGGCACGTTTAAGCTGCTGCACCGACTTGAAGAAAAGAGAAGTGAAAGAATTTGCGCAGAGGAGTTTTTGAAAGCTCGTCTGGTAGATATTTTTCTTGGTGACTGGGACAGACACACAGATCAGTGGCGCTGGGCAAAATATACAGTTGACGGCGTTGAAGAATGGCATCCTATTCCGCGTGATCGCGATCAGGCTTTTGCCAGATGGGACGGACTTTTCCCAAGAATTGCAGCTTATATGATTCCTCAGTTCACTCACTTTGATGATGATTATCCTCAGATTGAAGATATCAGCTGGAGTGGAAGATTTTTAGACAGAAGAATTTTAACAAGAGTAACAAAAGAAAAATGGGATTCTATCACGGTTCATATTAAGAACCAGTTAACAGATGAAGTAATTACAAATGCAGTTCAGCAGCTTCCTCCTGAACATTATGAAAAAGTCTGTGTTGAGTTAAGAAATTCTTTGATAAACAGAAGAGACAACATTGAAGAAATATCTCACGAATATTACGAATTGGTAAATAAATATATTAACGTATATGCCAGTAACAAAAATGATTATCTGGAAATAAATCGTCTGGATGAAAAGAGAACCGAAATAAAACTCTATCGTTACGATATTAAAAAAGATGCGCCAAAAGGAGAACCTTATTTTTATAAGATGGTTGATAACAGTTTAACCAGACAAATAAGAGCGTATCTTCTTGACGGCAAAGATAAAACAGTTGTAACTGGAACAGTTGAAAGTGGTCCGTTACTCAGAGCCGTAGGAGGTGACGGAAAAGATACTTTTGTTGATAAGTCACTTGTTAAAGGTTACTTTCTTGATGTTCTGCCAATTCCTCAGGCAGAGGGAGCAAATATGTTTTACGACAGCGGAAATAAAACAAGTGTTGTTTACGGATCCGGTTCATCTTTAGACAGAAGTGAAGTGCCAAAACCAAAAGATGATTTTGAAAGATATGAACCACAGCAGAGAGACAGGGGACACGACTGGCTGGCACAGCCTGAGATTGGTTACTCTTCTGATAACGGATTTGTTATCGGGGGCGGACCAAAAATTTTCTCTTACGATTTCAGAATGTCGCCCTTTGCATATAAGCAGACTTTTACGGCAGCTTACACAACCAAAGCAAAAAATTATCGCATCAAATATGAAGGTGTGTTTTACAACCTTATTAAAAATGCAGAAATAAAATTTGATGTGATGCATAGTGAAATGGCATTTACAAAATATTTTGGTTACGGAAACACAACCACTTACGACCGTTTTGCAGAGGATAATAATTACTACAGATTAGAACAGGAAATGTTTCTCTTTGCTGCAACCTACAGAAGAAAAATAAGTAAATTCAGTTATACAGATTTTGGAATCAGATATCAGAACACAGAATCAAATCTGGATAATCCTGAAATTATTCAGTCATTCAGAGATCATAATACCGGATTGGGAAATTACAAACAGCTTGCTTTCTGGTTAAGCTGTGATTTTGATACGCGTGATAATCAGGCAAATCCGCAATCTGGGATGTACACAAAAATGATGCTGACAGGTTCTCCTGATCTTTTTGAAAAGGAACATAAGTTTCTTAAACTCGGAGTTGATTTAAGATACTACCGGAAAATAAAACTCCTTACCGATAATGTAATTGCGGTAAGAGCGGGCGGACAAAAAATCTGGGGAGACTTCCCGTTTTTTGAAGCAGCCTTTTTAGGTGGTGCACACAACTTAAGAGGATTCAGTACCGAGCGTTTTACAGGTGATGCTTCTGTGTTCGGACAAGCAGAACTGCGCAGTGAGTTATTTGATTTCAAGTTAATTGTGCCGGGTAAGTTTGGTACAACTGTTTTTGGAGAAACAGGAAGAGTATATGCCAAAGGAGAAGATTCCGACAAATGGCATCCTTCCATTGGAGCGGGAATATGGTTTGCCTTCATTGAACATAAATATACTATTTCGTTAAATATAGCAACGTCGCAGGACAGAAATTCGTGGCATATGACAATGGGAATGGGATTTTAGAAAAGATAAATAAAAGGGAGCTATTCAGCTCCCTTTTTTAATATATCAATAACGTTAGTCTGCGAGTTTATTTTTTCATATTCATTCTGAACATATCTATTTGAAAACTCTTCATCTATTATTCTTGCCTTGGTATTATCTTTTAACTGTAAATCCAAAATTTCTTTAATAACAGATTTTGTTTTTTTATCTCTTACAGGGAAACCTACTTCAACTCTTCTGCTCAGGTTTCTTTTCATCCAGTCAGCCGAAGCAGCATAAAGAAGTTCGTTGCCGTTGTTGTGGAAATAATAAAAACGGGAATGTTCAAGAAAGCGGTCAATAATACTGATTACCCGAATATTTTCACTTAAGCCTTTTACTCCGGGATTCAGGCAGCATATTCCTCTGATTATCAAATCTATTTTTACTCCTGCCTGACTCGCTTCATATAACCTGCGTATAATTTTTCTGTCTTCCAGACTATTCATTTTCGCAAGTATATACGCAGGTTTTCCGGCTTGAGCATTTTCAATTTCTTTCTTAATTAATGAGTTAAATTTTGATCTCATATTAAACTGCGCAACAAGAAGGTGCTTAAATTTGGCAGTCTCTTTTTGAGTTGCAAGAAACTCAAATACTTCATCAATTTCAGAAGTAATTTCAGGATCGGTTGTAAAGTAACCAAGATCCGTATAAATTTTTGAAGTGTTTTCGTTAAAGTTGCCTGTGGATAAATAAGCGTACTGTTTCTTAGAACCATCTATTTTTTTTGTTACAAGCGCAAGCTTTGCATGTACTTTTAAGCCAGGGAAAGAGTAGATAACTTTTACACCAGCTTTTTCCATTTTAGATGCCCAGATAATATTTTGCTCTTCATCAAAACGGGCTTTTATTTCAACAAATACCGTAACATCAATTCCGTTTTTAGCTGCATTGATAAGTGATTTTACAACTGCAGAATGTTTTGCAACACGATACTGTGTTACTTTTATCGAAACAACATCAGGGTTCTGACTCGCTTCTTTAAAGAATCTGATTACGTTGTCGTACGAGTTGTAAGGGAAGTACAAAAACTGCGGTTCGTTTTCAATAAAGTCGAGAACCGATTTTGCTTCATCAAGCTCTCTGCTTGGCAGCACAGGAAGCTTTTCATATTCCAGTTTTTTATCAGAAGGATTTGGAAACGAAAAGAGATCGCTAAAGCTGTGATACCTTCCACCTTCAACCATATCGTCGTTAGTAAGGTTAAGTGCTTCCATTAAATAATTTCTGAACGATTCCGGCATATCTTTATCGTAAAGGAATCTGCTCGGAACGCCTGTGTTTCTTTTCTTAATACTTTTCTGAATCTTCTTCAGAAGATTCCCTTCAAACTCATCCTCTATATATAACTCTGCATCGCGCGTGAGTTTTACAGAATAAGCTTCAATTGTTTTTTTGTTAACAAAAAGTTTTTGCAGACAAACCCTTATCATATCATCAAGAAAGATAATATGATGTTCTCCTTTTGGAGAAGGAAGTATCACAAAACGGGGCAGGTGATTACTGGGGATTTCTACAAGTACATATTTATAATCTGTGTCTTTTGCATTATTGCTGAGTCTGAGAGTTAAATACAAACGCTGATTACGTAAAAACGGAGTAAGTATTTCTTTATCAATAATAGCGGGTTGAATGTGGTGACGAATATTTTCATCAAAATAATCTTCAATAAAATGAAGCTGTTCTTCATTTATATTTTTATCATCAACAAGAAATATTTTATTCTCTTTTAGTTCTTTCAGAATTATATTTCTATATATTCTTCCATACTCGGGGAGTTGTTTTCCAACGGTTGTCTGAATCTGATCTAACAATTCTTCCGGAGTAAATTTAAGAGTGCTTTGAGCTTTTGATTTTAAAGTTAGCAGATGTCTCAGAGCCGCAACACGCACACGAAAAAATTCATCCAGATTGGAAGAGTAAATAGCCAGAAATTTTATTTTGTCATAAAGAGGAACAGCCGGATCTTTTGCTTCTTGTAAAACTCGGAAGTTAAAGGAAAGCCAGCTTAATTCGCGATCGATAAATTCTTGTGTCATACGTCCTTTTCAGTTATAAATTTTTTCGGGTAGTCAAATGATATCAATTGACCCTTTTCAAAATCTAAATCTTTCCAGCGTTTAATTGTTATTTCAATATTAACAATTCCGCAGGTAGGAATGTTGTCGATTCTTTTATCAGATAAAAAATTGTTAAGGATTGTAAGACCCGGATTGTGACTGAATATCATAAGTGTTTCCACATTATCGGGAACTTGCGAAATAACGTTTAAGTAATCATCAGTATCAGATTCATATAACCTTTTGTGGGTTTCTATTTTTTCAACAGAATAACCAAGTTCGGCAGCAATCTTTTTTGCTGTTGATAAAGCTCTTAGTGCCGGACTGGAAATAATCAGATCGGGCATAACAGAATCTTCTGCAAGAAGCTTTCCCATAAAAGGGGCATCCTTTTTACCGCGTTTGTTTAGCGGGCGGTCAAAATCGCGCAGGTCAGTATATTTCCAGCTTGATTTTGCGTGTCTGACAAGGTATAACCTTTTCATAATTATCACCGATTTTGTTTAACAATCACTCTAGTATATCAAGTATGTTGTTATTGTCGGATTGTTCAACTTTTACTTTATTTGTTTTGTCCGGGTGCATTCCTTCCGGATAAATAAATATTGCCATAGCAAATGCAAAGATAGAAAGAAGCAAACCATACATAAAAATGCTGTAGCAAATTCTCAGGTAACGATATTTTTTACCAAGAACCTGTCCGAGAAAATAGAAATCTTTAATCATACTGTCATAAAGATAATCTTTATCATTTATCACTTCTTTCATTCCCCAGGAAAAAATATCGAGCGGAACATTAAAGAAATTACCAAAGAAGAGCAGATTGGCTTTCTTCTTCTGAATATCTTCTTTTGTAAATGTACCGGCATTTACTGTGGGTCTGGTAACCATAACCGCAAAAATAAGAGTTGTCATACTCACAATTGTTAATATTAAAGTAGGTACAATCAGGTGCGGATTGGAATCAAGTTTACGTGAAAGAATAGTTACAAGTGCGGTTAAAAGCAAAGTGTTTACACTAATCATAATATTTGCTTTTGAATCGGCCATTGAACTGAAACTTACGTGCGTTCTCATAGTATTTCTGAACATTGTTTCAATTCCGCGTTCGGCACGGTTCTGTTTATCTTTCTGCAGTTTAACTTTCTCTTTTTTAACAGATTCATCTGCAGCTTTTTTCTCATACTTTTGCTGAAGTTTTTCAAGTTTTATAACATTTAATATTTTCTGCTCGTGAAAGTTATCGTTAGCATACTTTGTAAAAAACTTATGCTCTTTCAGGAATCCCAGATTTTTTTTAACCCAGTCAATATCAGAATAAACTTTTCCTGTTGTTTTTTCATATTCAGCTCTGAAAATATCACTTCTTTCTTTGAAGTTCTTTTTACCCAGATGATGAAGATCTGCATCACAGATAATTTCTTCAAGATGATTGTTGGGTGTCTGAGGCATTTTTGTTGCAAGTATACAATCCGCAATTTTGTCTATCTTTTCAGCAGGGTAATTTTTTCCTTCAAGAAATTTCCTGGCCCTGTCGGCACTAACCTGTTCGTGTCCTTCACAGCACGATGTATAACCTGTATCGTGCAGTAAAGCTGCAAGGATTAATATCTCTATTTCATCATCAGAAAGTTTTTCTGCTTTGGCTATTTTTTCAGCCGCTGTCGCAACTTCTTTTGTGTGAATGGAATTATGATAAACATTATTGGCGGGCGATTCATCCTGTAATAACTTATAGACAAATTCCTCGGTTTGATTAATCAACTCTGTATTCATGATGATACCTAAATTATTCTGGTATTTATTGCATTAGAAAATATAAAAGTTAACAGAAAAAAGAAATACCAATATTTTACCAATAGTATTATATTTTGGTAAACAAAATTTATCAAGGGACAATTTGAAACATACATTTTTTATCATTCTGTTTGTAATTACTACTGCTTTTGCTCAAACAAAAACAGAAAGCAGGTTTTCGTTCGGTATTCAGGCCGAATATGTTGATCAGGGCGGAGAACTCGGTAAGTATTGGGGAAACGCTGCTTCCGGCGGTTTGTATGTTAATTACAAACTGACTGAAAACTTTTCCTACGAACTTTCCGTTAACCTTTCAAAATTATCGGAAGGAAATTTTAACAACTCCGAACTTCCCGGAATTACAATGATAAATATTCCGATTGGCGGGGTAATAAAATATCCGCTTTCAAAATCATTTGGATTAAGTACTTTTGTGGGCATCGAAAATATAATGATGATCTTTGACGAAACAGAAGAAAAGAAAAGCAATCTCGATGAATCGGAATTTGGTATTACTGTTTCGGTCGGACTCAATTACATTCCTTTTGATGTGGAAGTCTTTGTAAAATATAAAAATATGTTTTCCGAACCGGAGAACACCCCGTTTGTAAGTCTTGGATTTAAGAAGAGGTTATTTTGATCAAATATAATAAAGTTGTTGTTGCTCTAATTTTTAGTCTTGTTTTAACTTCTGTTTTATTTGCACAGAATATTGACAAAGATATCAGTTATATCAGAAACAGTGATGCATTAAATTTCAGATCAGATATTTTTATTAAAAAGATCTCTCTTTATCAGCCTGTTGCTTCTGTTGCGGCCTACGACAGATGGGATTCACCTTCGCTGAACTATTTTATCAACGGATATAAAAAGGAACTTTTTCCTTTTAATTTCAGAACTGCCGATTTTTTAGCACAAGGAATAAATATCAATAAAAGCTTCAAAATATCGGAACCGCAGATTGATAATTTATCAGGTGCAATTAAAATAAAGAGTCTCCCGATTCCCGAAAAAATGAAACTAAAAGTACATCTTTTTCTGGGTGGCGAAACAGGCGATCCGATGCACCAGGTATATACAACAAACTCCACGCTTAACAGAAACAAAATTGTGCCGTCAGGTGAAGCTGCACTTTCCAACACGACAGGGAATTTGTCATACAGGATTTTTGGCGGCTTTTACGGCTACTTTACCCAGCAGGATAAAAACAGCGACTTAACAGAAGAGATAAATCCAAATGAATTTTCCGATCCGAATAAAAATATTACAGCAGGCGGAGAGTTAAATTATCAGTTTGAAAATAAAGATTATCTGAATATTTATACTTCTGTGTATAAGTTTGACGGCTTTGATGTAACTCCTGCTTTTCCTGTAATGGTTTATATGCGTTCGCTGAATTTTTCTTTTTATTCATCTTACTACAGCAATTTAGCCGGTGTATTGTTTAAGTTAAAAGGGGAAAAACTGACAGCCGAACTTGAAAAGAATAAATTTCATAATAAATATGAATATAACATCAGCAAAGTTGTATTTGATGCTTCCAAAAGACTTACTTTCTCAAAAGTAGAGATCGATTTAAATGCAAATGTTGCAAGAACTTCTGCTGAAAATAAGAATGGTAATTTATTTGCAGATGAAATTATCAGAACCGAATTAGGTTTTTCAACAAATATAAATTACAGACCTTCAAAGAATGTAACTCTCTTTTTTAACGGTTCTGCAAATAAAGGATTAATTGATAATTATGTGAATTTTTCCAGCGGAGTAAATTATAAGATTGATGAGATTCATAATCTGGAACTGAAACTTCTTACAGGTGAACAAAACCCGGATCTGTTTGCAGTATATGGAAATCTGGAAATTACTGATATAGACAAAATTGGAAAAGTAACAGACTACAGGGGAAATGAAAATCTGGTAAATGAACAGGTAACCCGCGTGGCGTTAAATTACAGTTATGCAGCGCAAAAATTAAAGTTCAATATAAAACCTTCTTATAACAGCACAGATGATATGATTTTCTGGAAGAAAGAAAATGCGACTGTAAGAAGAATTAATTCCGGCAGTACCAGCTTCTTTGCGTTAAAGTCGCAGCTCGACTATAAACTAACGGAAAGCACAGATTTTAATCTGGGATATTCCTACAGTGAAGAATTGGAAGAAAATTATATCCCGGAACATAAATTCTCATTTCAGTTTAATTACAAATTTCCCTTTGATGCCGTACTCACTTTGGAAGGATATTATCAGTCTGAAGTAAACTGGAACGAGTTTGAGAAATTTGTACCATTGTTTGTTCGTGAGAAAAACTATGATGCGGATTTATCATCATTTATGATTTTTAATATTATGTGGCGACAAAAAATGCCTGTAATTTTAGGAATTAATGATATAGAGTTTGCACTGAGATGTGAAAATATTTTTGACAAAAAGGTTAAATATCTGCCAATGAGCTGCGAATTTCCGAGAAATTTAACAGTGAATTTATTTTTTGCATTATAAATTAAATTTAAGATGAATTTTCTTAACAATTTCTTAACTTTGGCGTAACAATTATTTAATATATCTTTGTCATCGACATTTTTAAAGAAATTATTCTAAGGCTGATGGAATCGATCAAAAAACTATTCAAAACCTACCCGACAACAATTGGAGTCATTAAGCTTTTAGTTTTCCTTTACCTGTTTTTCCTTAGTTTGGGAATGATGGGTGGAGCATTAAAACTTTATGGTAAAGATGTGGCTGTACAGTTAATTGAAGCCACAACCAATCCTTTTATTGGTCTGTTTATCGGGATCTTGGCAACTTCTGTTATTCAGAGTTCATCTTCCACAACATCAATTGTTGTTGGAATGGTAGCTGCTGCTTCCTCTGCTTCCGGTAATTCCGACAGCATTATCCAGCTGGCTATCCCGATAATTATGGGTGCAAATATTGGTACATCTGTTACCAATACAATTGCCTCTTTACCGCAAATTAACCGAAGCAATGAATTTCAGAGAGCATTTGCGGCTGCTACGGTTCACGACTTCTTCAATTTGCTCGCGGTTATGCTTTTGTTTCCGCTTCAGTTAGCAACAAACTTTTTGGGACACGCTGCTCATTTTATGGGAGACCTTTTCTCCGGAGTTGGCGGTTTATCGTTTTTGAGTCCTGTTAAAGCAATTACAAAGCCCGTTGTTTCAATAATGAAAGATTCATTTGGAAAAGAGTTGCCCTGGCTGATGCTTGTACTTGCTTTGATAATTTTACTTTTATCATTAAAGTATATGGTTGCTACATTAAAGGTTCTTGTTGTTGAAAAAGCTAAAGCCTGGTTTGATAAAGTGCTGTTCAAAACCGATTTAAGAGCTTTTTCAGTAGGAACATTATTAACAATTTTGGTTCAGAGCAGTTCAATTACCACATCTCTTGTTGTGCCAATGGCAGGAGCAGGTATACTCAGACTCAGACAAATATTCCCTTACACTTTGGGATCTAACATAGGTACAACGGTTACTGCAATGCTAGCCTCTCTGATAACCGGTAATATTGCAGCAGTAATTGTTGCGTTTTCACATCTTTTGTTTAATGTGACCGGTATTGTTCTTTTATGGCCGTTCAAAAAAATACCTATAAAACTTGCTGAAAAATTCTCTGAATATTCAGTAAAAAGTAAACTAATTCCCGTTGCTTATGTTTTAGTAATGTTTTTTATTATTCCGTTAATTGTTATTGCAGTTGCCGGGTAGTAAGTAAAGGAGAGAAATTATGTTAAAAGAATTATTTTCAGTGTTTAATCAAGATACACTTATGGAAAGAGCTTTTCAGCGCTCTTATGAAATGCTTGATATTACAGAAAAAATGTATGTGGAAGCTCAAAGAGTTCTTCGCGAAACAGACGCAAACAATCTGCAATTTGATATAGATGATCAGGACAGTGAAGTAAACAAGTATCAGAGAGAAGTAAGACGTGATGTATTTAATCACCTTGCTATTTCAGGTAATGCGGAGCTTTCTTCCGGTTTATCACTTGTCAGTATTGTTATAGATATTGAAAGAATTGGTGATTTTACAAAAAATATTGCTGCTATTGCAGGAAATCATCAAAAAAGACTTACAGCAGGAAAATTTGAAGAAAAACTGGTTGAAATAGAAAAAGCCGTTGCCGACAGTTTTGGCAGAACAATTGAAGTTTTCAAAAACTCCGATGAAGATGCCGGACGCGAATTCCTTAAAGAATATAAATGGGTTTCAGGCGACAGTGACGGAATTATTGACGGACTTATAAGAGAAGAAGATCCTGCAATTTCCAGCGGAAGTGCAGCAGCTCTTGTTCTTTATATCCGCTCATTAAAGAGAATTAGTTCTCACTTGAGAAACGTTGTAACAAGTGTGGTTAATCCGTTTCACAGAATTGGATTCAAACCTAAAAAGAAAAAGAATTAATTTTTTTCATTATTCCGTAGATAGTTTTCAGAATTATTTGCGGAATAATGATTTCTGTTGTTCCCTCTGGTTTTTGAAATTAAAATCATTATTTTGCACACCTCATATATATTTTTCGGATCACTTAATGAAAAACAAAAAAAGCATCATACAGGGAGCGGTTTTTACTTTCTTATCTGCGTTTATAATTGCCGAACTGCTGCAGTTTGCAGTGTTTTATTTCTGGACAGGAGGCGATTTTGAACTCTCTCTTATGGGATTAAATATTTTATCTCCTGAAAAACTTACCAAGGTTCAGACAGTAATAATAATTTCCTTGCCGCTTTTTTATGTTTTTTCCACAATTGAACTGGCAATAAATCTGCTTAAATATCAGACCGTCGGGAGAATCCGTTTTACTCTTCTCACATTTATTATTCTCAATACAGGCTACCTGATTGTAAATGTTTTTACTGGTGCATTTAATATTGTTATGAATATTCAGGGGAGTAACAGCTGGGCTGTTTTATGCAGAAATCTTGAATTGAGCGAGACTGCCAGATTGATTTTCATATTTATAGTTGTTGTTTTACTAGTAAATTATCTCCGGTCATTTAACCGGATTGTAACAGAATATATTTCTTACAAAAAATAGGGGAGTATATGTTTAATTTGAAAAATAAGACCGTCTTTATAACAGGCGCTTCATCCGGAATTGGTAAAGCCTGTGCTGAAGTTTTTGCCGAAAGTGGAGCAAATCTTATTTTATCTGCCAGAAGAGTTGATAAGATAAAAGAACTTGCCGATAGACTTTCTACAGAATTTAATATTGAAGTTTTTGCAGGAAGAATGGATGTTCAGAAGAGAAAAGAGATAGATCAGTTTGTAAATGAACTTCCTGATAATTTCAAAAAAACAGATATACTTGTAAACAATGCCGGATTAGCCTTGGGAGTTACCGAGTTTTATAATGACGATCCTGACGGCTGGGATACAATGATTGATACAAATATAAAAGGTTTACTTTACACTACACATAAAATAGTTCCTCTTATGATGAAAGAAGGTGCCGGACACGTAATCAATCTGGGATCAATTGCAGGTCATCAGGCTTATCCAAAAGGTTCTGTCTATTGCGCAACCAAACACGCTGTAAAAGCTATCACAAGATCGTTAAGAATGGATCTGCTGGATCAGGGAATAAGAGTAAGCTCTGTTGATCCCGGTATGGTAGAAACTGAATTTAGTGAAGTCCGTTTCAGAGGTGATAAAGATAAAGCCTCAGATGTTTACAAAGGAATTGAGCCGCTTGTTGCCAGAGATATAGCAGAAGCGATTTTATTCTGTGCCACTCGGCCGCCACACGCAAATATTAACGAGATGGTTATAATGCCGAGTGCTCAGGCAAATGCTTTTATTACACACAGAAAAGATTAATAAATAAGTTCGAGATCGCCGCCTCCTTCTCTGATGACTTCAAGATCGTCATTACTTAAATCAACAATAGTGGAAGGCTGGCCGTTTAATGCTCCGCTTGAAAGCATTAAATCCACCTGCATGTTAAAAATGGTTTTAATTTCCAGCGGATTAAATAAAACCTCTCCTTTTCTGTTTGTAACACTTGTACTGATTATCGGGTTGCCCAGTTCTTCTGCCAGAAGTTGTGCAACCTGATGATCGGGAATCCTGATTCCGACGGTTTTTCTTTTTGTCCATAATTTCTTTGGTACCTCTTTAGATGCAGGAAGTACAAATGTAAAAGGACCCGGTAAACAGCGTTTCATAACTTTGTAAGAGTGATCTGAAACTTTTGCATATTTTGAAATATCTTTCAGATTGTGACACATAAAACTGAACAATTTGGTGTTCGCTTCATTTTTTATCTGATATATCGTTTTTACCGCTTCGTGATTAAAAATATCGCAGCCAATTCCGTAAACCGTATCTGTAGGATAAATTATTATCCCGCCTTTTTTTAACACTTCAACCGCTTTATGAATATAGCGCAACTGAGGAGTTTCGGGATGTAATTCATAATATTCCATAATATACCTCGTCTAAAAAATAGGTTAATATTGGGTAAAATAATACAAGAAGCCGAAATGTCAATAAATTTCTTACATATTCAAAAGGAAAACAGCGTTTATTAATCAAAATGGCCGGTTTTTCTTTTTTTCGGAGAATTTAGTATTTTTCCAGATTACAAAAGACAAATTATGGTAATAAATTGAAGAGAACAGCTATTGTTGCCGTAAGCGGCGGTCTGGATAGTTGCGTTACTGCTGCTATTGCTGCGCAAAATTATGAATTGGCTTTTGCGCACATTAATTACGGACAAAGAACTGAAAAAAGAGAATTACAGGCGTTTCACGATATTGCAGATTTTTACGATGTGCAGAAAAGACTTGTAATTGATTTTTTCCATCTTGCCAAGATAGGCGGATCTTCCCTTACAGATATGAATATGGAAGTTGGTCCGGCCAACCTTGAAAGTAAAGAAATTCCCAACTCTTACGTGCCTTTCCGAAATGCAAATATTTTAACTGCATGTTCAAGCTGGGCAGAAGTACTGGGAGCGGAAAAAATATTTGTAGGCGCGGTTCACGAAGATTCATCAGGTTATCCTGATTGCAGACCTGAATTTTTTGAGGTTTTTGAAAAAGCTATTGATGCCGGTACAAAACCGGAAACTAAAATCGGGATTGAAGTTCCGATAATACATATGAGCAAAGCGGAAATTATTCAAAAAGGCTTAGACCTGAATGCTCCGCTCCATTTAACCTGGTCGTGCTACTCTAATGAAGATGAAGCTTGCGGAAAATGTGACAGTTGTGCATTAAGGTTAAAAGGTTTTGCACAAGCCGGTGTCGAAGATCCGATACCTTATAAAGAAAGACCAAATTATACAATAAAATAAAACGAGGAAATGATGAGCGATAAATTGAAAATTTTGGAAACTTTTGAAAATCCAAATCCTGAAAGAGATTACACAATAGTTCACACAGCAGAAGAGTTTACTTCTGTTTGTCCGAAAACAGGTCACCCTGATTTTGCAACTATGGTTCTTGAATATATTCCTGACGAATTGTGTGTAGAGTTAAAATCTTACAAATTGTATCTTCAATCTTTCAGAAACGACGGTATCTATTATGAAGCAGTTTCTAACAGAATTCTTGGCGATCTTGTAGAAGCCTGCAAACCAAGATATATGAGACTTAATGCTCACTTTACCGGTCGCGGCGGAATTCATTCTGAAATTGAAGTTGAGTATTTTGGCGAAGAATATGCGGATTTGGATGATTAATGATTTGTCATGATTTAAATATTGCCACGATAATTAGTACATCATTTACGATGAAATACAACTTTTAATATTTAAAGGATTATAAAAGGGTTCCAATTATGGAGCCCTTTTTTATTTAATATGGAACTGATTGAGTTAAAAAAATATTTTCTGGCGGAAAGAGAAACTCTCTTTTCCGAAATAGATTCAAAAAAATCTTCTTTTGAATTTTGTCTGAAACACTGCTCACTTGTTGAAGAATATATTATCAGAGTTCTTTCAAAAGAGCAATTGCCATTTGCCGTTGTTGCATCAGGTGGATTTTGCAGAAGAGAACTTTCACCTTTTTCTGACATCGATATAATGTTTATAGCAGGTGAAATTACTGAGGAAATTCAAAACAAGGTTCAGGAAATTGTTACAAATTTATGGGATTGCGGAATAGAAGCTTCGCATACAGTGAGAGAATTTTCCGACATCAGTAAATTTTATAATTCCGATCTTCACGCTTTTACGCAGTTTTTAGAAACCCGCTTTTTACTCGGAAAACATTCCGTGTATGATGAATGGAATAAAAATCTGGATGAGTTTTTATCTATAGATAAAAAACATAATGTGATAAAAAGACTTTTTGAAGATATTCAGCTGCGCTATAAAAAATATGGTGATTCGCCAAAAGTACTTGAGCCAAACATAAAGTTTTCCGGCGGCGGATTGCGCGATCTTCAGGCAGTTGAATGGATCTATACTGTTCAGAATGCAGAGCAGATGACCAGTTCCAGGGAAATTACCCAGACTCAAAAATTTATTGAAGTATTTAAAAATAAGGGACTTGTAAACAACAACGAACTTAACAGAATTAAAAACAGTTACGAACTTCTTCTTGCAATCAGAAATCAGATGCACCTAGTTTCCGGTTCAAAAAATGACAGATTTGAATTTTCTCTGCAAGAAAAAATAGCCGAGCATTTTGGTTATTCAGAAGATAAGTGGAAAGATTTTATGCGGAAATATTTTGATGCAACAAGCATCATTCACCGCTTTTCCAAAACAATGATAAAACGTTTTAACGAATTTATTTCAAATCCGTTTCCTGATCAATTGTCTATTCGTCTCGACGAAGATTTCATTTTACGCGGAAATGTAATTTCACTTGATGAAGACAGAGAATTAAGTTTCTCCGATATTATGCGTGCATTTTATTACCGCGGACTATATGAAGCAAGGTTTGATGAAAACCTGAGAACACTTGTTATTGAAGCGGGCGAAGAGCAGAAAGAAGAAAATCACCTTCAATATAAATCATCAGTGTTTTTTAGAGAATTGTTTAAACTCGAAAAAAATGTTGCGAAAACACTTACTGCAATGAACGAAATGGGAATTCTTTCAGTCTTCCTTCCTGAGTTTGGAGATCTTGTTGGATATTTTCAACCGGGAGTTTATCATTGCTACACAGCAGATGAACACACTATTATTGCAATTAAAAATCTGGAAGCACTTAAAGGTCAGGATTCCAGACTTGCATTTTTATATGATGATATTCTTGAAAAAGATATTTTATATCTTTCAGTCCTTTTCCACGATATTGCAAAACCAATCAGCGTAAAGGGTCACGAAATTATTGGTGCCGAAGTTGCCTGTTCAGTTATGAGCAAACTTGGTTATGGTGATAAAGAAATTGATCTTGTGATGTTTCTTGTTAAACATCATCTTACAATGGAAAAAACAGCCTTCCGCCGCAACCTGAATGATGCAGGAACGTTAAACAACTTTACGGCGAAATTCCCTTCACTAAAAGCCCTTGATTTACTTTTCCTTCTTACTTACGCTGATCTTTCAGCGGTTAATACAATGGTTTGGACTCAATGGAAAAATGATCAGCTTTTCGAACTTTACAGAAAAGCGAGAATAATGTTGGTTGATGAGCTTTCCGGTGAAGATCTTTTGATGAAAAAAACTTTGAAGGTACTAACTAATAAAACTGAAGAAGTAAGTAAACACGTTGAATCTATTGATGATGTCGGATATGTGTATCATTACACCGAAGAAGAAATTGAAGAACACGTAAGAGAGATTGAACGTGGTTCTGATATTTCTGTATTTTTTAAACAGGATGTAAACTTTACAAATATTACAGTTCTTTCAAGAGATAAAGATGCTATACTTTCCAACTTGTGTGGAGCACTTTCCATTAATGATTTAAATATTCATGATGCAAGAATCTTTACAAGGAAAGACGGAATTATTATCGACAGTTTTAATGTAACCGATTTCAGAACTCATCAGGTAATTAACCCAGAGCGATTTGAAAAAATTGAAGCTGATCTTCGTCTGAGCGTTGAAGGTGAACTGAGAATAAACAGAGAATTCAAAAAAATGCAATCTAAATGGTGGCGTTTGGAAAATAAACTTTTCAGAAGAAAAGGTAAAATAAAAATTCGGTTTGAAGAACACGAGAAATTTACCATCATAGATATCTCTTCTCCTGACAGGTTAGGGCTCCTTTATCAAATCACAAAAAAAATGAATGATTTGGGTCTGTACACATACTTTGCAAAAATTTCCACAAAATCTGATGATGTGATAGATTCATTTTATACACTCGACAGAACCGGTAAAAAAATTCCTTATTACGATTATGAAATATTGAGAAGAGAATTGACTAAAAGTCTGGAAGAATTATTATAAAAAAAGCAGGTTTTAACCTGCTCTTTTTATAATGTGAGTCACATTAAAACTAATTTTCTTACTCTTCAGTTTCATTGGCGATTCTCGGAAAGCTGTCCTCCGGTAGTCGATGGCTTTAGCCATCGCATAATTTTGATATAACCAAACACCAATCGGTGCCTGAGTGCCCCGGCTTATACCAAACGCTGCACCATTCTAACGATGTCGAAATGAAGTGTTAATGCAAATTTGCTGGTATAATGTTATTTTGAATATTATGGGAAATCTCAAAATAATGATTGATCTATTTTCCGTGATTTGAAGGCTTTATAAACTTCGAAGCTTTGTAGTTTTGCTCTTTATTGTTCACTCCGTGGGCAAACTTTTTCAAAAAAGTTTGACAAAAACTTCGGCTGTCTTTTTCTTCACGGAAAACTGACTCACTCCGGCTGAACAAAAACAACTTGCCGTGCTTCGCACGCCTTCAAACAGTTTTTGTTCTTAAAGCCTCCGCTCTTCAATTTTCTTAACGCTCAGAAAAAGATGCCGGGCAGCAAACTATATCGAAATAACACGCTTAGGGGCAAGTTTGTCTATGTCACCTTGAGCCCAGCCGAAGAGTCTCAATGCAACTGCCAGGCAATATGTCACCTCGAGGCACTCGAGAGGTCTCAATGTAGCATTCCGCACAATTTAGCATTGAGTACCATATAATTACTTTTTAAATGGAACACAACTCCGCTCTAACTGGCCTCAACATGGCCTTTAAATAGGAAGCAACACTGAGATAATAATGAATTACTGACGATGAAATTCTGCAGATAATTAACCCCACCTATGTTTTTGGAGTAATAATTTTTATAAATGGAACTTTTATGGTTTACGTTGGTAAAGTAATAGATCAAAAAATATCTTGACAAAAGGTTATGTTTTTGTTTAGATTGGTTCACAGATTTGATGGGCGCTCAATATGCTCGGGCACAGAAAACAAAAAAACAAAGAATAATATCAAAATGTAAAAGGAGCTTTTGATGAAAAAGAACTTTTTAAAGAGTGGTTATTTTATATTAGTGTTATTGTGTATATGTTTCACATTTTGCAGTGACAGTGTAACTCCAAAAGAAGAAGAATCCGGCAGAAGAGATTATGTTTGGGAAATTGATACTCTAAGACTGGATAGAGATAAATGGTTTGATCGATATTGTGTAATAGGAGATGATCTTTGGCTTTGCGGTTCAGAAGGAGGTCTTGATAATGTATGGCATTGCAAAAACGAAAACTGGATACATAATTTATGGATGTTTGGTGAAAGACCAATAGCGATATTCGGAACAAATGAAAACAGTGTCTGGGTATTTACAATAGAAGGGTATATTTTCAGACACAGGAACGGAGAGTTTATAAAAACAGGAAAGATAGAAATTCCTGAATATAAGGAAGTTGTGATACAAAGAGTCTGGGGCAAAACAGCTACAGATATATATGCAACAGGTTACGGAGTGTATAAAGAACCTAAGGGTGATATAATAGCAAACGGAGTGATACTTCATTATGACGGAACAGGATGGAAGAATATCTCCTTGCCGACAATCCAGAGTTTGTTGTATACTCTATATCCTTCAGAAGAAAAGGGTAAATATTATATTCAAGGTAATAGTTTAGATAAAAGTAAAGTTAATGTTGGACAGTTATATTTGTTTGATGGCAATCAAATAGAGTTGTTGTATGAAGATGAGAAGAGTTGGGCAAAATTTTCAGGTCAGAGATGTATAAATAATGAGAGTTACTTTTTATATGAAAGACATATATCAGAATATAGTGAAGGAAAGTTTGTTAAACTTATAAATATAAGTGACAGTAAATATACAGGAGGGTTTGAAGGACGTTCATTAAAGGATTTATTCATTTTTGCAGAAGACGGGGTAGTTCATTATAACGGAACAGATTTTGAATATTTATTTAACATTAAATCATACGAAAAAATTGTAGACATAGCGATTGCTGAAACAATAATTTATGTTGTAGTAAAAAACAGAGAGAATCAAGATTATTACATATATAAAGGGAAATTAAAGGAGGAAATAACATCTTAGAAAAATATTCAGGAACTTTTATGATTTACGTTGGTAAAGTAATAGATCAAAAAATACCTTGACAAAAGGTTATGCTTTTGTTTAGATTGGTTCACATAATTTAATTGGGCGCATAATATGTTCGGGCACAGAAAAAAACAAAGAATAATATAATAATATCAAAGTGTAAAAGGAGCTTTTGATGAAAAAGAACTTTTTAAAGAGTGGTTATCTTGTATTAGTGTTATTGTGTATATGTTTCACATTTTGCAGTGACAGTGTAACGCCAAAAGAAGAAGAACCCGGCAGAAGAGATTATGTTTGGGAAGTTGATACTTTGGAATTTGAAAGAAATAAATCTTTTACCCGGTATTGTGTGATTGATAATAATCTTTGGCTCTGTGGAGCAGGTGGAGGCCTTGATAATGTGTGGCACTACAAAAACGAAAACTGGATACATAACTTATGGATGTTCGGAGCAAGACCAATAGCAATATTTGGTACAAATGAAAACAGTGTCTGGGTCTTTACAATAGAGGGGTATATTTTCAGACATCGAAACGGAGAGTTTATAAAGACAGGAAAGATAGAGATCTCTGAATATAAAGAAGTTGTAATACAAAGAGTCTGGGGAAAAACAGCCACAGATCTATATGCAACAGGTTACGGAGTGTATAAGGAATCTCAAGGAGAGATCGGAAGAGCA
>JBGRQB010000032.1:0-28438 GCA_041725875.1 Rhodothermaceae bacterium
TTTTGAAGCTGTAGTTGATGGCTTCAGCCATCACGTTAATGAAATTTGTGGGAAGTGTTGTATAGAAAAAAAGCCCTGACAAACGTCAGAGCTTTCTTTTATTATAATTGTTTGAATCTTGCAGTAAAGTGACGCAGCATTGGTGCTTCGTATGTGAATTCGTAACCTTTTAGTTTATCTCTGTTTTTATAAACGTCGATAATCACATCAGAAACATAATCAATGTGGCTCTGAGTATAAACTCTTCTTGGAATTGCCAATCTTACTAATTCCATTGGAGGAGCAATGTGATCTCCATTTTCATCTTCTTTACCAAACATAATACTTCCGATTTCGCAACCTCTGATACCGCCTTCAACATAAATTGCGCAAGAGACTGCTTGTCCCGGGAATTTTGCAGGAGGAATATGAGGAGCAAATGCTTTTGCATCTATATAAATTGCGTGACCACCCGGAGGTTCAATTATCGGAATACCTGCATCTGTAAGTCTTCTGCCAAGATATTCAGTACTTTTAATTCTGTATTCAAGATAGCTTTCTTCCATTACTTCTTCCAGACCCTGAGCAATTGCTTCAAGATCGCGACCTGATAAACCGCCGTAAGTCGGGAAGCCTTCAGTAACGATAAGAAGATTTCTGCAGTGCATTGCTAATTCGTCATCGTTAAGCACAAGGAAACCACCCATATTTACAAGAGCGTCTTTTTTAGCACTCATTGTAGCACCATCTGCTAAAGAGAACATTTCCTGACAAATTTCTTCAATTGATTTATCAGCATAACCTTCTTCTCTCATTTTGATGAAATAAGCGTTTTCAGCAAAACGACAAGCATCTAAGAACAATGGTAATTTGTATTTATCACAAACAGCTCTTACATCTTTGATGTTCTGCATAGAAACCGGCTGACCGCCGCCTGAGTTGTTTGTAACTGTAATCATTACCAAAGGTACATTTTCAACACCTGTTTCTTCAATAAATTTCACAAGTGCATCAATATCCATATTACCTTTGAAGTCAGCTTTAACTTCTGGTTTTTTACCAATTTCGTTTAACAAGTCAACTGCTTCTGCACCTGAATATTCCACATTTGCTCTTGTTGTATCAAAATGAGTGTTGTTTGGAATTCTTTTTCCTTCGCCACCGGTTACAGTGAAAAGTATTTTTTCGGCTGCGCGTCCCTGATGAGTCGGAATGATATGTTTTTTGCCTGTAATTCTTTTAACGATTTTTTCAAATCTGTAAAAACTTCTTGCACCTGCATAAGATTCATCGCCGTCAAGAATACCAGACCATTGTTTTGCACTCATAGCAGAAGTCCCGCTATCAGTAAGTAAATCGATGATTACATCATCAGCTTTTACAAGGAAAGGGTTGAATCCTGCTTCTTCAAGGATTTTTTTTCTTTCCTCTTTTGTTGTGAACTTAATCGGTTCTACCGTTTTAATTTTAAACGGTTCAATAATAGTTCTCATATTACACCTTAATTAATTAAATTTATACACCTTAACTAAATAATGACTGAAACGTCTAAGTTATCAGTCATTTTCAGAAGGACTAAAGTTAAGCAAAAATATTTTTATATGGGAGTAAAGTAATAAGAATTTTACAGGAAATTTATGGTACAATACAGCGAAGAAGAACTTGATAAAAAGCTTAAAGAGATAAAGGAAAAAGATAGCAGAAAAATAGCCGGTCCGGGTCTTTTTGAGAAGTTTACCGGTATTTTTATGGAACCGGGAAAGATGTTTAAAAATCTGTCATATTTTAAACCAAACTTCCTCAACTGGCTTGTACCGATATTGGCGTACATCCTTATTTTTTCGATATGCGAATATATTATGCTTAACAATCCCGATGTGAAAAAGGAGAAGTTTGAGGCTCATTATCAGATGATGGAGAGCAAGGTAAATAATTCTCTTGAAAAGGGGAGTCTTTCGCGAGAAGAAGCAGAAGATATTTTGGATCTGGAATATGAAAAGGCAAAATATTTTTCAGTCGGCTCGGAGTTTGTCCCGACTTTTATATTTAAACTCGTAACAACATTTTTGCAGGTGCTGATTGTAGTTGTTATACTGCAGTTTTTTATGAACCTTTTCTTTTCCGAAATTTTTGTTTTTAAAAGAACCTTGTTGATTTACGGATTATCATTTATTGTTTTAATTCCTGAAGTTTTGATAAGAACAATTACCGTGCTTATGACCGGTTCTTATATAAGCGTTTTAAACTTTTCTCTTTTTCTGACAGGCGATAACTTTATAACATTTTTTATCAGCAGCATAAATCCATTTATATTATGGTTTTATCTGGTTCTGTGTATTGGAATTATTGAAACTTACAGAGTGAAAAATAAAAAGAAAATCTATTCTCTTATTTACGGAAGCTGGTGTTTAATGGTAGTGTTAAATTACTTTGCAATGCAGCAGTTTGCGGCTTTAAGTAAGCTTGCGCGATAATTACATTATATTTTGAGGATCAATATCAAAGTAAAGTTTGATATTTCTGTAGCGTGATTTTTCATTAAATTCGATAAATGAATCAAGAATTGCCTTGCGCAGAACAGCACCGCCCGAATCGGTTTTGCGTGAGGATTTTACCAAAATCTGATATCTGTACTGACCTTTTATTTTTGCAATTATTGCTTCGGTAGGAGGATAAACAGTAACATAATTTGAATATCTGGTTAAGATTTGATAAAAATCTTTCATTGCACCGTAAACATTCTCTTCCTTTTCATCTTTTGCTTCAATCAGACAAATGCGTGCAAAAGGGGGATAACTCATCTCTTCGCGCATCCCGATTTCTCTTTTGTACATCCCTTCGTAATCGTTCATAACTACTTTTTTCAGTACAAAGTTTTCGTGATCCTGCGTCTGAATAATAACTTCTCCTTTTTCCTTGCTTCTCCCGGCTCTTCCTGCAACCTGTGTAAGAAGTTGAAAAGTCCGCTCATCAGCACGGAAATCGGGCATCCACAGGCTTGTTTCCGCTGCAATTACACCTACTAATGTTACTTTTGAAAAATCGAGTCCCTTTGCAACAATTTGTGTTCCCACAAGTAAATCAAGTTCCCCTTTTTTGAAATCGTTAAAGATGGAAGCAAGTTTCCCTTTTTTGTTTAAAGCATCTGAATCAACACGTTCCATTCTTATTTCGGGAAAATAGAAATCGAGCTCATCTTCAACGCGCTGGGTTCCGGTTCCAAAAAACTTAATTGAGAGGGAACCGCAGTTTGTACAGCCTTTTGGGACGGGCATTGAGTTTCCGCAATAATGACAAACAAGAATATTTTTACTTATGTGATGCACCATCGGAACAGAGCATTCGGAGCACATTTGTATTTCACCGCAATCTTCGCAATAGACCTGAGTTGCAAAGCCGCGACGATTCTGCAGAATAATTACACCTTCTTTTTTCTCAATACGTTTCTTTATCTCTTCCAGTAAAGTTTTGGAAAAGATATTTTCCATCCGGTGTTTTTTCTTTTCTATGTTAACATTTACAAGTTTTATTTCAGGCAACTGAGCATTGTCAACACGTTCCTTTAATTCCAAAAGTTCATATTTTCCGTTTTCGGCATTGTACATACTTTCAATTGAGGGAGTTGCAGAGCCGAGAATAACAGGACAACTATTCATTTGAGCCAGAACAACAGCAGCATCTCTGGCGTGATATTTTGGAACCATTTCGTGATTTTTATAACTCTGATCGTGTTCTTCATCAACAACAATTAACCCGAGATTTTTAAGCGGAGAAAAGAGAGCAGAGCGTGCACCAACAACCACACGCGATTTTCCTGAAAGAACACTTCTCCAGCTGTCGAATCTTTCTCCAGCTGACATTTTACTGTGCAGAACCGCAACTTCATCACCAAAATGGTTTAGCAGTCGGGTTGTCATCTGCGGAGTTAAAGAGATTTCAGGCACAAGAATAAGAGCATTTTTTTCCTGCTTTAATGCAAGTTTAACAAGTTCTATATAAACCTGAGTTTTTCCGCTTCCTGTTACCCCGTGCAAAAGGTACGGCTTAAATTTTTGCTCATTAATTTTTTCGGTAACAGAAGTAATTACTTTTTGCTGAGCCGGAGTGAGAGTGAAGTTTTCTTTGGCTTCTTCAAAAGTCTCTTTATAGTCGCGGGTTACTTCTTTATCAAAAACTTCAACTAATCCTTTTTCAGCCAGACTATTAACCGAAGAGGCGTTTGTATTTGTCTTTTTCAACAATCCGGCAAGCGAAACAGATTCTTCTTTAAGAGACACAAGATGAAGAAGAATAACAACCTGTTTCGGCGATCTTTTTTCAATCAGCGGAATGTTGTTAAATATTTCATCTTTGCTTTGCGCCAGGCGCACGTGCTTTATATGTTTGATTCTTACTTTGGCATTTTCAAGTTCATCAACAATTGAAATTGCACCAATTCGTTCCAGACTGCGAAGTGCGGAGTAGATGTTTTTCTTCTTCAGCGTTTTCTGAAGAAAACCCATTTTGGTAATTTCGTTAACCGATAACAACTGAAGTAGTTGAGCTTTTATTGTATTTTTCTTTGGTTCTTCATTATAAAGCTCAAAACAGTATGCTGTATCAGCAACAATTTTTCTTTTTGTTTCAACATCTAGTCCGGCAGGTACACAATTGCGAAGTGCTTCTCCAAGTGAGCTCAAATAATAATCTGCAATCCACTGATAAAATTTGATAGAGTTTTCATCAAATATCGGATATTTATCGAGAACGTCTCTTATCTCTTTTATTTTATCAGGGAGTTCACAGGTTTCGGGAGTAGAGATAACAAATCCGGTGAGTATTCTTTTTCCAAAGGGAGCAACGACACGTACGCCTGCCTGAACCGAATCTTCAAGCTCTCCGGGCACACGGTATGTAAATGAATTACGAAACGGAAATGGAAATACTACTTCTGCGTACATTTTATTATTCTACATTGTTGGGTGACCAAAAATAAAAAAAATAAACTGGTTTGAAAATCCAAAAATCTTTTTATTTAGCAGATTGAAATTGGAGATTAGATTTGAGTCTGGAATTTATACTTATTTTAGTAATAATTTTTGTCGGGTCATTAACTCAGGGAATGACAGGATTTGGTTTTGCGCTTGTGTCAATTCCGCTGCTGAGTATGATAATTGATATTAAGCTTGCAATTCCTCTGGCTGTTTTATGCGGAATGGTAATTAACCTGGGACTGCTTGCAAAAATGAAAAAGGAAATTAAAATAGGTGAGGTGAAAAATCTGATTATTGGCAACTTAATCGGAACTCCGATAGGAGCTTATTTTCTTACTTCCTTTGAAAGCGGATTACTGAAACAATTACTCGGGTTTTGTATTCTGCTCTTTCTGGTTTTTACAATTTTCAAAATTATAAAGCCTGTCGGGCTCAACAGAAAATGGGGTTATCTCTTTGGATTTTTTGCCGGAATTTTGGGAGGTGCATTTAATACTAACGGACCGCCAATTTTGATTTATATGTTTTTACAAGGGTGGGATAAGACGGAACAAAAAGCAGCTATTACGGGATTTTTTACAATTGCTTCTGTGGTAACAATTATCTCTTACGTATCACTAGATATTTTTACAGTTCAGATATTTGAATATTTTATGTACGGATTTCCACTTCTAATTGCCGGTATCTTTTTGGGCCACAATCTATTTGGAAAAGTATCCACAAAACTCTATAATCGCCTGATATTAACTGGATTAAGTCTAATTACAATTTTCTTGATTTTTAAAATTTAGTTTGAGTCTTGTTGGAAAAAAAATTAAGTTTGGTTGTACACTTAAAACAAAGGAGTAAAAAATGGCTCACAAAATTAGCGAAGAATGTATCAGTTGCGGTGCTTGCGAAGCGGAATGCCCGGTAGATGCAATTTCACAAGGTGATGAATATTACGTGATCGACGCTGACACTTG
This sequence comes from Rhodothermaceae bacterium, assembly GCA_041725875.1. Lineage (GTDB taxonomy): Bacteria > Bacteroidota > Ignavibacteria > Ignavibacteriales > Melioribacteraceae > JBGRQB01. The sequence goes on from JBGRQB010000032.1 coordinate 5,918, forward strand.
TACAGATTGCGCAGCTTGTACAGAAGTTTGCCCGGTTGACGCTATTTCAGCTGAATAAGTTAATACTTAAATACCAAATATAAAGCCGTTCATTTGAACGGCTTTTTTTATTTTAAAAGATCAATAACCTGTTTATGAATTCCGGGCGAAGCAGCAATAATACTATCTCCTTTTGCCGGGTCATTTCCATGATAATCTGTAATAACTCCGCCGGCTCCTTTTATAATTGGAATCAGAGCCATTGTATCCCACACAGACATAATTGCATCGGCCATTATATCTGCAAAACCTGTTGCAAAAAGATAGTAGCCGTAGCAGTCGCCCCAGTTTCTGTATAACTTTACTTTTTTACAAAATGCTTCATACTTTTCAAGATTTTGATATTTCCCAAACGCGTAATGATCTGTGCTTAACAGAACAGCTGACTCTATATTATTACATTCACGCACCTGAACAGGATTTCCGTTTAAGAGAGCGGATGAATTATCGCCAATTAAAAACTCACGAAGCACAGGCTGGTTTATTACTCCTAAAATCGGTTCGCCGTTTTTCTGTAATGCTATTAGAGTACCGAAAGATTGAGCTCCGCAGATAAAACTTTTTGTCCCGTCAATAGGATCGAGTATCCACTGGTATTCGGCATCTTCGTTATGTTTGCCAAACTCTTCTCCTAAAATCCCATGCTCGGGATATTCTTTCATTATCATATTACGCATTATTTCTTCGGCGCCTTTATCAGCAATTGTAACAGGGGAATCATCCTGTTTTGAATCTATTGCGATATTTGTTCTAAAATATTTTCTGATGATTTTGCCACTTTCATCAGCCAGGATTTTTGCAAACTGCTTAAATTCTTCCATATTAGTATTCTTTTCCGTTTGGTTAAACTGGTTTCAAAATTTCTATTGGTTCGGTTCTTCCCTTAACACTTATTTCTCCCAGGGAAGTAAATAATTCTTTTTTGTCATCAAGATGTTCAAAAACTTCGTTGGAAATTAAAAGCTGAGATTCAAAAGTTTTGGTTAACTGCTCAATTCGGGAAGCCAGAATTACTGTATTTCCTGAAATTGAATATTGCTTTCGTAAATCGGTTCCAACATTTCCTGCTACTATATCACCAGCGTGCAGACCAATACCCACACGGGTAAATGGAATTTTTCCTGTCTCGTTCAGTTTTTCAAGTTCCTGTATAATTCCTAATGCAGCGTTTACTGCGTTCTGACAAACATTTCCTCTCTGAATAGGAGCTCCGAATGTTGCCATATATCCGTCACCTAAAAACTGATTTATCAATCCGTTGTGACGTGATATTTTTTCTATCATAAATCCAAAAATTTCGTTCTGATATTTAATAATTTCATCTGGTTTGAATTTTGAAACAAGAGGTGTAAAACCCCTTATATCTAAAAACATTACACAGGCAAAAAGTTCTTTTGCTTCAAGGTCTTCATTATTTTTAAGCAACTCTTTTGCAATGTCGCGCGAAACCTGCTGACCAAGCATATTAAAAAGGTTGTTGCGTTCGGTTGACAGCTTAAAACTTTTGTAAATACGCTTCTTTATTAAGTGTCCTACGGTTCCGCCCACACAGCCGGAAATAAAGATTAATCCCGCTTTTGCAACATAAATAAATGCTTCACTCATAAATGTTGTTGATTCGGGAATGTCAGAGGAATTCAGCACAATAACCGAGATAATGGTATACTGCAAAGCTCCTATAAAACCGGCAGTAAATGTCATCCAGAAATTCAGACTAAGAACCGAAAGAATAATTACCAGAAAGTAGAGATAAACCAGCGGTGAAGAAAGAAGTTCATAAGAATTATTAAAAACCAGCAGTGCAATTAATACCAGCGAAGGAATGGAAGCTTCGGCTACAATGTTAATAAACTGCATTTTCTGGGTAATTGGCCGGTTCTTTTTAATCCGGTTGGTTAAAACTCTTCTTATTTGTGTTTCACGAATAAAAATTGCAACCGTGAATCCGAAAATTATAACAAATGGTGTGACTGAGTTAAAAACACCAAAAATGCGTTCAAAGAAAAATGTGTATAAAAAGAGCTGGACTATCATCATACCAAAAGCAGCCATAGCAAAAATTGAGGCTTTAATTTTTTCACTTTCGATAATTTCTTTTTTTAGAAGACTGCTGTATTCGTCCGAAAAAGGTGAATCATTATTAAATTTGTCGAAAAATTTCATAGAGGAACTAATTTGTTAATGTTCAGGTTTAATTATAGCTTAAATTTTATAAAAAGAAAGATAAATTTAGGTTAAATTTAAGAATTAATTTCTAACAAGTTGTGATATATGAAAATTTACAGAATATTTTTGTTTTTCCTGCTAATTTCGGGCAATCTTTTATGGTCTCAAAATGAATATGATTCACTGATTAACAAAGGGATCAAACATATATACAATGTTGAGTTTGAAGAGGCTTCTGTTGCGTTTAATAAATTAAAGCAAGCTTACCCTGAAAAACCTGCCGGATTATTTATGGAAGCGATGACGCTCTGGTGGGAAATTTTACTGGATCTTAAAAATGAAGAAAAAGATGATTTGTTTAATGATAAAATTGAACAGGTTGTAGATTTTTGCGATGAAATTTTAGATGAAGATGAGCTTAACTCAGACGCTCTTTTCTTTAAAGGAGGGGCGCTTGGTTTCAGAGGTTTACTCAATTCTGTAAGAAAAAACTGGTTTGATGCTGCCGGTGACGGTGCAGATGCGCTTCCGCTGGTAAATAAGGTGTATGAGATCGATTCAACAAATATAGATGTCCGTCTGGGCTTTGGAATATATAATTATTTTGCTGAAACACTTCCTGAAAAATATCCGGTTGCAAAACCTTTGCTGTTTTTTATTCCCGAGGGAGATAAAAAGCAGGGACTTGCAGATTTAAAAAATGTTTCTGAAAACGGGAAATATACAAGTGTTGAAGCCAGATTTACACTCGGGAAAGTATATTATCTTTATGAAAAAGATTATAACACGGCTATTTCATATTTCAGAAATCTGCATAAAGAATTTCCTAAAAACCCGGTTTTTGAAAAATATCTTGGTCGCTCAATATTATCAAAACAGGGATATAATGCTGCTGATTCTGTTTTTTCAGTTATTCTGAAAAAGTGTAAAGAAGGTAAGAGAGGATATAATTTATCTCTGCAAAGAGAAGCCCATTATTACATTGGCGTAAAATATAAAAATATGGGAATTACTGAAACAGCACTTGAGCATTTTGAAAACTGTGTTACCATATCTGAAAAAATAGATACGGATGACGAAAGCGGATTCTGGATTAATGCTCTTCTTTATTCCGGGATGATGAATGATTTACGCGGAGACAGGGAAAAGGCATTAAGTTTTTATGAAGAAGTTTTAGATAAAAGAGATTATAAAAATGCTCAGGAAAGAGCTGAAAGGTTTATAAAAATGCCCTACAAAAAGTAGGGCTTTATTCAAAATTAAAATGCTGTTACAATTCCAAATCGGTGTACCGAAGGTACTGAACCGTGCGATGAGAAAGCATAATCTATTTTATATTCTTTTACTTTCAGACCCACACCAAGGCTGTATCCTGCCAAACCAGTAGATGTCCCGATTTTAAGATCTTCTCTTTTCTGGTTGTCGTAGCCGAGTCTGACTGTTAAAGCTTTACCAAGGAATAATTCGCCGCCAAATGTGAAGTTTTTGAATCTGTCGCCAAAATTATCAACATCTTTGTTAAGTTTTATAAAGGAGAAGTAAAACTTAAATGGAAGATGTTCCAGTTTTTTTGAAACTCCCAATCTTATATCAAGAGGTAAATCTTCGGAAACTGAATAATATTCAGATATTTGCGATCCAAGGTTCAAAACGCTGAATGCAATTACCCAGTTGGTTTCTCTAATGAAATATTGAGCGCCTAAATCTACTGCGAGTCCTGTTGAGCTTGCATCATCAATTTTAGAGTAGATAAATTTTGCATTTGCACCAATATTAAAGTTTTCGTGCAACTGGTAACCATAACCGACAAGCAAAGCCAGATCATTAACTCCAAAATCACCAAGTTTGTTACCACTTGCATCTGCTTTGATAAAGTCGCCGTAGTTCAAATATTTTATTGCTACGCCAAAGCGTCCAATTCCTTCAAATTCAGTTGAAAATGCAGCATCGAGTACTTTTATGTCTGCCAGATAATTAAGAAATGAAAAAGATACCGGATTTTTCTCAAGTGAAAAGATACCGGCAGGGTTGTAAAACATTACCGACGGGTCATCAGTATTTGTAATAAAGTTACCTGCAAGAGCTTCTGCGCGCGGACTTGAATGGAGTCTTAAAAACTCAAACGTATTATCCTGAGCAGGTAAAAATTGTATAAATAAAAGTGATAATAATAATATTCTGATTTTTCTCATAAAAATTCCTCAATTTGCTGTTCGATTTTAAAAATAATTGAAACTAAAGGCAAGGTATTTTACCTGACACTTATTAATAGCAGGAACAAAGCAGTGAGGATATGTGTTAAATAAAACGTATTTTTACAGATAAGAATTATATTATTTGAGGATTTGATGAATACAATTAAAACAACAATGCTTATGACCGCAATGATGGTTCTGTTCATCCTTGTGGGTGGAGCATTAGGCGGCGAATCAGGGATGATGATTGCTTTTGCAATTTCCCTGGCAATGAACTTCGGATCATACTGGTTTTCTGATAAAATAGTACTTGCAATGTACAGAGCACAGCCGGTTACAAAAGAACAGGCCCCGGAGTTATATACAATTGTTGAAAATCTGGCAATGAGAGCTGAAATGCCGATGCCGAAGTTATACATAGTTGAAAATGATAATCCAAATGCATTTGCAACAGGAAGAAACCCTGAAAACGGAGCTGTTGCAGTTACAACCGGAATTTTAAGAATTTTGAATAAAGAAGAACTTGAGGGAGTAATTGCTCACGAATTATCTCATATTAAACACAGAGATATACTTGTAAGCACAATTGCTGCAACTCTTGTTGGTACAATTACCTTTTTATCCCGAATTGCAACCTGGGCTGCAATGTTTGGCGGCAGAGATGAAGATGAAGGAAGCGGAATTGGTGATCTGGTTCTTATTATTATTGCTCCTATTGCAGCAGTTTTAATTCAGCTTGCTATTTCCAGATCCAGAGAATATCTGGCAGATGAAGGCGGAGCGAAAATTACAGGAAATGCTAACGGACTTGCATCTGCTTTAAATAAACTTGCTGCTGCAGGAGAGAAAATTCCGATGAAAAACGCCGGAACTTCATCTGCGCATATGTTTATTGTTAATCCGTTATCAGGTAAAGCCCTTATGAAATTGTTTTCAACTCACCCTCCAATGGAAGAGAGAATAAAACGATTAAATGAAATTTCAGCCGGAAGAAGATAATTTTACGGTGTTGTTGTTTATAAGTTTCAGAGTTATATTGCGAAGATTAATAAATTGAAACTTGGTTATGAAAGTAAAAATTTTCTTACTGGCTTTTTCGGTTTTAAGTATTCTCTCTTTTGGACAGAGTAAAAAAAATCTGGAAGTTATTTTCGGTTTTGTGGATGAGAGTCTGACCGAAATAAAAAAAGTAACCAATAAAAATGTTGTTCTTGAATTTAATGCTGCTGATAATCTGGAAGTGATTAAAGGAAGAGTTCTCTATAACCTTGGTAAACCTGACAAGGGAGATAAGGAAATAAAACTTAACTATACTGTTGATGCAGTTGGTGTAAATTACCCGGAGATGTTTCGTGACGGATTGTTCGGAGATTTTTTTCTGGAAAGGGAAGTTTATTTTAACGGATATTTCTCTGTTCTGGAAAATGACAGTCTCCTGATAAACAGAAGTTTTGATCTTACGAAAAAAGATACGGTTGCTCTTGATGAGTTAAGTTTAATAGAGACTCAGATTCTTGATTTTACAAAAGGAGAGGTTCCGCCTGAACCGGCTTTTGACAGCATTGTTGAAACTGTTGTTGCAGTGGGAGCCGCTGTTATATCAGTGATATTATTTTTTACAGTAAGAAGTGAATAATAAAATTTAAATAAGATTTGTGTATTTTTGAAGTTCGTACAAAAAATTAAAATTTAGGATATTGTGCAATTATGAAGAATATTTTAGCTTTAGTAGTTTTAATGGTAGTTGTTTTTGGTTGTAAGGCTATGACCGACACATCTGGTTTTACGCCAGCTGAACATTATGAGTTTGCAAAAAGTTTTTATGATGATGAAGATTATCTTGAAGCAATTGCTCAGTTTAAAAGTATTCTTGTCCAATATCCGGGAAATGAAGTTACCGATGATGCTCAGTTTTATTTAGGGATGTCACATTTTCAAAGATCTGAGTTTATCTTATCCGCTTATGAATTTAGTAAACTGATAAAAAACATTCCTGCAAGTTCGTTTGTTCCTGAATGCCAGTTTATGTTGGGAGAATCATATTACGAACTATCGCCAGATGCAGTTCTTGATCAATCATATACAGCAAAATGTATAGAAGAATTTCAGGCATTTATAGAATTCTTCCCGCTTGACAAAAGAGTTGCCGGTGCTGAGAAAAAAATAAATGAGTTAAACAACAAACTTGCCGAAAAGGAATATTACAACGCCATTGTATATGAAAGAATGGAATATTATATGGCAGCTATAAAAACTTACGAATATATCCTGAGAGTTCATCACGATAGTGAGTATGTAAAAGATGCTATGTATAATCTTATTAAGCTGCAGGAAAGAAAAAACCTTGTAGCAGATTTGTTAAGAAATATCGAAACATTTATAGAAAGTTATCCGGACGACAGCAGGGTAAAAGAACTGGATGATTTGAAAGTATCTTTTGAAGGAAATTAAATGAAGGGCAGTATTTATTACTGCCTTTTTTAGTTTAAATAATATATCTTGGCATTTATAATTATCAGTTTTTGGGAGTTAATGTCAGTAAAGATAACAATATTAATATTTTTTGCTTCCGTAAGCCAGCTTCTGTTCGGGCAATATAAATTAAACGGATCTTATGAATATGAAACCTACTCAACCGAAGCAGGGTTCAGTAAGTTTTATGAATATGATTTTAATGAAGACGGAACAAAAGATATTCTGCTTGTCGGGAAAAACGATAAACAGGTTGTCTGGTTTAAATTAAATCCAAATGGAAAAATTGATGAAATTATAAATAAGTTTTTCTTCTATCCGGTTTCCAACATTAAACAGTTCAAAACTATTTCAGGTGCTGAGACTCACCTTTTTACTTCAAGAAAAAGGAGAATGCTCGGACTGGTTTCATTTACCAAATATGGAACCATTCAGCTGCTTAATGAAATCAGGTTTGATTCTTATCCTTCCGAAATTATATCAGGAGATTTTAACGGAGATGGTGCTGCCGATGCACTCACATTCGGAAATTCATTTGAAGGAGTTTCACTGGTTGAGGAAAAAGGATATAAGCTTTCTTCAACAAAACTTGTGAATGAAGGAATCTTTAGTGAGCTTGCTGTTATTGATATAAACACAGATGGAAGAAATGATTTTGTTGCGTTTAATTTTCTCGATCATTCTTTACATTTTTATGAAAATGCCGATTCGGGAATTTTTAATGATATAAGAAAAATTAAACTCGATTCTGAAATTGATAATTTATCAGAATTTGATTTTAACTATGATGAATATCCTGATTTGATTTTCTCTACTGAAAAAGGAATAGAAGTTTTTTACGGAGATTCGGTTTTTTCTTATACAAATAAAGCAAAGTTAAATCTGGACGGGAATGTTATCGGTTTTACACTTTGTGATTTAAATAATGATGATAGAAATGATATTGTTGCTCTTACAAGTGAAGGAATTTATTTTTCATTCAACAGCGATTCCGTTTCTTTTGGAAAACCTTTTCGTTTTAATATTATTGAAAATCCGACTGCCATTACAAGTGTAAATAATAACGTGTTTTACTATTCAGGTGATGGTAACCTTGACAGAATTAAACATTCGTCTAAATTTAATTCCGATATAAAGTTGAAATATTCTATACAGAATAAGAGTCTGAATACATTTTACCTGAACGGAATATTTTATCTTTCATTTATCGATCCTGTGAAATCCTGTTTTGTAATTGTGAGTGATTTTCTTTCGTCAAACAGTCAGCTGCAGGAAATTAATATTCAGAATGTTTCAGCAGATAAAGTAGCTACAGTTCAGAATAATAATATTATAGATTTTTATCTGGTAAACAAAAATCAGGATTTTCTGGAAATTGTGAGTCTGGACACCCAAACAAATTCGCTTGAAAAAAACAATACTCTTCTGGAAGGTGATTTGCTGACTTGCTTCAAAGATGAAAAAAGAAATCAGCTTGTTTTTGTTAGTCGCAAAGATTCATTAGTCAACTATTCTGAAATTAATTTTAACGACGATGAACTTGCCGAAGTTATTAAAACAACTGAAATACCGGATAGCAGTCAGATTATTATAAACAGAGAAAAAATATTTCTGCTTGAAGAGGAAAGTGAAAAAGTTATAATAAAAGAAAATAAAACCGGTGAAATATTAAAAAGTTTTCCAATTGAAGATTTTGACAATTATAAAAATCTTTCCGAAGGAATAGCTTATTTAGTTATAAACAACAAACTAAATTTGATATATAACAGCAGAATTTCTGAAATAAATTTTGATGTAAAGAGTTTTGAAAAGGATAATTTAAAAGTATTAAGTAAAGATAAATTGGCGTATCTGGATAGAAGGAATAAGAAGATTTTTCTGACTGAATTATCAGAAGCCGAACCAAAAGTTTATTCTTTTGACATAAAACTGAATGAAAATTTCAATGTAAGAGATTTTCAAGTGATTGAAACATTACTTATTTTTACTGCCGAAGATGGAACCATTAACATTCAAGAATTAAAATGAAATTGATAAAAACCTGTACCCTGTTGATATTATTTTTTAGTGCGGTTGTATCTGCACAAGATCCTGATTCATTATTCAATTATTTTATTGGTAACAATTCAATTGAAGGAGAGATTGCCGTTGGAGACAGGAATGAATCTGTTGACGGAAAGAAACCTTCTCTGTTAACCACGGAAAATTTAATCCGATATAATTTTAATCAATTTTCCGGCGCACAGCAAGCTTTGTTAAAAGGAATGCTGACCAGATTAGAACTTCACAAAAGTGTTGTTTCACCCTCTGGATTTTTCAGAATTCATTATGATACTTCCGGTGTGCATAAACCTGCTTACAGTATAGATGATCTTACAAAAATTCTTGATGATGTTTATGCTTACGAAATAACAGAACTTGGATATCCTGCTCCTCCTACAGACGGGGAAAAAGGAGGAGATTCAAAATATGATATTTATATCAGAAAAAATACAGCTAACTGGGGTGTAACACATATAGAAAATAAAGTGGGTGATAATACCTGGACGAGCTATATGGAACTTGATAACGATTTTTCAGATAAACGTGTTACCGGTTTAGATGCAGTAAGAATAACTTGTGCTCACGAATTTCATCATGCAATTCAGGTTGGTAATTTTACTTTTAGTCCGAGCGATGTTTGGTATCATGAAATAACTTCCACTTCAATGGAAGAGTTTATGTATGATGATGTAAATGATTACTATTTTGAAATTCATCATTATATGAATGGTCTCAGTGTTTCTTTGCCGAGCAGTCCGAAAAATGGTTATGACACAACAATCTGGAATCTTTATCTTAAAAAGAAATTTGGAATAGGGATTATAAAGGAAATTTGGTTTGCAATGAGAGAGAACAGAGCAATAAATGCAATTGCGGTGGTTCTTCTTAGTAAAGGCTCAAATTTCAAAAAAGAATTTGAAGAATTTTCCACTTGGCTTTATTTTACAGGTTCGAGAGCAAAAGAAGGAAAGTATTTTGAAGAAGCTGCTTCTTATCCTTTATTAAAACCAGCTAATGAGTTCAAGTTTACAGAAGAAAATTATTCTAAAGAAATGCTTTATCTGACCAAACCGGTTTCAAACAATTTCATTACTTATATAGATTCATCTGTAACTCCGAAAAATGAAATTACAGTGAAAATTACCAACTCAGATTATTCATCAACTGTTTCCGGTTACGAAACTTTTCCTGTTACATTTACTTTTACAAAAGGGGATGATGACGGTGAAAAGATAATCAAAGATTATTATTATAAACTTCAGATCAATGACGGGAATCAGTATATAGGAACTGAGTTTTTCTTTAATGGAAATCTTGCTTCTGAAGGTGTGGATCCTGCAGATAATGATCTGGCTGAATTTGTTTTTCCTCAGCCTTATAAACCGGCAAAACATGGGAGTCTCTTTTTCACTACTCAAAACAATGATCAAAACTATGCAAAGTTATATATCTTTTCTATCACAATGGAGCTTCTTTACTCGGGCGAGCTTGACTTGCAGGAGAATGGAAAGTATCCAATTGTAAGATGGGATGGGAAAACTGATTCCGGTAAAAGACTTTCATCAGGTGTTTATATTTATGTTGTTGATTCAAATGGTAAACTGACAAAAGGAAAATTTGCAGTTCTAAATGAATAATTACGAATTAAAAATAGAAAGCCTTACAAAAAGATTCGGACGCCGAATAATTTTTGAAAACCTTAGTTTTGAAATGAGTTCCGGAAACATTTACGGTATTTCCGGTCCGAATGGTTCAGGGAAATCTACTTTGGTGAAAATATTAGCAAACCTGATTTCACCCAATTCCGGTAAAGTTATACATAAAGTAAATGATGAAATTATCAAAAATGATTTTGTATATGAACACCTGGGATTTGTTTCCCCTTATCTTGTTATGTATGATGAGTTTACAGCTGAAGAGAATATAAAAATTTCTGAATCTGTAAGAAATAAAACTTTTGATAAAGAACGCGTAAAGGAATTATTTGAAATTGTCGGGTTATCAAAACGAAGAAAAGATGCAGTAGGTACTTTTTCCTCAGGAATGAAACAGAGATTAAAATATGTTTTTGCTCTTGCGCATAATCCGGAGTTTATAATTTTTGACGAAGCAACTGCAAATCTTGATGATGAAGGAAAAGAAAAAGTTTTTGAGCTGATAAAAGTTATGGGTCGTGACAGACTTGTAATTTTAGCTTCAAACGAATCGCAGGAACTTGATTTATGTAAGGAAGTTATTTCACTAATGGAGTTTAAGAGGAAATAACTATGATAAAAAAAGCATTTTCTATTTTTTATAAAGACTGGCAATCTGAACTGCGCACAAGATATGCAGTTAATTCGCTGGCAATGTTTATTCTGGTAACTGTAAGTGTTTTTGTATTTGCACTTGGAGAAGAAAAAGTTTCTCCTCAGTTAATTGCCGGACTTTTCTGGATTGGCGCCTTCTTTTCGGCAATGTCAGGTTTAAGCAGAATTTTTGTTACAGAAGAAGAACGCGGTACAACATTATTTTTGAAACTTGTAGCTTCTCCTTCAACTGTCTATTTAGGTAAACTTTTGTTTAATCTGATTTTGAGTATCGGAATAAATCTTTTTATAACACTTCTTTTTTTCTTCTTTTTTGATTCATTTATAATTCAGCAGGTTTTATTATTCTTTGCAATGTTTTTGCTGGGCAGTGCAGGAATTGCAATATCCTCAACAACAATAGCCGCAATAATTTCCAGAGCAAGTTCCAAAGGAAATCTTTTTGCTGTTTTGGCGTTTCCTATCTTGTTACCATTGATTTTAATTTTACTTGAGATCACCAAAGTTTGTATCAAGGGAAATGGTTTATCAGACGGAATGGTTGAACTTGGAATGCTTGTAAGCTATGATGTAATTATGTTTACAATAGGATTAATGTTATTTGATTTTATCTGGAAAGATTAGCGGACGGCGAACCGCCCGCTTTTATAAATTTTAGTTAACACCCATTTCAGTTAATAAATGTCCGGCATCACCAATTTTTTCAGTTACCCATAAACAATATCTTATATCAACGCCAATTGAGCGACTGTAAGATTCGTTCCAGGCATAATCGTTAATTGTAGCTTCATAAGCGCGGTCAAAATTAACCCCGATTAATTCACCTTTTGCATTAAGAATTGGACTTCCTGAGTTTCCGCCTGTAGTATCCATATTGTAAAGAAGAGCAACAGGAACGCTGCCAAGATCTTTATCATAGAATCTGCCGAAATCTTTTGCATCATATAATTCTTTAAGTTTGTAAGGAATTTTGTATTCAGGATTTCCCCATAAACTTTTATCAATTAAACCGTCAAGAGTTGTAAATGGTTTTGACCAGGTTGCATCTTTTGGTGAGTAACCTTTGATGTAACCATAAGTTAATCTTAAAGTACTGTTTGCATCAGGAATAAATGAAGATTTTTTCCAAAGCTTTTTAACTTCCGTAAGTTTTGGCATTAAAGCACTTACTGAGCCGTCTATCTGATCTAGTTCTTTTGCAAGAGCAAGATATTGATCTTTTAATTCAATCATAAAGTTTATGATTTCACTGTTCTGAGCTTTAGCTTCTTCAAGATTTAATTTCATTAATTTTGAAATATTTTCTTCGCTTAAGAAATCTTTTGAAGCAAGTTTTGCTACAAAGCCTTCAATATCAGAGATATTTTTAAGTGCTTTTATCTCACTGGCATTTTTGAATTTCTTTGCATCATTAAGCATTTTTATCATTAAGCGTTTTTCTAATTCAAGGTCAATTGCTGCAGAAGTCTTTTTAATGAAGTTTTCTCTTTTTACAGGAGAAATTCTTTCAGATTCCGGTTTTGACATTTCATCAAAGTTTTCTGAAAGAGCACCCAAAGTTTGAGCTAATCTTGATAATCTTCTTAATCTGCTGAACCAAAGATCTGCTTCGGCATAGTCAAACATTTTTCCGTAAACAGTTTCAATATCTGTTAACAGAGTACCATATTTTTCTTTTAACTCAGAGTTCTGCTGAATAAATTCCTGTAAAAGTTTTTCTTCTTTTACTTTCTTTTCAACAAGATTTAATCTTCTTATACCTAAAAGTTTTCCGCGGTAATTTTTCATTGTGTTTGCCAAACCTTTGATATAAGGTGCATATTTCAATTGAAGAGCAGTATCATCTTTTGAAATATCTTCAAGCTGATCTATCATAAATCCGTACAAACCAGAAATATATGGAAGCTGGAAGTTTTCCTGATAAGCAAGAAATTGTGACGGACGATGTCTGAAAGTTCTGCCCGGATAACCAACTATAAAAGCAAAATCGTTTTCTTTAACACCATTTGCATTTACTTTTAACCAGCGTTTTGGTTTGAAAGGAACATTATCTTTTGAATATTCTGCAGCGCTTCCGTCTTTGGCAACATAAGCTCTCATAAATGTAAAATCGCCTGTATGGCGCGGCCACATCCAGTTGTCTGTTTCGCCGCCAAACTCACCAATTGCTCTTGGAGGGGCGTATACAAGTCTTACATCCTTAATAATTCTGTATTTAAATAAAACGTATGTCTGACCAATAAACATTTCTGAAACACTTGCTACAATCGATTTTTCAGAGTCATTTGCTTCCTGTGCAATCGATCTCATTTTTTTTGAAATAATTTTAGCTCTTTCAGAAAGTGTTTTTGCTTCTGCAGCTGCTGCAAGAATTTTATCGGAAACATCTTCGTAAGATTCCATAATTCTTACTGTGTAGCCCTGAGCTGGAATTTCATCCATTTTAGTTTTAGCGGTAAATCCGTTTTCAAGATAATTTTGTTCAGGAGTACTTGCATTACTTACTGCTCTGAATCCGCAGTGGTGATTTGTAATTATCAAGCCTTCTTCCGAAACAAATGAACCTGTACATCCGCCTATTTTTACAAGTGCGTCAATAAGACTGACACCATTTGGATTATACAAATCATCCGGGTCCATTTGTAATCCTGCTTTTACAAGATCAATTTTATGAACTTCACTCATCGGAAACATTCCTTCTGCCGGCAGAGCTGCTGCAATTAATCCGGCAAGGGAAATTGTAATTATGGAAACCAGACGAACCAGTTTCTTGTTTCTCTTAATAAAACTTTTCATTATGAATATCCTGTCTATGATTTTTAGAGATGGATAAAATTAATTAAATAGAATTTAAACTTAAAGAGGAAAGGGAAAGAAGGGCCGGTAATCGACACCTCTGATTCAGATTGCTGAACAAAAGGCCTCAATTACCGGTTTGGATTTATATCATTTATGGGGTTAAGTCAAAGTAATATCTGCTGCCAAGACTTACATCAAGTTCAAGCTTTGTTGAGGGGAGCAGATTAAATACAGGAGCTATTTCAAAAAAAGCATCAACTGGTAAATCGGTTGGTGACCAGGTTAAACCAACAACGCCTCTAACACCAAAAACATCATCTTTATCAGAATATGTTTTTATTTTGGCACCAAATCCGTAATGCAGAATGATCGGTTCGTTTGTATCAAACAAATCGGCTTTGTGATGAAGATAATCTACGTGTAGAACCAGTTTACCTTTTGTGGCAACTGAATATCCTAAACCAAAATCAATTGCATTGGTGCTGTTAAGATAATATTTTCCGCTTAATCCGGAAGGCTCGCCGAGCATTACTCCCAGACCAAATTTTTTCTGATGACTTTTTGTTCCTTCTGCAAAAATAAATGAACCGCTGATTAGTAATAATATCAACATTTTTTTTAGCATAATACATTTCCCCGTTTATTTATAACACAAATTTATTGGTTTATTTAGAATAATAAAATGTATTAAAAGTTCCATCTTTTTTATAGTAGTTTCAGAAATAGTTATATTTTGACAACCAAAAATCAAAATATGAGAATTTTATGACGGCAAAAAATATTAATGAAATTATTCAATCTTTCTCACAACCATTTGATTATAAATTATCTGAGACAGCCATAATTCTTGCTGCCGGACATGGAAAAAGAATAAAATCAAATACATCAAAAATGTTGCACAAAGTGTGGGATGTTCCTACGGTTGAAAGAGTTTTTAACGCCTGTAGTGAAGGTCTGGAAGCTGCAAACAAAATTGTTGTTGTGGGAACAAAAGCAGAAGATGTTGTTAAGGCTGTCGGGGAAAAAGAGAAAAACGGATTTGCCTATCAGGAAGTTCAAAATGGTACGGGACACGCAGTGCAGGTTGCACTTGAAGGAATAGATAAAGAAAATTACGACGGAATAGTTTATATCCTGCTTGGTGATATGGGACTTTTTGACGCAGACACGATGAAAGATTTCAGAGAAGCATTTATAAACTCCAACAGCGATATGATGGTTCTTACAGGATTATATGAAGGTGAGCCGGGAAAAAATGCTTACGGAAGAATTGTGAGAGTTAAGGGAGAAGATATTAACGGAATCCAGACTCCGGATATTCAGGGAAATGTAATTGAAATAAAAGAACATAAAGATATTCTGGCTTTGGATGAGAAGGAGGATTACATTCTGAAATATGCCGGCAAAAGTTTCAAATATACAAGAGAAGAATTGATTAACAATAATGAATTTAATTCAGGCGTTTTTGCGTTTAAGTTCAAACCATTGGTTCAGCTTATTGAAAAAATACAGAGCAACAATGTTCAGAATGAAATTTATCTTACCGATCTGATTGCGTTGTTTAACGAAGAAGGGTTGAAAATATCTGCTGCAAGTCCGAAAAAACAATATGTTTTAATGGGATTTAATGATAAATCGGTTCTTCAGGAAATGAATGAGTTTGTAAGAGAACTCAACTATGGCAAAATCAAAAATATTGTGGAAATTAAAGATCCGAATGATTTTTTCATTGCAGAAGACGTAATTGCAGATTTTATTAAAGCTGATGAAAATGGTATTTTGCTCGATATCAAAATCGGGAAAGGTGCGTATATTGGAAAAGGAGTTAAACTTGGAACCAATGTAAGTGTCGGGCGTGATGTAAGGATAAACGGAAGCAACATCAAAATAGGAAATAATGTTAAAATAAGAAGAAATTCCATTATAGAAGGAAATGTTGAAATCGGTTCTGGTTCCGATATAAGAGCAAATGTAATTTTACAAGGCTCTGATAAAAAAGGGTTAAAAATTGGTGAAAATGTAAAAATTGACGGCATCAGTAAAATTACCAATTGTGAAATAGAAAACAATGTTTCAATTGAACATTGTGTACTTGAGAATAAAAAGATCAAATTTGTTGAAAAAGAAGGTAAAGCTGTAGAATATAAATTTATATTGCCGGAACCTGAAGGAATTGAACATATTTAAAATAAAAAATCCCTCAGATTGAGGGATTTTTTTTATACAAAACCTTAGTAATCGATTATTTTAAACCATTAACAAATCTTGTAAGAGAAGATTTTCTTCTTGCAGCAGTATTTCTGTGAATTCTGCCTTTGCTAACGTTTTTATCAATAAATGAAACAGCTTCTTTCAAAATTGGTTCTGCAACTGTTTTTTCAGTCTGATCTTTAACTTTTTTAATTAAAGTTTTCAATCTTGAATTAGCTTCTTTGTTCATCAGTCTTCTTTTCTCACTAGTTCTGATTCTTTTCTTTGCAGACTTATGATTAGCCATCGTAATTCCTGTTTTTTTATGATTTTTCTAAGTCTACAAATATAGTATTTAAAGCAAATTATGTCAAATTCATTAAAAAATTAAAATTGTGTCATAAAAATCATATTTGTAAATTTGGAATGTAGAGAAAGGAAATATATGTTAAGAATTAATGAAATTTTTCACTCAATTCAGGGTGAAAGTACCAACACCGGCCTTCCTTGTGTTTTTATCCGATTAACAGGCTGTAACATTCGCTGCGATTACTGTGATACCGAATATGCTTTTTTTGAAGGAAAAAGTTTTTCACTTGAGGAAGTTGTTGAAAAAGTGAAATCGTATAACTGCAAGCTTGTGGAGTTAACCGGTGGTGAGCCCCTTTTGCAAAAGGGAAGTATTGAATTGATGAAGATTCTGGCTGACGAAGGTTTTGATGTTATGCTGGAAACAAACGGAAGTATCGATATTTCGGAAGTGGATAAAAGAGTAAAAATAATTATGGATCTTAAAGGTCCTTCCAGTAAAGAAGTGGATAAAAATCTTTATGAAAATATTGACTTGCTGAAAAATACCGACGAAGTAAAATTTGTAATTGCCGATAAAAAAGATTTTGACTGGGCAAAAGAGACAGTCGGAAAATATGAACTTGATAAAAAAGCCATTGTTTTGTTTTCTCCCTCCTTTGGTAACATTGCAATGGAAGAGTTGGTGAAATGGATTTTGAAAGATAATTTGAATGTGAGATTTCAGATGCAGATACATAAGTATATCTGGAGTCCGGAGATGAGAGGAGTTTAGATGAAAATAGCAAAAGAATTTAAATGGGAAATGGGTCACAGACTAACATTTCACGAAGGATTATGTAAAAATCTTCATGGTCATTCATACAAAATGATGGTTGAAGTTGAAGGTGAACCTGATTCAGACGGGATGATTCTGGATTATTATAATCTTGCAAAAATTATAAATCCCATTTTAGCCGAACTTGATCATGGATATATGATTTATTCAAAAGATACAAGATTAATTGAATTTATGCAGGAATTTAATTCAAAGCACGTAGTAGTTGATTTTGAAGCAACAGCTGAAAATATGTGCGGGTATTTTCTGAATAAAATTAAAGAAGCTGAATTGCCTTCAAACATAAACAAGGTAACGGTTCTGGTTTACGAAACCGAAGATACATTTGCGCAAGATTCATTGGAATTATAAAAAAAGCGATGTTTAACATCGCTTTTTTGTTTTATTAATATTTGCTACTTCTGCTTTCTTTTATATAATCTAAAATTTCATCCACTTGTAAGTTAATATTGACGCCTTTAACATCAAGCGGAGATTTGTTTTCTACAATGGCGTTCAATTCAAAAGTAGTTTCGTCTTTTTTCTTGTGAGAATTAGTTTTTCTAATCATTACCAATAAATTCATTTAAAATAACAAGTGTAATATTGAAATATTAAGAATTGTAAGCAAGATAAAATTTATATACATCAAAGAGAGAATTTGAAGCAAATTATCGATAATTAGAGTAAATATTAACCTTTGTAATTAATTGGATAATTAGTATTATTGCATATACTGAGGCAAATTCGAAAAATAAAAGTTTAGTTTTTAATTATGTCTGATAAAGCATTTATAACACCAGAAGTTTTGAAATGGGCTCGAGAAACTGCAAAGTTTTCAATTCCTGAAATAGCTCATAAAATGAAAGTTCAAGTATCTCAAATTGAAAATTGGGAAGCTGGTGTAGAGTATCCTACAATAAGTCAAGCTGAAAATCTATCTAAGCGATACAAACGTGCTTTAGCAGTGTTTTTTTTGCCTGAACCTCCTACAGATTTTGAGACTCTTAGAGATTTCAGAAGGAAAGATTTGCAGGGAGAATTTAGTACTGCGCTGACTTTCATTTTGAGAGAAATTCAAATCAAACAATCTTGGATGACCGAAACTTTAGAAGAAGAAGGGGAAGTAAAACTCGATTTTATTGGAAAATTTTCTATTAAAAACTCAACAGAAGATGTTGCTAATAATATAAAAGAAGTATTAGGTATTGGATCGTTTCCAAGAGATCGAGATATTCTAAAAAGTTGGATTGAAAAAGTAGAAAAAAAGAGAATATTTGTTTGTCTGGCAAGTCAAATTCATAGTCATCTAAAGTTAGATCGGAATGAAGTTCGTGGCTTTGCAATTAGTAATAAATTAGCTCCGTTTATTTTTATTAACAGCAGTGATCCGAAAAATGCACAACTTTTTACATTGGTACATGAGCTTGCTCATCTATGGATAAATTCTTCAGGTGTTTCAAATATTAACTCCATTGATTTTAGAAGAAGTGAAAAAGAAAATTTTGATGATGCTGAAGTTTTTTGCAATGAAGTAACGGCCAATATTTTAATGCCGGAAAAATTGGTTTTAGACGAAATAAAAAAAAATGATGGCGAAGTAAACGTCAGTGAAGTTGAAAGAATTGCTAAAACATTTCAAGTTAGTTCATTTGCTATGTGTGTCCGACTACTAAATTTAGGTAAAATAGACATACAAAAATTTAATCAAATTAAAGAGATTTTAGAAAAAAACTACAATGATTACCTAAAGAAAGAAGAAAAGAAAAAAAGACAGGATCTTCCGGTATACTATCCCGTTACGATAAGAAGAAATAGTCGCTCTTTTACAAGCTATATTTATAATATGTATAGAGGAGGAGTAATTTCGGGTAGTGATGCCTGCGGACTTTTAAATATGAAAATTAATACTATCAAAAAACTCGGAAACCATTTACAGGCTTAGATATGAAAAAATATTGCCTTGATACAAATTGTTTTATTGAAGCTTGGAATAAATATTATTCCCCTGATTTTTGTGGTAATTATTGGGATGTACTTGAAAAACTAGGTCGTGAAGGTGTTTTGTTTATTCCAGCTATGGTAAAGAAAGAAATTGATAAAAAGGATGATGAGCTATCTCAATGGTTAAAAAGAAATTCCAGTTTTGTTAAACCGATAACAGAAGATGTACAGATAAAGTTGAGAGAAATTTATGCAAAAGATAGTAGCCATAGAAGACTCGTTGACACAACAAAAGAAAGATCAATGGCTGATCCTTGGGTGATTGCCCACGCTTTGGCGGAAGATGCAGTTGTTGTAACAAAAGAAGCCTTAATGGGGGAAGCAAGCACAAAAGTTAAGATTCCTAATGTTTGTGAAAACATGGATATTGAATGGATGGATGATTTTTCATTTATTCGAGAAACAAATATTCTGTTTAATTGTAGCGTGTAACTTTTTTGTTACTAAACATAAAATTTATTTATTATAATTTATTGTTTAACGTTTTTCACCAGCTTCATTATTTCAGGGAGAATTTCTCCTGATTTTCCTTTGATTGATAGATTAACACTTCCGCTTATTTCGGTGGAGTCGAGATTTATTTCCACAAGATAAGAACCTGCCCGCTTTGCCGAAATTGGGATATGAGCTGCCGGATAAACAACCGCAGATGTTCCAACAATAAAGCAGATATCACTTTTTTCAGCTGCTTTTTCACCTTTGCTGAAAATGTCCATTGGTAAAGCTTCTCCAAACCATACAACATCTGGTCTGACTAACCCGCCACATTTTTCACATTTAGGTGTTTTTTCAGATTTCTTTATTTCAGGTGAATCGTAAAAAGTTTTGCAATCTACGCAGAAATTTCTTTCAATATTTCCGTGCAGTTCATAAATTTCATTGCTCCCGGCTCGTGCGTGCAATCCGTCAACATTTTGTGTTACAACCGTAACTTTATCAAAGTATTTTTCAAATTCTGCAATTGCGTGGTGACCCGGATTTGGCTGACAATCATTTACAATGTCGCGACGATACTGATACCATTCCCAAACTCGATCAGGGTTATTCATAAAAGCATCAAAGTTGGCCAGTTCTTCTGGTCTGAATTTTTTCCAGATTCCGCCGTCGCCTCTGAATGTTGCAATTCCGCTTTCGGCTGAAATTCCTGCTCCTGTAAAAAAGACAATTGAATCAGCAGTTTTTAGTCGTTGTATAAAATTTTCAGGTAGTTCAAGCATAATTTATCCTATGTTGCAAGCATTAATAATTTTTCAATTAAAGCATCTTTTTCAACCGGTTTATCGATGAAATCGTTAACATGAAAAACTTCATATTTGCTCATCAGTTCATCATCCAGTTTGGCAGAAATTACAATTATCGGAATTTGCGCCTGTTTATCTTTTTTTCTGATTGCTTCGGCAAGGTGAATTCCGGTCATAAGAGGCATTTCGTGATCTGTTATAACTATTGACGGAACGTGATTAATTATTTTGCTCATTGCATCATAACCATTTTCCGATTCAAAGATTTCATATTTGGGCAGAGTTTTTTCAACAATTTTTCTGTAAAGAATTCTGGCAGAAGGATCATCTTCAACAATAAGAACCGAGTTAAGTGCTGCGGGAATTGTGATATGAAACTCACTTCCTTTTTTTTCTTCTGAATAGAACCAGATATTTCCATTGTGTTTTTCAACAATTTCTTTTACCAGAGTTAATCCGAGTCCGGTTCCTTTTTCACCGCCGGTTCCTTCAAGGGAAAGTTTTTGATCAATCTTAAAAAGCTTGGATTGGTTTTCTGAAGAGATGCCTACACCTTCATCTTTTACAACAATTTCAATACTGTCTTCTTTGAACTTATCTGCATAAATGTAAATTTTCTTTCCTTGCGGAGTAAATTTTAGCGCGTTACTGAGAAGATTTGTAATTACCTGGGTAATCAATCTTGTATCGGCATATATTTCCAGTTCCTGATCAATGTCAGTTACAATAGATATATCTTTTCTTACGGCATTTCCTGTTAAGGATGCTACACAGGCTGCAACCAGGTTTTTTACATTTAATGTCTGATGTTCAAGCTGAACTCTTCCACTTTGGAGGCGTGACCAATCAAGCAGATAATTTATTAACTGAAGCTGTGAGTTTGAAGCTTCGTAAATATAGTTAACATATTCGGTTCTGTCTTCGGAGGAAAGATCTTCGTTAAGAAGAATTTCTGAAAAGCCGAGCAGACTGGTAAATGGTGCGCGCAAATCGTGCGAAACTATAGAGATAAACTTATCTTTAGCTGAATTTAATTCCAGAAGTTTTTTTGTCTGGTCACGTAGTTTTTCCATTTCTGCAACAGTCTGAGTGCAATCTGTAACAGAGCCTGCCAGACCGGCAATTTCACCGTTGTCATTTCTGGTTTGTGTCATATTTGCACGAAACCATTTTTCTTCTGCTTCAACAGTTACAATTCTGAATTTAAAAGAAGAATTACCACCTGAGTAGGAATGTTTAAGATTACTGATTTTCTCTTCCAGTTCAAATCTGTCATCTTCGTGAACTATTGAAAATATTTGTCCGGGACGATGTTTAATTTCATCAGGAGTAAAACCTGTCATTTTTAAAAGAGAATCGGAAAACTCCATTTTATCCAGTTGATCGTTGAATTCAACAGACCATAAAAATCCGTTAAAGTTTTCTCTGAGTATTTCTATAAATTTCGGATCGGTAAACAGCATATTTTTTTGTTTTTTACTTTGAAGAATACAATTTATAAAATTTTATTATGAAATCTTATCCTGATTTTTATTTGGTTTTGTCGGCAAACCAAGCTCTTCCATTTTTCTGTATAAAGAAGAGAGACCAATATTTAACGCTTTTGCAGTTGCATCTTTGTCAAAATCATACTTCTTATTAATTTTCTGAATATGTTCGCGTTCAAAATTTTTGAGAGCATCTTTCAGCGAATCAGGATAGCCGCCTTCAAATTCATTTTTGCGTACGTGTTCTGATAAATCATCAATTGTTATGAGATTATCCTGTGCAAAAATAACAGCTCTCTCTATTACGTTTTCAAGCTCTCTTACCCCGCCTCGCCAGTTGTGAGAAATTAGCGCGCGCATTGTATCGTTGCTGATGCCGAGAATCTGTTTCCCCATTTCAGTACAATACTTTTCTATGAAGTGGTTTACCAGTAACGGGATATCTTCTGT
>JBGRQB010000033.1:0-28300 GCA_041725875.1 Rhodothermaceae bacterium
AAAACAATATAATTAAATATACAAAGGAACAAAGCCTGGATGGGAATGTCTACTTACAAAACCACTTTTCATCTCGTATGAAGTAATATTCTAGGTATAACTATTTCAGTGTGCAGGAATATTCGTGTTATTTTTTTTTTGTAGCAAACAGATTTTTTCGAAGAGCCACGCCTTACGATCACATCATTATTACGACCACTTTCCTTTAGCCCAAAGTAACGCTCATTCATTTATTCTTTTTTTTTAAGAATTCCTTAAATTAGACCACGTCGTAAAATTTGACAATTCATGTTGAATGATGTTCCTTTTCTAGCTGGCAGCCAGATTGCAAAAACTGAATATTATTGCTTTTTATTTATTTATTTTTTTATTTATTTTTTAATTCTTTAACTTTTGAGTTGAAAGGAAAGGCGTCCCTTGCCGAGAGAGGCGAATTGATTTAAATTACCTTTAAAATCCTTTAAATGCAAAAATTATTCTATAGTTTATTTATAATTTGAATAAATAAACTGTGGTTCAAAAACACAGAATTCTTTTTTGCATTATCATTTCTCAATAAATTGTGTATTTTGGACTGTTTTTAAGATTAATCTTGAAAATTCTTTACAAATAATATTTCAAACAGCAAGTTTTAACCTGGGAAAATATGAGTTGTAAAATCAAAACATATCAATTTGCCGCAGATGAAAAACTTCATTGTAAAAGTCAGTGGACATTTGATATATTAAAAACCGACCAACACCTGATACTTGATAATCTCCAAATCAAAGAAAGAGATTCCGGCAAAGGATGCGCCGGTCATCCGCAGACAATTGAAATTTTGCTGAAAGGAAGAGAAATTAACACCATTGATATATCGGCGTTAATAAAAACCGATTGTAATATGGGAGTGAGTTGCGGACAATTTCTTGCTGACTGTCTCGAAAAAATAAAATCTGAATACTAAACACCAATCAAAAATTTAAAAAAATAAAGCCCTCCGGACTTGAGGGCTTAACTCTGTTTCTGGAACGGGTAATCCGATTTTGAGCTGTGTGTAGTATAATTTGTTATACTGTCGAACTACCGGTTGTTTCCAGACAGAGTATGTTATTTGAGAAGCAACTTTTATTTTTCCGTAAAACATTTTTTTGCTAATTTTACGGTGTTATTTCAAAAAATCAATAAGTTAAGAATTCAAATTTATTAGCATAAAAAAGCTTTAGTTACACTATTTTCTTCAATTTTGAACCAAAATAACCCTTCTTTACAAAAACATAAAAATTAATGGACAAACAGCCTGTTTTACAGGACAAACAGCAAACAAAAAATCATTTGTGATTCTTATATTGAATTCGTAATTGCAGGAATTAGATAAAACCAAAGATGCATTCTTTACTAGATCAAATATCAAAACAAGGAAAAAGAAGAAAATTTTTACACGTAGCCTACTGGGTTTTCGTTGTATTATTTTTTGGTATTTTCTGGGGGACCAATGGCGGGTTCTATGAAAAATATTTCTTTTCCGAAATTGTTTTGCTCCCGGTAAAGATGGCTGCGGTTTATACGTTTTTAATATACATAATACCCCGTTTGTTATTCAGGGAGAAATATACCTGGTTTGTAATAACCTCACTCGTTGTAATGATAACAGGAGGGGTTCTGCTCAGAATGATAAATATTCATATCATTTTCCCGATCTATCCGCCGGCACAAGAACTTGAGTATTTTAATATTTACGAAATCATGCACAGAATAGTAGATATCAATACTTTGCTGATCATCCCCGCACTGGCCAAGATCTTGATCACGTGGTATGAAAACAAACAAAGAGCCGAAGTGCTCAAAAGAGAAAAGCTGAAAGCAGAACTCAAATTCCTGAAAAGCCAGGTTCATCCCCATTTTTTATTTAACACCCTGAACAACCTCTATTCCCTGATAGAAAAAAAGGATGAAAAGGCGGGAGACGTTGTTATCAGATTATCCGGATTAATGCGGTACATGTTAAAAGAGACCCCAAATGATTTTATACCGCTGGAAAAAGAGCTTGAAATGCTTCGTGATTATATTGAGCTTGAGAGGATTAGATTCGGTTCTGAGGCTGAAATTAGTTTTTCGGTAAACGGCGATCCCGTCGGGAAAGAGATAGCAGTTTTAACTTTTTTACCTTTTGTGGAAAATGCTTTTAAATACGGGTTAACATTCGGCACAACAGGCGGATGGATAACAATTAATATTTCTGTTAAAGAAGATGAAATGGTTATGAATCTTGAAAACAGTATTTGCAAAGATACGGAACAGGGCACCGGCTTTGGTTTAACAAATGCAGAAGAAAGATTTAAAAGATTATATAAAGAGAATTACAATCTTGAAATTAAAAAAGAAGATGAAATTTTTTCAGTAAGATTAGCAATTAAGTTTGCTGATGAAAAAGTTATGCCTGCATTTGCCTGATTTATTTGAACACAATAAATTTAACTTCCCTGCATTTTTATTCAAAATATCGTTCCATTTATCCAAAAGTTATATCAGATTTTTTTAACTGAAATTAATTCCAAAATGAGTTGTTTTATTTTTTTCTAAAGGTTAAATTGGGTTACATTATTAAAACAGCAAAATGACATCTGAAAATAAACATATTGTGTGCGCTGTAGTGGACGATGAACCATTAGCCAGAGATTTACTCGAGAATTATATTGAAAAAATTGACGGACTCGAACTCGCTGGAAAATGTCGCAATGTAATCGAAGCATCTGAGCTTTTGAAAAAGAAAAAAATCGATCTTCTTTTTCTTGATATCAAAATGCCCGGAGTAAGCGGAGTTGAGTTTGTCAGACTGGTAAAAGATTTGCCCGCATTTATTTTTACAACTGCCTATGAGTATTACGCTGTAGAAGGTTTTGAGTTAGATGCAATAGATTATCTTGTTAAGCCGTTTACTTTTGAGCGATTTAAAAAATCTGTAGACAGGTTCAGAGGAAGAATTAAAGATACAATAAATTCAGAATCACTTAGTGACGATTTTGAAAAAACATTTGTTTATTTAAAATCATCCGGCAAAATGGTAAAGGTTTTTTTCAAAGATATCATCTATATTGAAAGTCTGCGCAATAATGTAAAAATTGTTACTCAGGACAGAGAAATAGTTACCCACAAAAAAATAAGCGAACTTGAAGAGAGTCTGCCGGGAGAAAGATTTATAAGGATTCACAGATCGTTTATTATTTCGATATCAAAAATTGATTCTTACACACATTCTGAAGTTGAAGCCGGAGGACATTTTATTCCTATCGGAAGAAATTATCGGGAAAAAGTTATTGAAGAATTAGGAAAGAGAGGAATACAGGTTTAACAGTTAACCAAAATATTAATCATCAAATTTTGTCAATTCGGGGGAGTTATGACATTATTAAAGACCATTCTTAAAAAAATATTTTCACACCTTTTAATTTTTTTATTCACATTTTCTTTAATCTCAAAAACAACAAATGCACAATCTGTAAAAAACGAAACTGATAAAGAAAAGTTTTTCAGATTAAGTCATCAAATTGGAATGGCTGTCGGGAAAAAAGATTTTGCAAAAGCAACAAAACTGCAAAAAGAAAGATGTGATATTTCACCAACAAATCCTTATGAACAATATTGTCTTGCCAGAGCTTATGCTTTGAATAAAGAAACTGATAAGGCGTTTAATTATCTGGAAAAAACTTTGTTGATGGAAGGAAAGTTTTTACTAAATCTAAAAGCAGATAAAGAGTTTTATAATTCATTTAATAAAAAAAAGATTGGTGATTTTTTACAAAAGGCGAAAAAGAAATTGGTATCTGTCGGGAAAAGTGAAACCGCATATATTATAAAAGATAAAAAGCTTATTCCCGAAGGTGTGGCTTATGACGAAGTAACAAGAAAATTATATATAAGCAGCATATACAAAAGGAAAATTGTTTGCATAGATAAAAATGGAAAAGTTACTGATTTTAAAACTTCTGTAGAAGATGGATTGCTCGGAGTAGTTGGAATGGAAGTAGATCCTGTGCGAAGACATTTGTGGGTCTGCTCAGGTTATTATTCAAACAATAAAATTTATGAAATAGAAAATACTTCTGACAGAGAAACAAGAATTTATAAATACAATATTGATAATGGAAAACTGTTGGGGAAGTTTGCTTTTGCAAATGGCGAAAGAGGATTTTTTAACGATGTAACAATCAGCAAAACAGGCGATGCTTATTTTACTGATACTCACAGAACTAACGTTTATAAAATTCCTTTTGGAAGCAGTGAAATAAAATTATTCTTCAGCGACAAAAATATGTTTTTCACAAACGGCATAACAATTTCTGATAACGGCAAAAACTTATTTGTTGCAAGTCATACGGGAATAAGGGTAGTCGACACAAAAACAGGTAAAGGGAAGTTAATAAAACACAGCGATGAAATTACTCTTACCGGAATTGACGGACTGGCATTTTACAAAAACACATTAATTGCACATCAGGGTTTTGCATTAGGGGGAATTATGCAGTATAAACTTAATGAGACTCACGATAAAGTTATCAGCAGAAAAAAGCTGGATATGTTCAACCCTCTGTTTAATATTCCAACAACAGGAGAAATTGTCGGGGATAAATATTTTTACATTGCAAATGCGCAGGTAAGATCATTTGATAAGAACGGCGAATTGTTACCGGAAGATAAATTAGAAGAAGTGTATATTTTGAAACTGAGTTTATAAAAGATAAATTGAATAATTAAAACCAGTCCGGCAAAACCGGACTGGCGAACAATGATTTATTTTTCAAGATATCTTGTTGTGAAATAAGAATCTTTTACCTTTGGAAGAAGTTTTATTTTATCTACAGTTAAAATTGATTTCCTTTTGTTTTGAACATTAATCATTTCCATATGAGAAAAACGAAATTTATGATTTACCGGATCAACTTCGGTTACTTTAAGGATCATTAATTCTTTGTGCAGACTCCCTTCAAGATCGTAATAAACAGCTTTGCGCAGAACATGATATTTTATGTCAAAAAAAGAAATCTTTTTTGTGAAGCCATTTTCATCGGCGATTTCGTCATCAAGTGGAAGTATTTCAATTTTATAACATTGCACTCCTTTAATGTTTTCAATTCCCAGGTTTGTAAACTTAAAGTCATCAACTTTTAAAGGTGTCATATCAGCATAAGAAAATTCTGATCCCATAAAACTTTTTGCATTTTCAGAGCTTATAATTCTTCTTGTCTTTCGCAAGGCAGGCATATAAAGCCACTTATCATCATCTTTAATTTTGTAATCGTAAGTTAAAAATCCGGTTCCTTTAACATCGGCAGGAGAGAGAAAGCGAATAAGTTTTTTTTCAGTGTTGCCGTTATTTGTGAGCTTACTTAACTGATATAATCTTCTTTCACGTGTTCTTCCTTTTTCATCAAAGATTGTCATTTGCGAAATCGCTTCTGTTCCGGCAGGACGAGTCACCTCAATCGATTTTTCAAAAATTTCTTTTGCAGATAATTTTTCCTGTGCAAAATTTTCTGTAGTGAAAAAACTTATAAAGAAAAGAAAAATTAATTTATTCTTAACCATTTTTAACTCCTTAATTTGAATGAAAATTTATTTTAAATCACACCACTTTTAAGCCATTTATATAGTTTCATTATGGCATCTTTAACAGCAATTAATATGGCAAATATCAGCTGTATCATTTGGATTCTGTCAGATATTTTCTGTAGCAAGACTATTGTTTGAATTCTTTTGCTTCACCGAAATTTTTGAATCAAGGAATTTTGGTTTAAAGACAACACAAAATGCCGGAATTACAATCAGAGATCCTACTAAACAGGAAAAGATTGAAACAACAACAAGAAATCCGAAGAATTTCACAGGTACAAATCCTGAAACAAAATGAGTTGAAAATCCTATGATTACTGAAAGAGCATTAAAGATAATTCCTCTTCCTGTTGTGAGTAGTGTTTTTCTTGCACACTCTGCGTGAGATAAGCCGTTAGCTCTCTCTTCCTTAAATCGCCACAAAAAGTGAATTGTATAATCGATGCCGACACCAATCATAATGGAAGATAAAAGTGCTGTTATAATGTTTAGTTCAATTCCCATAATTCCCATTAAACCAAAAAGAATAACTACTGAAAGCAGCAATGGAATTGTTGCAATTATTCCGCCGTTAAAAGACCTGAACAAGAAAATCATTAATATTGTTACAAGTATAAAAGCGTAAGTAAGTGAAGAGGTTTGTCCCTCAACAACTTTTTCAGAAGCATCTGCAAAAATTTCTGAGATTCCTCCTATTACAAAAACATCAGGATCATCTTTTGTAAGTTCTCTTATCTGGTTAACAACATTTTTTAAAATCGGAGTACTGGTTTTATTTATTCTAGCATTTATAACAGCGTGTTCATAACTGAAATCCACAAGCTTTTCAAAATCATCAGGGTCGCCGCTCATATTGTATAGTTCGAAATATTGCGCAACCGCATTTCTTGTGTCAGGAATTTTATCATAGAAAGGTTCGTGTTTATCATTCAGCACGCGACTCATTTGTCGGACAATTCTTGCAATGGACAAAGTATTTCCTATTTCAGGAATTTTAGAAATTCTTTTTTCGTACCGATCAATTTTTGCGAGCAGTTCAGGATTTTTTATGTCACCTTTAAAGACAACTGAAACAGGATAAAATCCGCCAAGATGTTTGTTTACTATTCTGGCAGAGGTTGCAACAGGATGTTCTTCCGGATAAAACTTAACAGCATCTGTATCTATTATTACACTGAAAATTCCCGTGCCTGTCAGTAAGGTAAAAATAACAACAGAATAGATAATTGTTTTGGGACTTCTCACAACAAAGTTGCTGAAGTAAGTCAGAATATTATCAAGAAGAGATTTTTTTGAACCTTCGGTGAAAATTGGTTTTGCATTTTTCAGCATTGAAGTTATTGCAGGAATAAATAACAGACTTAATGCAAGTGCGTAGGTAATTCCGGCTGCAGTAAGAATACCTAATTGTCCGGCAGGAATTAATATATGATTATTAAGGCAAAGTAAACCAACCATTGTTGTAATGCCGGTAAGGACAATTGGTACGCCCAGACTGCTAAACATAATGCTTGCAAGTTTTTTATTGGAATAATTATTTCCCTTTGTGTTTTCTTCCTGATATTTTGCAATCATATGAATACCATAATCGTTTGCAACAGCAATGAGAATAACCGGAAGAAGAACTGTAAGAACAGTGAAGTCCCAGCCTAAAAGAGGAATTAATCCCATTGAAAAAAGGATTGACATAATTACAACTAAAAATGGAAGCAGGACTCCTCTTAACTGCTTGAAACAGAAAAATAAAAAGATGAGCATTACAATTAATCCGACCGGAAGAAGTTTTCCTAAGTCTTTCTTCATTGTATTACCGGTTTGGAATCGTGTGAAAGGGGTTCCGCCTAAATAGACTTCCTCTTTACCCGGTGTTGATTTAAGGATTTCGTTGACCTTTTCCAGAATGGCTTGATCGGAAGTTCCGGTTTCGACGGTCCCCATCACAGCAGTTATTGTGAAATCTTCGGAGACCACATTTCCGTATACAATATCATTTTCAATTATATCTTTTTTAATTTGTTCAATATCTTTTTTTGTTTTAGGAATTTTTTTCACTGCCGGATCAACAATCATTGCACCATCTTCGCTTTTGATATTTTTTAGTTCAAACAAAGACATTATTTTGTCAATCCCTTTTATCTTTTTCATTTCCCGTGAGATTTTTTTTACGCGTTTTAAAGTTTGCGGTTCAAGAACATTATCAGATTTTATTATAACCATCATTATTTCTGTTCCGCCAAACAGATTTTCTATTTTGGCTCTGTTAACCCTTGAGGGCATATCATCAGGATAGTATGTTAACATATCTGCATTCATTGTGGCTTTTGGAATCTGCATTGCCATAAAAATTGTTACGACTGAAAAAAATATTATAATTGGCCAGCGCAACCGTATAATTAAATTTGAAAACTTTTTCATTGTTGTACCTTTATTTATGAATTGAATTTTAGAACGAAGCTTTTACTTCCAGAAACAAAGCGCTGGAAGTTTTACTTATTTTATCATACAGAGTATTGTCATCACCAAAAAAGAGCTGCGCTCCGCAAGTGACTTCCAAATCGTCTGTTATATCATAGATTATCTTGGGTTTCAAAAAGAGTTCTGAAGAGGTCAGTTTAGCCTGACCCAAAAGTTCTATTGAAAGAGTTTCGTTAAGTAATTTTACTGAGGGACGAAAAGAAACAGAGTGTGAAATTTCATCTGTGGTTGAAAGAATTAATCTGTTCATATTAAGAACATAATTGTTTATCAGATTTGAAAACTCATATGAAAAAAAAATTGGTTTGTTAAAATCATTAACATATTTGCCTAGGTACTGGAAAATAAATGACCAGTCGCCCCTCTCAAAATCAACTCCTACTATATATTCAAGTTGTTTACCCGGAGTTGATTCTGTTAAAGTTTTATCGTCAAACGGAATGGTATAAGAAAACTCACCTCTTAATCCGTAATTGCCAACTGTTGTTGAAAAGTCGAAACCGAGAACATGACTTCTGTACGGTGATAAAAATATTTCCGCTTTGTTATCGGGTAAATGATTTACTTTGATTCCGCTTTGCGGGAGAAATCCGTTAAAATAAGAAATACTCCCGTCAATATCGGGATGTTCGTAATGCAGTCTGACCGCCACACTGCTTTGCGAAAAATCATGCGATGGGTGATCGGGAGATTTCATTGTAATTTTATCCGGGAGACTCAGATTTTCGAGAGGAAAGTAGGAGGATTCAAATACAGGAATCCAGATTGCTTCAATGCGAAAAAGATCAAAATTATAAAATCCTCTTAACAGGAAATTTCCTTTTCTTCTGTCATCTTCTTCCGGCGAAAAAAGAAAAATGTTCATTGGAGTGATATTATTTGTGGGGTTATAGCCGTCAGCTTTTCCCCAGACAACTATCTGCTCACCAATTCTAAAATCAAAATTATCGAGATAAACATTTACATAAGCTTCATTTAGATTTATATCTATTTCAGAATTTTTGTTCAAAAGACTTTTGTTGAACCGTATATCGGCGAAAGCATTTCCGAAATCGAACTTGGTCACTTTAATTTTCAGGGCTGCTTCTGCATAAGCTGATTTTGAGTGAATCTTATTGTTTAACGGGTTTTTTCCGGCATAAATTCCACTTCGGATATATCCGTTAAGTTCATAAGAAGGGGATTGTTGGTTGCCGCTTGTTAATTCATCGAGCAGAGATTGGGCAAAACTTATGTTTATGAGTAAAAGTAAAATCAGAATATTTAGCTGTTTCATTATTTCCTCTAATTATATTAAATATAGTTATTAACGAAATTCGTTGTAATTGCAGAAAAAAATATCAAAAAGAGTATCGCATATCGAATAAAACGAAAATCGCTGTAAAATCACAAAATAAAATCGGTAAACAGCACAATATTGCAGATTAATGCTTTATTTTACTGTTTGTACCGACGAAGTGCATAATCTTTCCTAATATTTTTTTGAAACTTTCTCTCTCTTCTTCACTTAAAGGAAGCAAAGCAGATTTTACCTGTTCATAATCTGATTTCTGGTGCATTTCCAGTCGGCTTTTCCCTTTTTCAGTCAGTTCAAGTGAGAAAGATCTCATGTCTCGCGGATTTATAACTCGCTTCAGATAGCCATTTTTTTCAAGCTTAGCAACAATACTGCTGAGTGTTGTCTGGGGAATATTCAGATAATCTCTAATCTCTTTAAGGATCATATCAGGATTATAATAAGCCAATCCCATCAGGTGCATTTCTGCAAATGTAAATTTCTGAATATCATCCGCTCCGTTATCCTGTCGGCGAAACATCATAGCAAAAAGTATCTCGTGAAACGCTGTGTTCACAACATTAATTTGCTCGTCAAATTTTTTTTCCTGATCCATTCTTTAAACTCATTAAGTGTAAAAAGAAATATAACGAATTTCGTATTAAAATATCAAACCGAAATACTTATATTTGTACACTACAAATTTCACATTAATAATGAGGGTTATAATGAAATCAAAAATTTTGTTGCTGGTAGCGCTGTTTACAATTATCACTTTTGCCCAGGAAAACAGAAGATATATCAATGTTATGGGAAAAGCTGAAATGAGTGTTCAGGCTGATATGATTAAATCAAAATTTGATATCAGAGTTGTAAAACCAACTCTTGAAGAAAGCAAAGATATAAATCAGGCAATTACCAAAAGACTTTCAAAAATTCTCGACAGAATGGGAATAGCAAAATCAGATATAGAAATTACTCCTTTAATTTTCGGAAAAGAATATAGTTACGAGGAAAGAAAAAGAGTACAAAAAGGATTTTATTCTTACACAGCGTTTAATGTAAAGATAAAAGATTTAACAAAATATTATAAGCTTATTGATAAAGTAAGCAGAATAGAATCTTTGGAAATGTCGCATTCAACTTTCGGACTTGCAAAAAAGGACAGCTACAGCGAAAAGATAAGTAGAGAAGCTTTGCTTGCTGCAAAAAAGAAAGCAGAATATATTGCAGAAACTACCGGTGTTAAACTTGGAAAAATTTTAGAAATAGATGAACTTGATTCAGGTTACGGATATTCACCTGTTAACAGTTTCCGTGAAATGGGTGCGCGCGGAAAAGAGGTCGCCGGAAGTATTTCAATTTCTAAAACTATAAGAATTAAGTACCAGATTGCAGATTAATTTATAAAGAGTAAAAGGTAATTTAAAATTACCTTTTACTCATATTTTAAACTTTCCACAGGATTTATATACGCAGCTTTAACAGATTGATAACTGATTGTTATTAAGCCCACAAGAAGAGAAATTCCCGCAGCAAAAATAAATGTAAGCAGATTTATATCAATTCTGAACGCAAAGTTTTGAAGCCAGTTGTTCATCAGATAATAAGCAAGAGGCCAGGCAATAATATTTGCAATCAAAATTAATTTTATAAATTCTTTTGAAAGCATCATTACAATACTTGTAACAGAAGCACCAACAACTTTACGAATGCCGATCTCTTTTACTTTTTGCTCAACTGAAAATATTGATAACCCAAACAAACCTAAGCAGCCGAGAAAGATTGCTATCAAGGCAAAGACGGAAATTGTTTCTGCTGTCTGTGCCTCTTTTTTGTAAAAATTATTTATACGTTTATCAAGAAAGTTATATTCGAAAGGATAACCGGGAACCATTTCTTTCCAGATTTTTTCAACTTCTTGTAGTGTACCGGGAATGTTTTTACTTTCAACACTTAAAACAAATTTTCTGAAAAAGTAAGGATAATAAAACATTACAACAGGTGCTTTGGGAACGCGAAGTGAAGAGTGATGAAAATCTTCCACAACACCGACTATTTTTCCTTTTATGTTGTTGAATCCCACAAGGTATTCTTTTCCAAGTGCTTCTTCTGCAGAAGCAAAACCGATTTTTGTTGCAACACTTTTGGTAACAACAAAACTTCTGTTTTTATCATCATTAAAGTCCCGAGATAAAAACCTTCCTGCAATAAGTTTTAGATTAAA
The DNA here is from genome assembly GCA_041725875.1 of Rhodothermaceae bacterium. Lineage (GTDB taxonomy): Bacteria > Bacteroidota > Ignavibacteria > Ignavibacteriales > Melioribacteraceae > JBGRQB01. Next base: position 11,568 of record JBGRQB010000033.1, read on the forward strand.
GTGGTTCAGATAATCAAAATCGATGCAATTAATTTCAGTCTGGAAATCAGATTGTGCTTTAACATAAAAAGAAGTGCTTAATCTGTTATTTATTACAGGTGCCAGACAGGCAGTGACTTTGTTAACATTTTCTAGTTTACTTAATCTGTCTTTTATAAGTTGATGTTTCTCAACTTTAGTTGCATCGTGTAAAGTAACAACTATATTATGATCGTTTTTAAATCCGAGATTAGAGTTAAGCATAAAGTTATGTTGTTCTTTAATTACAATCATTCCGGTGATAAGCAGAATACAAATTGCAAACTGAAATACCACAAAAACTTTTCTCAAAATATTTGTTCTCGATTTATTACTTCCCGATTTACCGCCAAGTATTTTTACAGGAATAAATCGGGAGAGATAAAATGCAGGATAAAATCCGGCTGTGATTCCCAGGAGAATTATAAAAACAAAAATGGAAACAGGAATCCATATATCTGAGAAATAGCTTATTGCAATATTCTTCATGAATAAAGTTGAAAACAGTGGGTTGAAAACTTCCACAAGTGCAAACGACAACAAAGTTGCAAGAAAAGTAATTACAATTGACTCACTTAAAAACTGAAGTATCAATTGTTTTTTTACAGCACCCAAAACTTTTCGTATTCCAACCTCTTTTGTGCGCTGAGAAGATTTTGCGGTTGAAAGATTTATATAATTAATAGTAGCAATTGAAAGTATAAATAATCCGATCAAAGCAACTATGAAGAGTCGGGTAATACTGTTGGTAGTTATATCAGGCGTTTCAACATCTGACTGAAGAAAAATATCTTCAAGCTTTTGATACATTGGTGTTATTTGCGTAGGTGGAGTTATATCTCTGTATTCGTGAATTATATTTTTAGATTTTTCTTCCAGATCTTCAATTGAAACGTTTGGCTTTAGTAACGCGTATGTATAAGATGAAGTGATTAAACCCCAGTTTAATTTGTAGCTGTAGATTTTTTTATCGTGTAAGTTTTTATAAGGAAAAACAAAATCAAATTGTAAATGAGAGTTTTCAGGTACGTCTTTGAAAATACCAGCGACAGTAAAATTTTTATAATTATCATATCGGATTATTTTTCCAATAGGATCATCTTTTCCAAAATACTTTTCTGCAATCGATTCACTAATAACAACATTGTCAGGCAAAGTTAAAACTTTTTCAGGATCACCTTTCAGTAATTCAAAAGAGAAAATTGTAAAGAATGTTGAATCGGCAAATGCAGTTTTATTTTCAAAAAATATTTTGTCATTTCCTTTTATTAATATTTTATCATTTAAAAATATTTTTGCAGTTTTTTCTATTTCAGGAAATCGGGTTTCAAGTGCTTCGGCAAGCGGGATGTAAGAAACTCCGGCTTTGCTGGTTCCTTTGGCATTTGTAATATTTAATCCAACACGGTATATACGATCTTTGTTATTGTGGAACGAATCGTAATTGGTTTCACCCAGAATGTAAAATGCAATAATTAAACAACAGGTTATACCCATTGCCAATCCAAATACATTTATAAATGTAAAGAGTTTGTTTTTAAGCAGGTTCCGAAAAACAATCTGTATGTAATTTTTGAGCATTGTTAACCTCGATAGTTTTATAATCACCACTATAAAACAACAAGTGTGCCATACAAAATAGGGAAAACTGCAAGATAAATCAGGGGTTGTTAAAAATGATTATACGTCAGCGAACATTTTTGTTCGTTTTCGGGCAATTTCAGAAGATTAAATATTAAGCATTTCCAAAATTCTTTTGTAAGAGTTTCTGTTAACAGGAATGCGTTCATCAGTGATAAGTTCTGCTTCATATTTTCCGCCGCCGTGATTAAGAATCTGTTTTACCTTATCAGTATTAACAGCGTATGACCGATGAATTCGTAAAAACCGGGAGGGGAGATTAAGCATAATTTTTTCGAGATTTTTATCGTGCAGATGTTTTTTGTTTTGTTCGGAATATATTTCACAATAATGTCCAGAAGCTTTAATGTACAGCACCTGATCAAGATCAATCAGTTCAATTTTTCCCTGGGTTTTGACTGAAATATAATTAGTGAACCCTGAATTATTTTTAACTGACTCAACAATTCTATCCATTGCGGTTTTGAATCTTTCTTTTGTAATTGGTTTGCTTATAAAATCAAAAATGCCCAAATCAAAAGCCCGGGCTGCTTCAGATTTATTTGCCGTAATTACGATTGTCTTAAAAGAATGAGAAATAGTTTCATTAAGCAGATCAAATCCGTCCTGTCCATTTAAATTCAAATCGAGAAAAAGCAAATCATAATTATCTTCTTTTATACAGAGTCTTGCATCGTCAAGAGTATGTGAAATTTTTATTTTTGTGATGTCGAGTTTCAGGTAGAGTTTGGTTAAACGTTCAACTCTTTCTGCAATAAGTGTAACATCTTCAACAATCAGAATTTTCATTTTAATTTCCTATTTCAATAATTGCTTCCCAGCCGTTTTCAACCGGTTGTGAAATTAGCTTCCATTTTCCGGGGTAAGATTCTTCGAGTCGGGCCTCAACATATTTTAATCCCAGACCGGTATTTTTTTTGTTTCTGGTTCCCTGTGTTTTCCCGTCATTAAAAAGACGATATTTTGTAAAGTTGTTTTCAGTGAATTTATCGAGTTGAAAATAGCCGTTCTCTTTTCCTGCATAACCGTGTGTTAATCCGTTTTCTACAAGCGTGTGAATAACTGCCGGAGGAATTGATTCGTTTCCATTTATTCCAGAAGTTTTTAATTCAAAAGAAGCTCGTTGCTGGTAACTCATAATTCGTAAATGAATTCTGCATATTTCAAGTTCATCTTCAAGTGAAATTAATTTTTGTTTACTGAATGTGGCAAGTAAATGAAATTCTTTTGATAAAAGTTCTACCATTTCACTTGCGCGTTCTCTGTCAACATCAATCAATTCTTGAAGTGACATAAGTGAATTCATTAAAAAGTGGGGCTGTATATGCTTTTGTAATAATTTATTTTCAAGAATAGATGATTTTAATAAAGATTGCTGATATGCTTTTGACTGATTAAAAATTTTCCGGGCAACTGAAAAAATCATAACCACTGCAAAAACCATCATCCCTATTGTTAATCCATAAGTCATTGTTCTGTCATAATTCAGATAAGTGAAAATTAACAGAATTAATAAAGCAGTTGAAATTAAAAGACTGCCTGTTTTCTTTTTATACAAAGCCCAGAGTGATAACATAAGTGGAATAACAGGAGAAATAAAATAATATAAAGTTTGATCATAAGGAATTGTATAAACCGCAGTGATGCTTATTAAGGAAATAAAAAAGAAAATCACCTGATATTTTTTTCTGATTTCAAATTCAAAAAGGAGAACCACAATCAGCAAAAGTTTTGCAATAAAGTTTGCTGCAATAAAAGAACCGTTGATTAACCAATAATATATTATTGAAGGATTAAAACTATAGGTTACAAAAAATCGGGCAACGACAATCATATTGCAGAAAAAGAGTGCTGCAAGTAAAAGGAAAACAACTTTTCGATTCAGAGCGAAATAGAATGCAATATTAACAAACATTGCAAGCAAGAAAAATCCTCCGAGAAAAAGAGGCATATAAACACCATTATCAATTTCAGTCTGAATTTGATTTCTTGATGATATAGTTACACTGGAAAATTTTGAATAAGATGAATTGAAAAAGTTTGAAAATTTTATTTTCAAACTTTGTTTAACCAGTCTTTTTTCAGAGCGGGTATTTCTTTTTGAAGATTCTCTTTCCGGTTTCTCAACAAAGAGTTTCATAACGTGCGGCGGAATATTTTCTTTTACAAAAATATTGCCCGGCTTCTCGGTTTCTGCATTTCCGATAGTACCATTTTTAATTATCAGTTTGTTATTTACATAAGCTTCAAAAGCGCCAAATTTTGACCAGACAGATAACCAGATATTTCCTTTATTAATTTTATAAGCGGGAACGTAAAAGTCTTTTTCAATCCACCAGATTCCTGATTCTTTTGATACTGTTCTGGCAATCTCTTTGTAATCAAGTTTGCTGGCAACTAATACTTTTTCTTCTCCTTTAAATAAGTTCCAGCCGTTTTGTTTCATCAAATTAATTTTATGATTTGTATAAACGCTGTCTTTGCTTCCGGCGTTTGCCGGGATCATAAAAACTAAAATCACAAATAATATTTTGATAAAACGTATCACTTTTTCTCCAGATTAATTTCCTATAAATATAGGGCATAACTCCATTTTAAACTAATTGTTCTTCGGTCAATTTTATATTTGGCTAAATATGAATCGGTTAATTTTGAATCATCAAAAAAGCCGGTGTCTGCGTACGCGAGATAAATAAAATTTCCTCTCAAATATTCGTAGCTTACAACAAGATTGTTAGACAGTCTGTCATATTGCGAATTATACTGATTGTAAAGTTTAAGAAAGATATTTTCTGTAATTGAGTATTCTGTTCTCAGACTCACAGTAGAGAGTTTGCCTCTGTCATCTTCCGAAAGATATTTTGAATAACCAATATCATAAAGTGTATAACTGAGTGTTGAATTAAAAAACTCACTCGCTTTATAAGTTAAATGAAAATCATATCGATTTGTTTCCGCCTGCTTGATAGAAGTTTTAGCATAACGTATAAAAATTTTAAAAACTTTTGACGGATCAGTTTCGAGATAACCCCTGTATCTGAAATGGTTGTGACTGATTGGAGCAAAACTTCCGTAGTTATCCAGATAAGTTCCATCGGAAGTGTAATATCTGCCATAACCAAGAATACGTTCAAAAGCAGTACCTGCATATATAATTCCGAAAGCAGGTGAGTTAAAAGTAAAATGTATATTGAAAAAGTATCTTGAGAAATTTAAATCGTTATTGTACAGACTATTAGATGAAAGACCAAAATTATATCTTGCTCTGGAAAGAAAACCCTTCTTTAATTTTATTCTTCTCTGATAATGAAAGATCATCTCTGTAATATTGTTTGCTTCGGGATAGCCGATTAAACCTTGTTCAAAATGTGGAGTTTTTTTCTGCAAAGCAATATAGAGTCGCCATTTTTCAGTAAGATAAGATGCACGAAAACGAAGACTGCTGTTTCCGATTTTATTTTCATCAATTAATGTTGTCGCAGCCAAAGTGCGTATTTCGAGAGAGTTTGTTATTTGGTATCTGAAATCAAAACTGTGAAGCTGACCCGATAAATTATATTTGGAGTCTACATATCCCCCCAGATAACCAAGTTTGATTTTTTCATTACCGTATTTGAGACGGGTAATTGTGAAATCTTCAAAATGGTTGATTGTGTCATTAATCCCTTCGTTTCTGATATACATTAATCCATATTCAAAATTGTTTCCTGAACCGATGAACTTTGTACCGATTTGCGGACGCGCCATTTTGCGTGAGTAGTAAAGTTGGTCAAAGGTATAAAACAATTCATTTCCTTCAAGAAAAAAGGGCCGTTTTTCTCTAAGAAATACTGGATAATCAGAAACGTTAATTATATCAGGGTCAGCTTCAATTTGGGCAAAATCAGGTACAAGAGTAACCATCAATGTATTTTTTGAATTCAAATTGTATCTGAAATCGCCGCCAAATGTTCTTTTATATTTTACAGGATCATAATTTTGATCACTGTCAAAAGTAGTTGTAACCGAAGGTGTGAAAACAAAATTGTTTCCGGCTTTGAGATTTGAGAGATTTGTCAGTCGGGCATAATTTGTGATTAAATGACCAGCATTTGCATCTTTTAAAATAAAGTTGGATTGCTGTTGTTCACGAAAAATGTAACGTGCGATATTAATTCCCCAGTCCTGAACTTCTTTATCTTGAAATTTTAAAATGTTAAAAGGAATTTTAATCTCTGCTGTCCACCCTTCTTTTGTAACCTGCGTTGCACTTTCCCATATTCCGTCCCATTTGGGATCGCGGTTAATTCCGCCGTTGTAAAGTCGACTGTCATTCTGCACGTTTGAAGGATTAACCATAAAAGTGTAAGCCGAAGTTTTGCTGTCGAGCGGATCTATCATAATTTTCAGCCAGTCGGTAAGAAACTGATTAATATCACGTTTTCCGTTTATAGTTGTAATTTTTTCCGGATCATCAAATGCTTTTATATAAACAAACAGATTTTTTTCATCGTATAAAACTCTGAATTCAGTTGGTTTTGCGGGTTTTTCAAAAGGGAAGGGATCTAGTTGCCGGAAGTTGGAATAAACACCGGACTGGTTCCATATCGGTTCCATAATTCCGTCTATTAAAACAGGCTCTTTAATTTTTATCGCACGGATATTTTTATCAGAACTAGATTTATTTTTTGCATTTGTGAAAATCATAAAAAAACATAAAATAAAAGTAGCAGTTTTAAAATTCATAATTCCCCCCGGATTATTTTTGTACGAATAATAAATAACAAAATCAGATGGTGGAAAAAATTTTTCACGAACAGCACCAGCAGTTCGTGAATTACACAGTTAATGAAAATTTAATTGTATATTTGGCTGATCAAAAAAAGAGGAAATATGAGAAAACCTGTTTATCGCCATCCTGAATTTGTAACAAAGACTGAAGATAAAAGAGTTCCGGATAAAAGATTCTGGCTGAAACTCACAATTAATGAAAGTAAAAAAGAAAATATTGTTGTGATTCTTAAAAATCCGAGCAGAGCAACAAAAGATATTTCAGATAAAACAATATTTACAGTAACAAATTACATTTACAAAAACAGTAAAAATTATCCTGCGCTGAAAAATGTAGGTACAATAATAATTTTAAATCTTATTCCGCTGTATGAAACTTATTCTGAAAATCTTCAACTGATTTCTGACAAAATTATTGATAAGACAAACCTGAAATGGATCGACAGATTTTGTTCTGAAAATAAAAATGTATTAATTGCCTGGGGAAACCATCCGAAGGGATTGAAAAAAGAATTTGAAAAAATAAAGACTTCGGTTTCTAAAGTTTTTGAAAAAAATGGAAACAACATTTTTTATGTTGAAAAATTTTCTGCTCAGGGAAATCCAAAACATGGAATGGTGTGGGGATATGATAATCCGTTAATTAAAATGGATTAGAAAAATGAAAGAAGAAATTCTTTTTGAAAAAAGAAAAAAACGAGGTGAAGTTGACAAGAATTTTATTGCAAAGTTTGCTGACCTGAATTTTCCTGATTTAATTAAATTACTTGATGATAAAGATGCACAAAAACGTTCTGTCGCAGCAATATTAATTGGTAAGAGAAATAATAAAGAAGCAGTTGAAGTTTTAATTAAGAGATTAAAAAAAGAGAAAGCGCTTTATACAAAAATTAATATTTGCGATTCACTTGTAAGCTGTGAAGAAAAAACAATTTCTTATCTCATTGATATAATTGGAGAAACAGGAAAAAATCAGCATTCTGAATTACCGGAAAAAGGATTTTATAAATCTTCTTATCCGCTGCCAAGAGATATAGCTGCAAGAACTTTGGTAAGAATGGGAAGTGGTGTTCTGAAATGTTTATCTGAAAGAGTTGATGATACGGATGAAAATAAGCTTACAGAAATGATTGATATAATAGGGCATATTTCATTTTATTCAGAGGATAAAAGTTTTGAAAATAAACTGCATAATCTTTTTCAGAAAAATAAAAGCAACTTAGTTTTACAGTGGAAAATAATTTGTTCGTTTCAGGGATTTAATACAAACCGGACAAGAAGTTTTCTGGAAGAAATAATTTTTAATTCTGAAATAAAACAATTCAAATGGGAAGCGCTAAGATGTTTGTTAATTCAAGATAAAACTATTTCTGAAAAACTGAGAAGTTTTGTTTTATCTTCGGGTGATGAAGAGTTGATAAATGTTTTTAAGTGGTTTAATAAAAAATAAATCCCGGTCAATAAACCGGGATCAGAAAATCTATTTTACAAATTCATTATGCCATTCAAGTAATCTTTCAGAGTGCCAGCCGTGAATCATAACAATATGATTGCCAAGCGGATTTGAAAGAAGTTGTTTTAATTTGTTGCTGTCATTTACCAATATCTCAACCTGCGTTCTGCAAAGGTTTTCCTGATTTTTCTTTAACAGTAAATTTCCTTCGGCTGTCCAGACAGATTTAAGTTCTTTTCCGCCCAATCTTATTAAAGTAACAGCGCCTTCTTTTATTTCGCCCTGAATTGCAATTCCCAGGCCAGATTCGAAGTGAGAACGAATATCGTAAGAGTTTATAATTTTTCTTGGAACAGTGCAGTGAGCAAGTTTCATTGTGGAGTTCTTTACATCAATGGATGACGGATTTGCCATCCAGGGTGTTTGTCCGGTAAGAAGATAACTCCAGTACATTCCCACAACAGATGGAATATCACCTTCGCATCCGGCAATAATTCCGTCATCGGTTAATTTTGAAAGAGCGTAACAGCCGGTTGTTTTATCTTTTATTACAAGATCGAAACATCTTATTGTGAGAGCTGCCAAATTATATTTTTCTGCCAGTTTTTTTAATCCGGCATAAACTTTCATTCCATCTTCAATTTCTTTTTCAGTTGGTTCTAAAATGTTGCAGGAGTTACTTTTGAAATCATCTGTTAGGGAAGAATAATCACCCAAGTCAGATTCATTTACTAAGGTTCTTAATTCTTCAATATCAATTTCAACAATATTGATTCCCCAGTTTTTTAAAATTTCTTTTTGCTCAGGCATGCTAGCTATGAGCCAGTCGGAAGGTTTTCCAATTAAACCAATATTTGAATTGCTCAGTTTTTTATTTAAGGCTATTTCAGTTATTGCAGAATTAAAATCTTCAACAGCATCCTGATTTCCGGGTTCGGGACAAAAAATGATTTTCCCTTTGTTTCCCTGAAGATTAAGTTTTGCAAGTATTTCCAGACTCGCGGGAAGTGAGTTGTTTCCCGGATGTGCAATTAATAAAACAGGAAACTCGTTGTTATGATGCTCTGTAAGATGTGCAATTGTTTTCTGCTCTGTTCCGCCCGAAACAATAAAACAGGCGTTAAGGTCATTTTGTAATCCGTTAATTTTTACATCGGCAAAAGTATCAATAAAAGGCTGGCCGATTCTATCCGCTTCTTCTTTCGACATAAAATCTGAGTAGAAAGAAATAATGTTTAGTTTTTCGCTCATAATACTCCTTAGTTTCAAGCTTCAAACTTAATAAAATTAGAATAATTATTCTTTTTCAGAAAGATAAAATGTGCTTCTGTAGCTAAATAATGTTAAATTGATTTGGTGATTTTCAAATGAACAAAAAACAAGTTGCCTCGTCTATAAAATTGAATTAACATAAGGAGGAAATTAATGATATGTCATGAAGTTGATTATAAATTGTTTGGCGATGATATGCAGGTCGTTGAAGTGGAGCTTGATCCGCACGAAGTTGTAATTGCCGAAGCCGGCGCTATGAATTATATGGATGACGGAATTTCATTTGAAGCAAAAATGGGTGACGGATCTGAACCTGATCAGGGGATTTTCGGAAAGCTTCTTGGAGCCGGAAAGCGTGTTTTAACAGGTGAATCTATATTTATGACACATTTCACAAATACCGGTATGGGTAAAAAAACAGTTGCTTTTGCAGCTCCTTATCCGGGTAAAATTATTCCTATTGATATGAAAGAAGTTAACGGCGAACTGATTTGTCAGAAAGATTCATTTTTATGCGCGGCATTTGGAACCAGAGTAGGCATAGCTTTTACCCAACGTTTGGGAACCGGATTTTTCGGCGGTGAAGGTTTTATTCTTCAGAAGCTGAATGGCGACGGAATGGCGTTTATTCACGTAGGCGGAACAGTTATTAAAAAAGAACTGCGCAACGAAACAATAAGAGTAGATACCGGTTGTATTGCGGCATTTACCTCCGGAATTGATTACAATATAGAAAGAGCCGGCGGACTCAAATCAATGTTTTTTGGTGGAGAAGGATTATTCCTTGCAACTTTAAGAGGAACCGGAACTGTTTATTTACAGAGCTTACCATTTTCAAGAATGGCTGACAGAATTCTCGAACACGCTCCATCTGCAGGAGGAAGCAGTAAGGGAGAAGGTTCTATTCTTGGGGGACTCGGACGATTAATAGATGGTGACTAAACAGATATAAAATTTAAAACTAAAAAGGGATTTCATTTGAAATCCCTTTTTTTATGCAATTAAATATAATCTCTAAAAAGTAAGCTGGGCGCCAATGTTGAATGTTTGTCTGGACAACAAATGAGGAACCCTGAATGGTACTTTTGAGCCGGGAATAACGTGTTGGAAAGAATAAGATAAAGCGTTTTTATTATTAAAAACATTTAGAACTTCTGCAACAATAACTAACTTCCAGCCGTTTTTAAGTGTGGTTCTCCAGGTAACTCCCATATCAGCGCGGAAAAATCTGCTAAACTCTTCTACCTTGTCATTATCAACAATCAAAGCTTCGTTGCCATCAGCATCTTTTCCAATGGTTCTCGGGTGATATAAAAATCCGCTTCCCACCAATACTCTCAGGTGCGATTGAATATTTTTATTTTTCTTCCCTTTATCCTGAATAAAAAGCTGTAATGTATGAGTTTGATCTAAAAGTCTTCTGGTATATTCAGAAGTCCCTTTTTTACGTTCTTTGCTGTTCAGGTAACTGTAGCCGATCCAGTTGCGCGTTCCCGGAATTACTTCACCTTTTAACAATACATCCAGACCAAAAGCATAACCTTCGTTTGAATTTTTATCTTCGTAAACAAGTTTTACATCATCAATGTGATAAGGTAAAATATCGTCCAGTTTTTTATAATAAGCTTCTACATTCAATTCGGTGTTATTAAGAAACTTCTGTTCCCAGCCTGCAATAAAATGAATAGATTTCTGAGATTTTAATCTGGTTTCCTTTGGATCGTCAACTGAACGAAGTTCATAAATAAAAGGCTGCTGAGCGTAATAACCTGCACTAAAGCGGAAAGTTGTAACAGGTGAATAATAGTAATGTGCACTTACTCTCGGACTGATTAACGTTTCTTCGTTATAATCATAATAACTTGCTCTTACACCAAGATTTAACTGAAATTGATCTGAAAATGTTATTACATCCTGAATGTAACCGCTATATGAATTCAGATCTAAATCGTTGAATTTTTTTGTTATTTCCGGTTCAGGAGTAAGTATTAAACTGTCGCCAATTTCCCAGAATTTTTCATCAATAGAATTTTCATATTTTTGTGTTTTGTAAACAAAACCGGCAAGAAGTGAATGATTCTTTAAATTAATTCTAAATGAAGATTGAATCTCGTAAGTTTTTAATTCAAGATGATTATCAGCTTTTTCAAACTGTCTTTTTATATAAACAAACTCTTTGGGTCCAAGTATTTCCTGCGCATTTTCAGAATAAAAAACATCTCCTTTAAGATCAATAAGTTCTTCTTCTTTTGTATAATAACTTGCCCCGGAGATTTTAAATAAAGAATTATCTGATAATTTTGTGCTTAATCGCAGACCAAAAAGTTGTGTAGTGTAGTTGTAATCTTTGTTTCCGTCAAAAGTTATTTTTAGTTCTCTAAAATCGAGACGACTAAATCCGTGAAAGTTTCCAACCCAATCTTTTGGAGTAAGATCAAATTTATTTGTAGCGTGAATTCCGAAAAATTCAAGATTTGTATTTTTTGAAAAATCATATTTTACAATTGCCTGTACATCATAAAATGACGGATTAAAATCACCTTTGGTTTGCAGACCGTCAAGAAAAATTCCCGGATAAGCGTATCTTCCGCCAATAGTCCAGCTCAGATTTTTATATTTGCTTCTGAAAGTGAGTCCGGCATTCAGAAGATCAGCTCTTGCTTTTCCCTGAATTTTGCTCTCTTTTCCTGTTTTATATTTTACTTCCAGAGCAGAAGAGAGTTTATCTCCAAAACGGGCAGGGAAACCGCCGCCGTAAAAACTTAAATCCTGAACCATATCAGGGTTAACAAGCGACTGATTTTCTTCTACTCCTTTTCTTAAAAGGAAAGGACGATAAATTTCGTAACCGTTCAGGTAAATCAGGTTTTCATCATAATTACCGCCGCGCACATTGTAAGAAGTACTTAGCTCATTATTAGATGTTACGCCGGGAAGAATTTTTATACTTCTCAATACATCTGAATAAACAGTAGGCATATTGTGAATATCCATACTTTCAAGCTTTTGGGCACTAATTGTAAGTTCTTCGCGATCTCCGGTAACTGTTACTGTTTCCTGAGTAATTGTACTTTGCTTTAATTTTATATTTAAAACTAAATTGGTTTGACCTTCAGAAATGGTGATTTCTCTGGTTTCGTTCTGATACCCGACAAACTTAAATTCAAGTGTATATTTTCCGGGAGAAAGTTTTAATGAATAGTAACCGCTGGCATCAGAAGCTGTACCTTCACTCAACTGTTTAACCATTACATTACAGTTTGGTAAAGATTCGTTAAATTCATTTGTTATTTTACCGTGGATGGTGCAGGTTTTGGCATTATTTCCTGCAAACAGAAGTGCAAAAGTGAATAAAAATACCACTGCAAAAGATTTAACTGACACATAAACCTCGACAAATTATAAATCAAAAAAATAATTATAGTTAAAAGAAGTTAAAAAAAGTATCAGTTTATTTCGATTTGCCTCCAGTTAAAAAATTAGATTACATATTGTAATACTATTTAAATCTCTATGCAAGGTAAAAATAATTTGTTTGAGCGCAAATTAAAGGGTTAATCAGATTTTATCAACTAATTCTGAAAGTTGATTCAAACTCTTATCTATATTTACTATATCTATCGATTTACAGCTTTTCTCTAAATTTTTTGCAAAATGATTTAATTGATCTTGCTGAGTTTTATCTGAAACGTTAATCAAATATTCTGTCATAATCAAAACATCATCAATAATTTTTGTGGTTTCAGCTTTTTTGAGTTTGCTGGCAAAATTCGCAATTTCCGATTTATTCAGCTTTTTAAAATTGGAAAGTAAATCTGTCGGTTCACTTTTTTGATCAGGAATATTTTTTTCGATTGTTTTATAATCCAGATATTTTTTCAGAACCTGAATTAAGATTTTTCCGTTAACAGGTTTAAAGATAAATTCGTCAAAAGCAGCTTTTTTAACTTCGTCAGTTTTTAATGAAGTAACAGATGCAACCGGAATGTTCTTCAATAATTGGTCTTCTTTTAATTTTTTAACAGCCTCAAAACCATTCATTATCGGCATATTTATATCACAAAAAATGAAATCGGGATTTACCTGAAGAGCCATTTTCAGCAATTCTTCACCGTTTGCCACTTCCAGAATTGTAAGATTATGCTTTTTCAGAATCTGGGAGATAAGTTTACGATTTTCGCGTAAATCATCTGCAATAATCACTTTCTGTTTCATAAAATCAATTTTTTCAACAGGAGAGAAAGAGTTTTCTCCGGTAATTTCTTCAATTCTTTCAACCGGAAGAATAATTGAAAATGTGCTTCCTTTTCCTTGTTCAGTTTCTACTTTAATATTTCCGCTATGAAGCTCAATCAGTTTTTTTGCAATAGATAATCCGAGTCCGGTAGAAGATTCTCCACCCGTAGGAACCGAAGATAATTTCTGGAATTTCTGAAATAATTTCTGGCGATCTGTTTTTGAAATTCCGGGTCCCTGATCACTTACATCTATATTTGCCTGATTTTTGTCAGAGAAATAATTGATAGTTATATCTGAGTTGCGCGGGCTATATTTCACTGCATTGCTTACGATATTTGAAATTACTTCTTTAATTCGACCGGCATCAGCATTTATATAAATAATTTCACTTGGGAAAGTTACTTTTAATCGTTGATTTTTATTTGCCGCAAGGGGATTATATTCGTTAATCACAGATTGTAAAAGGTGGTTCAGACTCACACTTTCCAGTTCAAGTTTTATTTCTCCTGTTTCAATTGCAGCTGAATCAAGCAGTTTGGAAATTATATCAAGCATATCATCGGAAGATTTTTTAATTGCTTCCAGATATTCTTTGCTTTCGGAGTTTTCCGGGATATCATCCTGAATAAGATTGGAAAAACCTAAAATAACATTTAGTGGATTTTTAAGATCGTGTGCCGCAATTCCGAGCAGTTCTGTTTTTAAATCATTTGCCTGCTCTGCTTGTATTTTTGCTTCTTTAAGTTCGTGAGTTCTCTCTTCAACTTTTTGTTCAAGAGTTTTACTATACTCTTCCAGTTTTACAGATAAACTTTTTTCGAGATAAAGTTCGCGCTGTTTTTGCTGATATTTCTTTTTTTCAAAAGAATAGAAAAAGTAAATGCAGTAACCCAAAATAATCAGATAAATAATTTTTGCCCACCAGGTAAACCACAAAGGAGGAAGAATTGTGATTTTAAGTTCTGTTGTTTTTTTACTCCAAACACCGTCGTCATTGCAGGCTTTTACTTTAAATGTATAATCACCTGAAGCCAGATCGGTAAAGGTTGCGCGTCGGTTAAGGTAATCTGTTTCAACCCATTTTTTGTGCAGTCCTTCCAGTTTATAGGCATATTTTACGTTTTTGGGCTGACGAAAATTTAGCGCAGAAAATTCAATTGCAAAAATATGATCTTCGTAGTTTAGTGTTATCTCTTTTGTGAAGTTAATATGTTGTGTTATGACAGAATTTTCATCAACTTTTACAGATTTATTATAGAGTAGAAAATCGGTAAAACAAACAGAAGGGGAATAGCTGTATCTTTTAATACTGTCGGGATGAAATTTTGTATATCCGTTTATTCCGCCAAAATACATTGAGCCGTCGTTTGATTTGAAATAAGCCCCGACATTATATTCGTTTGATTGTAATCCGTCTTCCTGAAGATAATTTGTTATTTTTTCAGTTTCATAATCTATTCTGCTAATTCCCTGATTAGTGCTTACCCAGATATTTTTATGGCTATCTTCAAGGAGTCCGTAGATAATTTCATTTGCCAAACCACCTGTTTCTCTGAAGTGTTGAAAAGTAACAGTTTCGGGATTCAGGTTTTTTCTTTGTTCTGCAGATAACTTGTTGATTCCGTTGCGCGTTCCGACCCAGATATTTTTGTCGGCATCTTCGTGAATTAAAAACATACTGTTGTTTGTAAGACTTCCGGGATTTTGAGGATCGTTAAAAATCTTCACAAAGTTATCGGGATTTTTCGGATTAGATTTTTTCAGAATGTTTAATCCCCAGTAAGTTGTTATCCAGAGTGTTCCGTCGGAAGCTTCAAGCATTGAGCGGACAAAATTGTTTGAGAGTCCGGGAGCTCCTTTTTTGTGAGAATAAGTCAGATCAAATTTAAACTGATTGAGTCGGTTATTTTCAGCGGAAAGTTTATTAATCCCACCGCCCCAGGTTCCAAACCATAAATTGTTTTTTTTATCCTGAGATATTTTTCTGACGTTATTTCGGGAAAGGGAATTTGGAGTTCCGTCGGAAAAGATATTTCTTATTTGCGGAATCTGATTTTTAAAAGTGAGTTTGCTTAATCCGTACTTGGTTCCAATCCAGATGTTTCCGGCTGAATCTTCGAAAAAGGAATAGACAATATTTCCTGCAATCGATTTTGATTTATCTTTTCCTTTTATAAAATGCTGCTGCTTTCCTGTTTTTTTATTGTAACAAACCGCTCCTGAACCATCGGTTCCTATCCACAAATTATTTTTTGAATCTTCAAAAATTTCCCAGATGTTGTTTTGTGAAACGCGCGAATCAGGAAGATCAACTTTATAATGTTTAAAACGATTGTAACCGGAATTCAGTTTGTTAATTCCTCCTCCGTATGTTCCAATCCAGATATTTCCGCCGCGGTCTCCGGTTATGCAGGAAATATCGTTAAAGCTCAGAGTCCGATGCTCTTTGGGATTGTTTACAAAGGTTTGCAACTCTTTTGTTTCTAAATTATATTTAATTAATTTTTCATCGGAACCGATCCAGAATACATTTTCGTTTTCTTCCAGAATTGCATTAATAGGAGTGTTTTTAAGTGCTTCAATCTGACTGAAACCACCGGTAGATGGATTATATTTATTTAATCCGTTCACTGTCCCGATCCAAATATTTCCTTTTGAATCCTCGTAAATTGCGTTATGTCTGATTACATTGTGTGAAATGCTTTTAAGGTTTTTCGGATCGTGATAAAAGTTTACGAATATAGGTTTTCTGTTTACAGAATTAGCTTTAATATAACTTAATCCGTTAAATGACCCGATCCAGATATTCCCGCTTTTATCACATAAAAGGGAGTTAATAATTTTGCCTGAAGCAATTTTGTTTTCATTGGAATCAGGGAGAAAGTTTTCAAATTCCGGATTTATATTTTGTGCAGAATCATATTTTGTTTTGCGATATTTTTCAGGAAGTTTACTTAATCCGTCATAAGTTCCAACCCAGAGATTGCCCGATTTATCTTCGCAGATGGTTCTTACCGTGTTGGCTAAAATACTTTTGGGATTTTGATAATCAACTTTGAAGTGGATGAACTTTTTACTTTTTTTATCAAAACGGTTTAAGCCGCCTTTATCTGACCCGATCCATAAATAACCGTCTGAATCTTCAAAAACCGTGTAAAGATAATTATAACTCAGACTCTGTTTATTATTTTGTTCGTGTCTGTAAGTAGTAAATTTGTATCCGTCAAATTTATTTAACCCGTCCTGAGTAGCAATCCAAATAAAACCTTCTTTGTCCTGAATAATATGACTCACAAAACTTTGTGAAAGTCCTTCATCAAGACTCAAATGTTCAAAGCGG